>NZ_JBHWIW010000064.1:0-27814 GCF_042731955.1 Streptomyces sp. NPDC059828 | reverse complement strand
GTTTCTGGGGGGGTCTGGCTGGGTCCTGGTCACAGTTTATTCGCGTAACCCCCTAAACCTTAAACAGGCCCGGGGGGCGGCCCCGGCCCCCGAGGCAGGTCCGGCCGCTTCCGTGCTACGGAACAAACGACGCCGTGGTCACTTCACCGGTTCCGGCTCGGGCTCGTTCTCCGCCTCCGCCTCGCCCGCCGGGTCGACCGGCGTCCTGACGGAGTCGAGGAGCAGCTGCGCCACGTCCACGACCTGGAGGCTCTCCTTGGCCTTGCCGTCGTTCTTCTTGCCGTTCACGGAGTCCGTGAGCATGACCAGGCAGAACGGGCAGGCGGTGGACACGATGTCCGGGTTCAGCGACAGCGCCTCGTCCACCCGCTCGGTGTTGATGCGCTTGCCGATCCGCTCCTCCATCCACATGCGGGCACCACCGGCGCCACAGCAGAAGCCGCGCTCCTTGTGGCGGTGCATTTCCTCGTTCCGCAGGCCCGGCACCTTGGCGATGATCTCGCGCGGCGGGGTGTAGACCTTGTTGTGGCGGCCCAGGTAGCAGGGGTCGTGGTACGTGATCAGACCCTCGACCGGCGTCACCGGGACCAGCTTGCCCTCGTCGATGAGGTGCTGGAGCAGCTGGGTGTGGTGGATGACCTCGTACTCGCCGCCGAGCTGCGGGTACTCGTTCGCGATGGTGTTGAAGCAGTGCGGGCAGGTCGCGACGATCTTCTTCGCCGACTTCGGCTTCCTGGTCGCGTCGTCCTCGTCGTCCTCGCCGAACGCCATGTTCAGCATCGCGACGTTCTCCGCGCCGAGTTGCTGGAACAGGAACTCGTTGCCGAGGCGGCGCGGCGAGTCACCGGTGCACTTCTCCTCGCCGCCCATGATCGCGAACTTGACGCCCGCGATGTGCAGCAGCTCCGCGAAGGCCTTGGTGGTCTTCTTGGCGCGGTCCTCCAGGGCGCCGGCACAGCCGACCCAGTACAGGTAGTCGACCTCGGTGAGGTCCTCGACGTCCCTGCCGACCACCGGGATCTCGAAGTCGACCTCCTTGGTCCACTCGAGACGCTGCTTCTTGGCCAGGCCCCAGGGGTTGCCCTTCTTCTCCAGGTTCTTGAGCATCGTGCCCGCCTCGGACGGGAACGCGGACTCGATCATCACCTGGTAGCGGCGCATGTCGACGATGTGGTCGATGTGCTCGATGTCGACCGGGCACTGCTCCACGCACGCACCGCAGGTGGTGCAGGACCACAGCACGTCCGGGTCGATGACGCCGTTCTCCTCGGCGGTGCCGATCAGCGGGCGCTCGGCCTCGGCGAGGGCCGCGGCCGGGACGTCCTTGAGCTGCTCCTCGGTGGCCTTCTCCTCGCCCTCCATGGTCTTGCCGCCGCCCGCGAGCAGATACGGCGCCTTGGCGTGCGCGTGGTCGCGCAGCGACATGATGAGCAGCTTCGGGGAGAGCGGCTTGCCGGTGTTCCACGCGGGGCACTGCGACTGGCAGCGACCGCACTCGGTGCAGGTCGAGAAGTCGAGGATGCCCTTCCAGGAGAACTGCTCCACCTGGCTGACGCCGAAGACGTCGTCCTCGCCCGGGTCCTCGAAGTCGATCGGCTTGCCGGCGGAGGTCATCGGCAGCAGTGCGCCGAGCGAGGTCTCACCGGTCGCGTTGCGCTTGAACCAGATGTTCGGGAAGCCGAGGAAGCGGTGCCAGGCCACGCCCATGTCGGTCTTGAGGGAGACCGTGATCATCCAGATGAAGGAGGTCGCGATCTTCAGGCCCGCGAAGAAGTAGGTGAGGTTCTGGAGCGTGGAGACGTCCATGCCCTCCAGCCACGACACCACCGGGTACGAGATGAAGAACGAGGCCTCGTAGCCCTCCACGTGGTGCTGCGCGCCCTCCAGCGCGTGCAGCATGAAGATGCAGACGCCGACGATGAGGATGACGGCTTCGACGAAGTACGCCTGGCCGAAGTTGGAGCCGGCGAAGCGGGACTTGCGGCCCGGCTTGTCCGGCTTGCTCAGCTGGCGGATCACGATCAGCACGAGGATGCCGAGCACCGTCATCGTGCCCATGAACTCGACGTAGACGTTGTACGGCGCCCAGTCGCCGATGACCGGCAGGATCCAATCGGCCTGGAAGAGCTGGCCGATGGCGTTGACGATCGTCAGCAGCAGAGTGAGGAAGCCCACCGCCACGAACCAGTGCGCGACGCCGACGATGCCCCAGCGGTTCATCCGGGTGTGTCCGACGAACTCCCGGACCAGGGTGACGGTGCGCTGGTACGGGTTGTCGGTGCGGGTGCCCGCGGGCACGTTCTGGCCGAGCCGCAGGAAGTTGTAGATCTTGATGATGGCGCGGCCGAACAGGGCCACGCCTACCACGATCAGAACCAGCGACACGATGATCGCGGCGAGTTGCATGTGGGGCTCCTCGGGCCTGCGAGGTGGGGAATCCGGCGCTTACCAGACGCTGATGCCTACTAAGCGGTAACTTATTTAGTCCGTGCTGAGACTACCCAGATATTCCGCCGCACTGTAGTTGCGCACGCGGTGATCTGCGTCGCTCAGGTCACCCTGAGTACGTAGGGGCGGGGCGCCGCTGTGAGCGCCGCCTGACCCGCCGCCGTCCGGAGCGCGCCGGGCCGCGGTGGCGCATCCCGCCGGGGGTGCGCAGCAGGATGACCAGGTCGAGTCCCATCCCATGGTGCTCCACATAGTGCTGGTCGAGGAGCGCGGCCTCGTACCAGGGCATGGTGGAGTGCCGGGCGAGCTGTGCGAGTCCCGTCAGGCCCGGTTTGACCGTCTGCCGCCAGGGCGCCGCCGCGCGTGGGTGGTCGGGCGCCAGTGCGGCCGGGCCGACCAGGGACAGTTCGCCGCGTACGACGTGTGGCAGCCGGGACAGCAGATCGAGCCGGAAGCGGCGGGTGCGCAGGGAGCGGATGACGATGCGCCGCCCGTGCAGCCCTGCTCTGGTCTCGTGTACATACGCACCTCCGGGGCGCCGCAGCAGCACCGCGGCGCAGGCGGCGGCGACCAGCAGGGGTGCGGTGATGGCCAGCAGTGCGGTGCCGGCAAGCAGGTCGAGAAGTCGCTTGGGCTGCACCGGGTGCATGGCTCTCACCTGGGTCTCACCTGACTCCCACTGTCCGTTCTGTCATCTTTTCGGGTGCTTCGGCGAGAACCATGGCACGGTGATGGTGGAGCTGTGCGCAGGCCGCGCCGGGGCAGGCGCGGGACGTCCCGGCGCGCACCATAGTTGAGTCATGTCGACTCAGGTCTGTTGACTCTCTGAGGCGGGTGGTGCATCCTTGAGTGAGTTGCACTCAAGTCCTATGGAGGAATCGAAATGGCACGTGCGGTCGGCATCGACCTGGGCACGACTAACTCCGTCGTCAGCGTTCTGGAGGGCGGCGAGCCCACCGTCATCACCAACGCCGAGGGCGCCAGGACCACGCCGTCCGTCGTCGCCTTCGCCAAGAACGGTGAGGTGCTGGTCGGCGAGGTCGCCAAGCGTCAGGCGGTCACCAATGTGGACCGGACCATCAGGTCCGTGAAGCGCCACATGGGTACGGACTGGAAGATCGAGCTCGACGGGAAGAACTTCAACCCGCAGCAGATCTCCGCGTTCATCCTGCAGAAGCTGAAGCGTGACGCCGAGTCCTACCTGGGCGAGAAGGTCACCGACGCGGTGATCACCGTCCCGGCGTACTTCAACGACTCCGAGCGCCAGGCCACCAAGGAGGCCGGTGAGATCGCGGGCCTCAACGTCCTGCGCATCGTCAACGAGCCGACGGCCGCCGCTCTCGCCTACGGCCTCGACAAGGACGACCAGACCATCCTGGTCTTCGACCTCGGTGGCGGTACCTTCGACGTCTCGCTGCTGGAGATCGGCGACGGTGTCGTCGAGGTGAAGGCCACCAACGGAGACAACCACCTCGGTGGTGACGACTGGGACCAGCGCGTCGTCGACTACCTGGTGAAGCAGTTCGCCAACGGTCACGGCGTCGACCTGTCCAAGGACAAGATGGCGCTCCAGCGTCTGCGTGAGGCCGCCGAGAAGGCGAAGATCGAGCTCTCGTCCTCGACCGAGACGACGATCAACCTGCCCTACATCACGGCGTCCGCCGAGGGCCCGCTGCACCTGGACGAGAAGCTCACGCGCGCCCAGTTCCAGCAGCTCACGGCCGACCTGCTGGACCGCTGCAAGACTCCGTTCCACAACGTGATCAAGGACGCGGGCATCCAGCTCTCCGAGATCGACCACGTGGTCCTCGTCGGTGGTTCGACCCGTATGCCCGCCGTCGCCGAGCTCGTCAAGGAGCTGACCGGCGGCAAGGAGGCCAACAAGGGTGTGAACCCGGACGAGGTCGTGGCCATCGGTGCCACCCTCCAGGCCGGTGTGCTCAAGGGTGAGGTCAAGGACGTACTGCTCCTCGACGTGACTCCGCTGTCCCTCGGTATCGAGACCAAGGGCGGCATCATGACCAAGCTGATCGAGCGCAACACCACGATCCCGACCAAGCGCTCCGAGATCTTCACGACGGCCGAGGACAACCAGCCGTCCGTGCAGATCCAGGTCTACCAGGGCGAGCGCGAGATCGCCGCGTACAACAAGAAGCTCGGCATGTTCGAGCTGACCGGCCTCCCGCCGGCCCCGCGCGGTGTCCCGCAGATCGAGGTGTCCTTCGACATCGACGCCAACGGCATCATGCACGTGACCGCGAAGGACCTCGGCACGGGCAAGGAGCAGAAGATGACCGTCACCGGCGGTTCTTCGCTCGCCAAGGACGAGGTCGACCGGATGCGCCAGGAGGCCGAGCAGTACGCGGAGGAGGACCACCGCCGCCGCGAGGCCGCCGAGACCCGCAACCAGGCCGAGCAGCTCGTCTACCAGACCGAGAAGTTCCTCAAGGACAACGAGGAGAAGGTCCCGGGCGAGATCAAGACCGAGGTCGAGACGGCGGTGACCGAGCTCAAGGAGAAGCTCAAGGGCGAGGACACCGCGGAGATCCGCACCGCCACCGAGAAGGTCGCGGCGGTCTCGCAGAAGCTCGGCCAGGCCATGTACGCGGACGCGCAGGCCGCGGGCGGTGCCGGCGAGGCAGGTGCCGGGCAGGCCAAGGCCGATGAGGCCGACGACGTGGTCGACGCCGAGATCGTCGACGACGAGAAGGACCAGAAGGGCGGCGCTGCCTGATGTCGGAGGAGACCCCGGGCTTCGAGGAGAAGCCTGACGTCCCCTCCGGTGCCACACCCGAAGACGCGGCGCAGGCCGCCTCCCCCTCTGCGGAGGAGGGGGCGGCCCCGGCCGGGGACACAGCACAGAACAGCACCGCCCAGGCGGGTCTGACGGCCCAGCTGGACCAGGTCCGTACCGCGCTCAACGAGCGCACCCTGGACCTCCAGCGGATCCAGGCCGAGTACCAGAACTACCGCCGCAGGGTGGAGCGGGACCGGATCACGGTCAAGGAGATCGCCGTCGCGCAGCTCCTGACCGAGCTCCTGCCCGTCCTCGACGACATCGGTCGCGCCCGTGACCACGGCGAGCTGGTCGGCGGCTTCAAGTCGGTGGCCGAATCGCTGGAGACGGTCGCCGCCAAGATGGGTCTCCAGCAGTTCGGCAAGGAGGGCGAGCCCTTCGACCCGACGGTCCACGAGGCCCTGATGCACTCGTACGCACCGGATGTCACCGAGACGACCTGTGTGGCGATCCTTCAGCCGGGTTACCGGATCGGGGAGCGGACCATCCGTCCCGCGCGGGTCGCGGTGGCCGAGCCCCAGCCGGGTGCGACGCCCGCGGCGCAGAAGGAGGAGCAGGCTTCGGCCGACGAGGAGAGCGGTGGCCCGGACGAGGGCTGACGCGACCACTGCTCACGAGCAGGGACAGGTCCGGAAGGAGGGACGTCGATGAGCACGAAGGACTTCGTGGAGAAGGACTACTACAAGGTTCTCGGCGTCCCCAAGGACGCCACCGATGCCGAGATCAAGAAGGCGTACCGCAAGCTCGCCCGCGAGTTCCACCCGGACGCCAACAAGGGTGACGCCAAGGCCGAGGAGCGCTTCAAGGAGATCTCCGAGGCGAATGACGTGCTCGGCGACGCCAAGCGGCGCAAGGAGTACGACGAGGCCCGCGCCCTCTTCGGCAACGGTGGCTTCCGGGCCGGTGGCCCCGGTGCCGGCGGCACCTTCAACTTCGACCTGAGTGACCTCTTCGGGGGTGCCCAGGGCGGAGGCGGCGGTGCCGCGGGCGGCTTCGGCGGCGGTGGCGGCGGACTCGGCGATGTCTTCGGCGGGCTGTTCAACCGCGGTGCGGGCGCGGGCACGCGTACCCAGCCCCGCCGCGGCCAGGACATCGAGTCCGAGGTGACGCTCAGCTTCACCGAGGCGGTGGACGGAGCCACGGTCCCGCTGCGGATGTCCAGCCAGCAGCCCTGCAAGGCGTGTTCGGGCACCGGCGACAAGAACGGCACACCGCGGGTGTGCCCGACCTGTGTCGGCACCGGACAGGTATCCCGTGGCGGCAGCGGCTCGTTCTCGCTGACCGACCCCTGCATGGACTGCAAGGGCCGCGGCCTCATCGCCGAGAACCCGTGCGAGATCTGCCACGGCAGCGGCCGTGCCAAGTCCTCGCGCACCATGCAGGTCCGCATCCCGGCGGGGGTCTCCGACGGGCAGCGGATCCGGCTGCGCGGCAAGGGCACCCCGGGCGAGCGCGGCGGACCGGCCGGTGATCTCTATGTCGTGGTCCATGTCGACACGCACCCGGTGTTCGGCCGCAAGGGCGACAACCTCACCGTCACCGTGCCGGTCACCTTCGCGGAGGCGGCCCTCGGCGGCGAGGTGAAGGTCCCGACCCTCGGCGGCCCCCCGGTCACGCTGAAACTCCCCGCCGGCACCCCCAACGGCCGTACGATGCGGGCCCGCGGCAAGGGCGCCGTCCGCAAGGACGGCACCCGCGGCGACCTGCTGGTCACCGTGGAGGTCGCGGTCCCGAAGGAGCTCGGCGACGAGGCGCGGGAGGCGCTGGAGGCCTACCGGAAGGCGACTGGGGACACGGATCCACGGGCAGAACTGTTCCAGGCTGCGAAGGGAGCGTGACCTCATGGAGAGGGACGGCCGACGCCGTAATCCATACCAGCTGACGGACGAGACACCGGTGTACGTCATCTCGGTGGCGGCCCAGCTCTCCGGTCTGCACCCGCAGACCCTGCGGCAGTACGACCGCCTCGGCCTGGTCTCCCCCGACCGTACCGCCGGCCGGGGCAGGCGCTACTCGGCCCGTGACATCGAACTGCTCCGCCAGGTGCAGGCGCTGTCCCAGGACGAGGGCATCAACCTCGCCGGCATCAAACGCATCATCGAGCTGGAGCACCAGGTTGCCGCGCTCCAGGCCCGCGTCGCCGAGCTGTCCGCGGCGGTCGAGGGAGCGGCGGCGGCGATGCAACAGCGCGAGGCGCAGGTGCACGCGTCGTACCGGCGCGATCTGGTGCCGTACCAGGATGTGCAGCAGGCCAGTGCGCTGGTGGTGTGGCGGCCGAAGCAGCCGAGGCGGGACACGTGACGGGCGCCTGAAAAGGTGGTCCGAGGACGTGCGGAAGGGGCTGGGGTTTGGTTCCCCCAGCCCCTTCGCGCAGGTCGGCGCTGATGCATGACGAGGGCTGGTCGGGCCGGTTGGGCCGACCGGGCCTTTCCCTCAGGCCGGTTCCGTCGCTTCGGCGTGCTCCCCCGGTTCGTCCTGCTCCAGGATTCCCGAGCGGGCGATGAGGAAGCCGAGTTGCGCGCGCGAACCACTGCCGAGCGCGGAGGCCAGCTTGGCGATGTGGGCGCGGCAGGTGCGGACGTTCATCCCGAGACGGCGGGCGATGGCCTCGTCGACGTGGCCGTCGACCAGGAGCTTGGCTATGGAGCGCTGCACCCCGCTGATGCCGTCCAGTTCCGGGGTGTAGGAGACGACATGGTCGTCCCAGGGCACGCCGTGCAGCCAGAACTGGTCGAAGACGCCGACGAGATACTGCACCAGGCCCTCGTGGCGCAGCTCCAGCGCGGCCCGGCGGTCGCTGCGGGCCGGTATGAAGGCGACTTTCCGGTCGACGATGATGAGCCGGTCGATGATCTCCTCGAGGGTGCGGACCTCCGCGCCGTAAGGGGCGACCCGCTCGACGTAGGCCATCGTGGACGGGTTGTGGCGCGCGGTGTGCTGATAGAGCGTCCGCATCCGGACACCCCGGTCGATGAGGGTCTCGACCCGCCGCAGTCCGTCCTGCAGAGTGGCGGGCCTGCGTCCGCTGCCGGGCTGTACGGTCAGCAGCTCCTCGGTGCACTCGGCGATGACGCGGTCCAGCGTCGTGTTGATCACGCTCAGGCCCTCGAGCACCGTGATGGCGTGCGTGGTGGACGGGTCGTGCGGACTCAGCGTCATAAATGGCTCGAACGAGTCCGTGAGCGACATCGTGAGTCGTCTTCGCTCTTGGATCTCCCGCTCGATGGGGTATATCAGCTGGTGCAGCGCGATGGACGGCGGAACCGGACGGAGCCATTCGGCGTCCTCCGGATCCGGGCGCAGCATGGCCAGTTCGACCAGGCAGGGCGCTTCGGCCACCTCGGCTCGGGCTATGCGCCCACTGCGCAGAGCGGACGCATAGAGGTTTTTCCCCGCCTCGCACAGCTCGTCGTGACTGTGCTTGTCTCCCGAATCGCCCCTTTTCGCATGCATGTGCACCCCCCTCAGGGTCCTGAATTACAGGAACATGATGCCTGCACTCGCTGGTGGAAGCGGTCGGAGTGAGCCATCGTCTTAGGCGCGGGGGAGGAGGTAGTGATCAAAAGAGGTGGAGATCGGCGATGACCAGGATGGTTCGTGCACTTTGCGCAATAGCCGTTGCGGCCGCTCTCGGTGGTCTCGCGGTGAACGGGGAGCCCACCTGGGAGACGGCGCCGACGTCGGCGGCCGAGGCCTCGGTGGAACCCACTTGGGAGGCGGCACCTGCTTCGAAGGCCGCGATGCCGGGTGAGCCCACATGGGAGAAGACACCTACTTCGGTGATCGCGATGCCGGGTGAACCCACCTGGGAGAGCGTCCCGGCGGGCGTCGGAGCATGAGTGCTCCTCCGGACGACCGTGTCTTCCGCCGTGAGATGGCGACCGCGTACCGATCAGGGTGGCACTTCATCGATCTCGTCACGGCCATCCCCGGCCGTGGGGACTCGCTGATGGTCACGCTGTTCGGGGAGCCGATCGTGGTTGCCCGCGGCGACGATGAGGATGTCCGTGCCTACCGCTGCCTGCGGAGGCCCCGAGGGGCCCCGCAACCCGTCCGCTGTGCCATCCGGTACGGCATGATTTTCGTCAATCTCGATCAGCGCGACCACCAGTTGGTCGAATCGCAGACCACCACCACCCCCCGCAGTGCCTGAGCGATTCCCCCGTCGTTCAAAATCGCTCAGGCGCTTCCCCCACACAGCGGCGCCATCGTGGACCTGAAACACGATGGCGCCGCTGTGCTTTTTGCGTTCCCCATGTGCCGCGTCCTCCTTCGCGGCAACGCCTTGAGTGGAATAGACTCAACTTTGTGCACGTTGGATGAGTCATAGATATCAGGGCATACAGGGCACAGTCGAAGGAGGAGAAACCGCACGTGGACGCCGAGCTGACCAACAGGAGCCGGGATGCGCTCAACGCCGCTTCCAGCCGAGCCGTGTCCGAGGGCCATCCGGATCTGACCCCCGCGCACCTCCTGCTCGCACTCCTCGCGGGTCAGGACAACGAGAACATCACCGACCTGCTGGCCGCCGTGGACGCGGACCAGGCGGCCGTACGGGCCGGGGCCGAGCGGGTGCTCGCCGACCTGCCCAGCGTCACCGGGTCCACCGTCGCGCCCCCGCAGCCGAACCGAGAGCTGCTCGCGGTGATCGCCGACGCGGACCGCCGCGCCAAGGAGCTCGGCGACGAGTTCCTCTCGACCGAGCATCTGCTGATCGGTATCGCCGACAAGGGCGGGCGCAGCGCCGACGTGCTGTCCGCGCAGGGCGCCACGGCGAAGAAGCTGCTGGCCGCCTTCCAGGAGTCCCGGGGGTCGCGACGGGTGACCACCGCCGACCCGGAGGGCCAGTACAAGGCCCTGGAGAAGTTCGGTACGGACTTCACGGCCGCGGCCCGCGAGGGCAAGCTCGACCCGGTCATCGGGCGGGACCACGAGATCCGCAGGGTCGTCCAGGTGCTGTCCCGCCGCACCAAGAACAATCCCGTGCTCATCGGTGAGCCCGGCGTCGGCAAGACCGCGGTGGTCGAGGGCCTGGCGCAGCGGATCGTCAAGGGCGATGTGCCGGAGTCGCTGCGGAACAAGCGCCTGGTGTCCCTCGATCTGGGTGCGATGGTCGCGGGTGCGAAGTACCGGGGTGAGTTCGAGGAACGGCTGAAGACCGTTCTCTCCGAGATCAAGGAGAGCGACGGGCAGATCATCACCTTCATCGACGAGCTGCACACGGTGGTCGGCGCGGGCGCCGGCGGCGACTCGGCGATGGACGCGGGCAACATGCTCAAGCCGATGCTGGCGCGCGGCGAGCTGCGCATGGTCGGCGCCACGACGCTGGACGAGTACCGCGAGCGGATCGAGAAGGACGCGGCCCTGGAGCGGCGCTTCCAGCAGGTGCTGGTGGCCGAGCCCACGGTCGAGGACACCATCGCGATCCTGCGCGGGCTCAAGGGCCGCTACGAGGCCCACCACAAGGTGCAGATCGCGGACAGCGCGCTGGTCGCCGCTGCGACCCTCTCCGACCGCTACATCACCTCCCGCTTCCTGCCGGACAAGGCCATCGACCTGGTGGACGAGTCCGCGTCCCGGCTGCGGATGGAGATCGACTCGTCCCCGGTCGAGATCGACGAGCTCCAGCGCTCCGTCGACCGGCTGCGGATGGAGGAGCTCGCGCTCAAGAACGAGACCGACGAGGCCAGCAAGCAGCGCCTGGAGAAGCTGCGCCGCGACCTCGCCGACCGCGAGGAGGAGCTGCGCGGTCTCACCGCCCGCTGGGAGAAGGAGAAGGAGTCCCTCAACCGCGTCGGTGAGCTCAAGGAGCGGCTCGACAGCCTGCGCGGGCAGGCGGAGCGCGCCCAGCGCGACGGCGACTTCGACACGGCGTCGAAGCTGCTCTACGGGGAGATCCCGGCGCTGGAGCGTGAGCTGGCCGAGGCCACGGAGGCGGAGGCCCAGGTGGAGGCCGCGAAGGACACCATGGTCAAGGAGGAGGTCGGCCCCGACGACATCGCTGACGTGGTGGCCTCCTGGACGGGTATCCCGGCCGGACGGCTGCTCGAGGGCGAGACCCAGAAGCTGCTGCGCATGGAGGACGAGCTGGGCAGGCGCCTGATCGGCCAGACCGAGGCCGTACGGGCGGTGTCCGACGCGGTACGCCGCTCCCGGGCGGGTATCGCGGACCCGGACCGGCCCACCGGGTCGTTCCTGTTCCTCGGACCGACGGGTGTCGGCAAGACCGAGCTGGCGAAGGCGCTGGCGGACTTCCTCTTCGACGACGAGCGGGCCATGGTCCGTATCGACATGTCCGAGTACAGCGAGAAGCACTCCGTCGCCCGGCTGGTCGGCGCGCCTCCCGGCTACGTCGGCTACGAGGAGGGCGGCCAGCTCACGGAGGCGGTGCGCCGCCGCCCGTACACCGTGGTGCTGCTCGACGAGGTGGAGAAGGCGCACCCGGAGGTCTTCGACATCCTGCTCCAGGTGCTGGACGACGGCCGCCTCACGGACGGTCAGGGCCGCACGGTCGACTTCCGCAACACCATCCTGATCCTGACCTCCAACCTGGGCAGCCAGTTCCTGATGGACCCCCTCACCAGCGAGGAGGACAAGAAGCGGCAGGTCCTGGAGGTCGTGCGGGCCTCCTTCAAGCCGGAGTTCCTCAACCGGCTGGACGACCTGGTGGTGTTCTCCGCCCTGTCGAAGGACGAGCTGGCGAGGATCGCCGAGCTCCAGCTCGACCGCCTGGCCCGGCGGCTCGCCGAGCGCAGGCTCACTCTGGAGGTCACCCCTCAGGCGCTGGAGTGGCTCGCGGAGGAGGGCAACGACCCTGCGTACGGCGCCCGGCCGTTGCGCCGTCTCGTCCAGACCGCGATCGGTGACAGGCTGGCCAAGGAGATCCTGGCGGGCGAGATCAAGGACGGCGACACCGTGCGTGTCGACCGGTCCGGGGACGGGCTGCTCGTCGGCCCGGAGCGGTGATGCGGGGTGGTGATCCGGACACGAACGGATCAAGCGCCTGCGGGGGTTGCCAGCCCCCGCCCGGCATAAGGGAGGATGGCCACATCCGTACGAAGGGAATCACCCCGTGAGCATCGACCCGTCCTCGATTCCGAATTTCGGGGGCCAGCCCCAGTCGCAGCCCGGTCCGCCGCCGGGCCCCGTGGTGCCCGACCAGGACCTGGTCAAGCAGCTTCTCGACCAGATGGAACTGAAGTACGTCACCGACGACGAGGGTGACCTCGCGGCGCCGTGGGAGGACTTCCGCACGTACTTCATGTTCCGCGGCGAGGACGAGCAGCAGGTCTTCTCGGTGCGTACGTTCTACGACCGGCCGCATGCCGTCGAGGACCGGGCGAAGATCCTGGACGCGATCGACGACTGGAACCGCCGCACCCTGTGGCCGAAGGTCTACACGCACACCCACGAGGACGAGGAGGACGGCGGCCAGCCGACCCTCCGGCTCATCGGTGAGGCGCAGATGCTGATCGGCACCGGAGTGAGCCTGGAGCACTTCGTCTCGTCCACGGTGAGCTGGGTGCGTGCCTCGATCGAGTTCGACAAGTGGCTCGTGGAGCTGCTCGGTCTCGAGCCCGCCGCGGCCGAGGGCGAGGCGGACGAGAAGCCCGCCGACGAGAGCTGAAGCTCGGAGCGCTAGAGCGCCAGTGGGGCCAGCGTCAGCAGATAGGTCCCATAGCCGAACGACACCGCGGCCAGGGCGGCGATCACCGTGATCGCCGCCCTTGGCCGTGCCCGGGTCAGGGCCAGCGCCAGTGGGATCAGCAGCGGGAACGCGGGCAGCAGGAAGCGCGGCTTGGACTCGAAGAAGCCCGAGCCCCCGACCGTGATCAGCACCAGCACCCCGGTGTAGACGGCGAGCGGCAGCGCGGGTCGCTCCAGCAGGAGCAGCACCAGCAGCAGTACGCCCGCACAGGTGATCACCAGCGCCATGGGGAAGCCGAAGAAGGCCGGTGCGGTCACCATCGACCGCACCACCCGCAGCGAGCCCGCCCCCAGGTCGAAGCGTGAGGTCCAGCCGCTCTGCACGGCGAAGTAGCCGCCGAGCGGATCGCCCGTACGCAGCCCGACCCACAGGAGATAGCCGAGCCAGCCGGCCGGTGCCAGCGCCGCCGCGGCCCACAGCCGCCAGATGGGACCCTCCCTCCCGCGGGCGCACAGCCGGTACGCGGACACGGCGCACACCGCCGCCGCGACCGCGATCCCGTTGGGCCGGGTCAGCCCCGCCAGCGCCGCCAGCGAGGCCGCCCACAGCGGCCGGCCGGTCACCAGGGCGTACAGCGACCAGGCGGCGAACGCGGTCAGCAGGGGCTCGGTGTACGCCATGGTCAGCACGATCGAGTGCGGGAGCAGGCCCCACAGCAGCACCACCACGGTCGCGAGACGGCGGTTGTGGAGCCGCTCGACCAGGGCGTACACGCCCCAGGCCGCCGCCCCGGCCGCCGTCCAGGACAGTAGGAGACCCGCCGTGCCCCCGGTCACCGGCAGCACGGCCGTCAGGGACCGCACAAGACCCGGATAGAGCGGGAAGAACGCGAGATCGGACTGGACGGCGCCGTCCGGCCAGTGCAGCGTGCGCCCGTAGCCGTGGGCGGCGATCCGGCTGTACCAGTCGGAGTCCCAGGAGGTGGCGAGCAGCGCCCTCGGGGACTTCCCGATGTGCCATGCCCACAGGGCCATCAGACCCATGCCCGTCAGCCGCGCCGCCGCGAACAGCCCGAGCGCCGGAGCGGCCCGCCGCAGCGCCGTACGGCAGCGGGGACTGGTCCGGGCATCGGCGGTGGTCCGGGCGTCGGGTGCGGGCTGGGCATCGACTGACGCCTCGTCGAACGTCTCGGCGGACAGTGGACACCTCCGTGCGCGCGTGATCGGCCAGTCATCCCGACCCTCAGTGGCGTACGGGCAGGGCGCGAGCCCGGCGCGGCCATCCGGGTGGCGGCCCGGTGACGCCCGCGCGCACGGCGCCTAAGGTGGGGGGCCGCTGAACTCGACCGGACTGACTCGACGGGGGTGGACACGGTGCTTGGGAATCCCGCGGCGCGGGTGCGGGGCATGGGGACGTCGGTCTTCACCGAGATGACGGAGCTGGCGCGGCGCACCGGCGCCGTGAACCTGGGGCAGGGCGTTCCGGAGCTGGACAGCCCCGCCGAGCTGCTCAAGGACGTGGCGGACGCGGTGCTGTCGGGCAGCAACCAGTATCCGCCCGCCGTCGGTTTCCCGGCCCTGCGCGAAGCCGTCGCCGCCCATCAGCTCCGCCGCTACGGCCTCGACTACCGGCCCGACGGCGAGGTCCTGGTGACCACCGGCGCCACCGAGGCCCTCGCGGCCGCGCTGCTGGCGATGTGCGACCCGGGGGACGAGGTCATCGCCTTCGACCCCTGCTACGACGCCTACGCGGCGGACGCGCGGCTCGCCGGTGCCCGGCTCGTCGGTGTGCCCCTGACCCTGGACGGGGACGGCTTCGCTCTCGACATGGACGCCCTGCGCGCCGCTCTGACGGACCGGACGAAGGTGCTGCTGCTGAACAGCCCGCACAATCCGACGGGCAAGGTGTTCACGGTCGGCGAGCTGGCGGCCATCGCCGAGCTCTGCGCCGAGCGTTCGTTGACCGTCGTCACGGACGAGGTGTACGAGCATCTGGTGTACGCCGACGGCGCGCGGCACCGGCCCATCGCGACGTTCCCCGGGATGCGCGAGCGCACCCTGGTCATCTCGTCGGCGGGCAAGACGCTCAATGTGACCGGCTGGAAGGTCGGCTGGATCTGCGGCCCGGCACCCCTCGTCTCGGCGGTGAACTCCGCCAAGCAGTTCCTGACGTATGCCTCGGGCACCCCGTACCAGGAGGCCATCGCCAGGGCACTCGGCTCGGTGGAGAGCTGGGCCGCGGGCCTGCGCGAGTCCCTGCGGGCGCACCGGGACCTGCTCGGCGCGGGGCTGACCCGGGCCGGGCTGCGTCCGCTGCGCGCGGAGGCCGGGTACTTCGTCCAGGCGGACGTACGGCCGTGGGGTTACGACGACGGGGTCAGCTTCTGCCGGGAACTGCCGGAGCGCGCGGGTGTGGTGGCCATTCCGACCTCGGCGTTCTACGTCGGCGCGGACGCCCCGTCCTGGCTGGTGCGCTTCTCGTTCTGCAAGAGCGAGGCGTCGATCCGGCAGGCCGTGGACCGGCTGGTGGAAGCAGGCGGGCGCCTGCACTGAGGCGCGCAACCTCTGGACTTGCTCAAGTCTGCTTTGGCTCCCGGGAGCGGGGGGCATCCCCCTCTCACGCACGAGAGAGACAGAGAGACCCAACAAAGCAGAGCAAGAAGCAACGGGGAGGTGACGACGATGTTGGCCGAGGTCATCGTTATCGTCGCGGTTTTCATGCTGTTCGCCATCGTGGTGTCGGTCGCGGTTTCCCGCTCCGGGTCCGGCCGCGGCCGGACCCGGTCGCGTAGCGGCGGTTCCGGCTCCAGCGGCGCTTCCGGCTCCTGGTGGGCGGGGAGCGACGGTGGGGGATCGTCCTGTGGTGGGGGTTCGTCCTGCGGTTCCTCGTCGTCCTGCGGTGGCGGCGGAGGCGGCTGCGGGGGTGGCGGCGGCAGCTGACAGGCACATGGTGCTGTAGGCACATGCGGCTGACATGCATGCGCGGAACGTGCGCCCGGCGGGAGTTCAATTCCCTCCGGGCGTCGTCACATTGACGTCCAGGATGGATTTCCGTTGAACAGTTGAACCGTAAGGCACCCGGGGGGATGGAAACCGTCCCGTGTTGGGTAAAAGGCCTGTGACCGGCGCGCACTTCATGCTTCCCTCGCTGTGGAGAACCTCCAGCCCTCGGACCCTCAAGCGGGGTGCCGAGCAGGCGGTCCCGTTTCCCCTGTGCCTGCTCCGGGGCGTCCCGGACCGCCCGTCAACCCGTTACGCGCGTTTGCGGAGCCGACCCATGCTCACGACCCTGAAAACGTCCTACACCGATACCTGCGCGGCCGATCTGGCGTGGGCGCTGGGTCGGGGACCGCTGCCCGCCCTCGCCGTGCTGGACCTCGAACTGGCGGGTGCGAAATTGCAGTTGAGGCTGCTCGGCGCCTCCCACCAGGTGCTGCTCGAGGAGGAGGAAGGCGTCTGCTCCGAGACCGTGGCCTGCATCCCGGGCAGCAGCACCCCGCTGCCGCTGGGCGTGGCCAAGCGGATCGGCACCTGGGAGTACCAGTTCGCGGCGCACGTCGAGACCCTGTCCAAGGGCTCCTTCGCAGGCCGCGCACAGGAGTTGCTCGCTCTGGTGGCCGACCATCCGAACGGGCTCGCGGGTACCTTCCCGGGCTCTCCGCACGCGTTCACCGCGATGGTGGCGCAGCGGCTCGACGGGCAGGTGCGGTGGCGCACCTGGCACGCCTACCCGCAGGAGGGGCAGCTGGTGGTGACCCGGACGCGGGTGGGCGCGCGAGTGCCCGCCGTGCTCTGATTTCACGCACCCGCACGGCATTTTGCGGCAATTGCACCCGTGTGGGTGACGTGTTGTGCATGGCGACGTGACGTAGCGTTACGCCATGACCGACCCGCCCCCGCCAGCGCCGCCCGCTGAACGCGCCCTGGAGGTGTACCGAACCGACCAGGGCGGGGCGCGGGGGCCCGTCCGTCCGGGCGCGGGCAGATTCCCCGTGCTCCTCGTGGTCTTCGTCTGCGCCGCCTGCGGACTGGTGTACGAGCTTGAACTCGTCGCGCTCGGCTCGTATGTGGGCGGTGACTCGGTCACCCAGGCGTCCGTCGTGCTGTCCGTGATGGTCTTCGCGATGGGCCTCGGCTCGCTGCTCGCCAAGCGGCTGCGCTGCCATGCCGCCGTCGGCTTCGCCCTGGTGGAGGCGGTGCTGGCACTGGTCGGCGGCAGCTCGGCGCTGGTGCTGTACGGCACCTTCGCCTGGTTCGGCGAGGCGCGGCCGGCGCTGGTGGCGTTCTCGCTGATGATCGGGGTGCTGATCGGGGCGGAGATCCCGCTGCTGATGTCGCTGATCCAGCGGGCGTCCCGGCGCACCGGCCGCGAGCGGGGTGAGCGAGATGAACGGGATGAGCAGACAGGGCAGGCAGAACGGGCAGAACAGGATGCAGTGGGCACGGTCGCGGATCTGTTCGCGGCGGACTATGTGGGCGCCCTGGTCGGCGGGCTCGCCTTTCCCTTCTTCCTCCTGCCCTGGCTCGGACAGCTCACCGGTGCCCTGCTGACCGGTGCGGTGAACGTGGTGGCGGGCGGGGCGCTGGTGCTGTGGCTGTTCCGTCGGGACCTCTCGGTACGAGCCCGCTGGTGGCTGCTGATGGCCAATGTGACGGTGCTGGCGCTGCTCGCCACGACCACCGCGCTGGTCGGGGACTTCGAGGCCGCGGCACGGCGCGCCTTCTACGGGGAGCCGGTGCGGGTGGCCGTCCGCACCGGGATGCAGGAGGTCGTGCTGACCGGGGCACGGAAGGGCCCCCTGGACCTGTTCCTGGACGGGCATCTGCGGGTGAGCGGCCGGGACGCGGGGCGTTCGCAGCAGGCACTGGTACGTGGGGCGATGCGCGGTCCGCACGCACGGGTGCTGATCCTCGGCGGAGGCGACGGGCTCGTGGCGCGCGAGGTACTGCGGTACGCGGGAGTGCGCGCGGTGACCCTCGTCGAGCGGGATCCCGGAATGATCCGCCTGGCCCGCACGAATCCGGCGCTCAGCGGACTGAACGGGCACGCGTACCGGGATCCGCGGCTGCGGGTGGTGTGCGCGGACGCGTTCGACTGGCTGCGCACCGCCCGGACCGGCGCGTACGACGTGGTGGTCTCGGACCTGCCGGCCCCGACGACCGCACCCGGCACGAAGCTCTACTCCCAGGAGTTCTACGGCCTCGCGGCCGAAGTGCTCGCTGATGACGGGCGGATGGCCGTGAACGCCGGACCGGTCGCGGGTGGGGCCCGCACGTACTGGACGGTGGAGACGACCATGCGCTCGGCGGGGCTCGCGACGGTGCCGTACCGGGTGCCTGGGCTGCCCGGGCGCGGCTTGGTGCTGGCTGCGGCCTCCGGGGGCGGCGCGCGGCCGGTGCTGGGGCCGGGGGCGGTGAGCCTGGCGCGCGAGCGCCCGGACGACCTGCCCCCGTCGACGCTGCTGCATCCCCGCTACGCGGATTGACGGTGCAAGAACAGCGACCTGCGGGCCGGGGCTGAGTAGGCTCGGTTCCCATGGAGCATGAGGTGTTCGTACCGGTTCCGGCAGAGACCCTCCGGCAGACGCTGGCCGACCCGGCGCGCGTCGCGCGCTGTGTCCCCGGTCTGCAACGGGACGCCGACGCTTCGGCGGGCCCGCTCACGGGCCGGTTGAGGGTGAGGGTGGGAAGCCACACGATCACCTATCGCGGGGAGTTGCGGATCACCGAGCGGCAGGGCGGTGACTTCGCGATCGAGGGCGAGGGCATCGAAGCGCGCGGCTCGGGTGCCGTGAAGCTGGTGCTGACCCTGCGGCTCACCGCCGCGGAGGGCGGTACGACCCTCGGTTTCACCGGCACCTCGAATGCCGAGGGCCGTCTGGCAGCGCTTCCGCAGGAGGCGACCGCCCAGACGGCGATCCGGCTGCTGGAGCGTTTCGCTTCGGGCCTGGCATTGGTGGCGTCGCAGGGCCCGACCGGCGGTGCCACAGCGGAGCACGCCGGCGAGGACGTCGGGGGAGAGGGCGACGAGACGTACGGCGGCGGACTCAACGGCGTCGACACGGTGAACGGCGGCAATGGCGGCAACGGTGTGGACGCGGTGAACGGCGGCGACGGCGTCGACGACGAGCACGGCGGGGACGGTGTGAACGGGAGCTCCGTCTTCGACGTCGACGTGCCCCCGTCATCCCTGGAGCCTCTGGCGCACGACGAGTTCGACGCCGCCGACGAACCCCCCGCCGAGGCGGCCCATGCCCGGCGCACCATGATCGGCCGCAGTGCGGAGGAGGTCGACCACGCACCACCGCGCGGTCGGTACGCGCCCATGCCCGCGCCCCAGTCCACGGGCCCGAACGGCCCTCTGCGCTGGATCGCCCCCGCCGCGGCGATCGCCATCGCATCGGCGGTGGTCGTCGGACGTGCCCTGCGGCGCAGGCGCTGAGCGGGTCCGGACACGGCCTGAGCCCAGGGGACCCCCAGGTGGCGCACCCGATTTCCAGCGGCGTGCTTGGTCCGCCAGTAGTGTCGCGGTGTGAGTAGCGAAGAGCACGTCCGGCTCAGCGCCGGAGATGTCGAGCTGACCGTGGCACCCCTCAACGGCTGCCGGATCAGCAGTCTGCGGATCTCGGGGGTGGAGCTCCTCCGGCAGGGCGAGCGCTACGGCTGCTTCCCCATGGTCCCCTTCTGCGGCAGGACCAGGGACGGCCGTTTCCTCAACGGCGGGGTCACCCATCAGCTGCCTCTGAACTCCCCGCCGCACGCCATCCACGGCACCGGCCGCGACACGGCCTGGCGCCTCGCCCCCGGCGCCGGCCCCACCACCGCCGCGTTCACCTACGACCTCGCCGAGCCCTGGCCGTACACCGGACGGGTCACCCAGATCTTCGAGCTGACCGAGGACTCCCTCACGCTTCAGCTCGGTGTCGAGACCTACGATGTGTCGTTCCCCGCCCAGGCCGGCTGGCACCCCTGGTTCCTGCGCAGTCCCTTCCCGGACGGCAAGGACGCGCAGCTCGCGTTCACACCCGACTGGCAGGAGGAGCGTGGTGACGATCATCTGCCCACCGGCCGTCGTATCGGCCCGACCCCCGGGCCATGGGACGACTGCTTCGGGATGACCGACGGCGTCGATGTCACGATCACCTGGCCCGAGCATCTGGAGCTGACGGTCAGGAGCAGGTCGCCGTGGGTGGTGATCTATGACGAGCAGCCGGAGGCCGTCTGCGTCGAGCCCCAGTCCGGACCGCCGAACGGCCTGAACACGGACCCCCGGCTTGTCACCCCCATCGAACCGCTCGAAATGTCCGCGACCTGGACATGGCGGAGGCTCGGGTAGGCCTCGGTTGGGCCCTGGGCGGGTGGCGGCATCTAAGCTCGTGACCATGACTGACGTACGTGCTGAGCTGCTCCAGCAGATCAAGGACAAGGCCGTGGTGCACGGCAAGGTGATCCTCTCCTCGGGTCGTGAGGCCGACTACTACATCGACCTGCGCCGGATCACGCTGGACGGCGAGGCCGCGCCCATGGTCGGCCAGGTGATGCTGGATCTGACCAGGGATCTGGACTACGACTGCGTCGGCGGTCTGACGCTGGGCGCCGACCCGGTGGCGACCTCGATGCTGCACGCCTCCGCCGCGCGCGGTGAGCGCCTGGACGCCTTCGTCGTGCGCAAGGCCCAGAAGACCCACGGAATGCAGCGCCGTATCGAGGGCGCCGACGTCAGGGGTCGCCGCTGCCTGGTCGTTGAGGACACCTCCACCACCGGAGGCTCACCGCTCACCGCGGTCGAGGCGGTCCGTGAGGCGGGCGGCGAGGTCGTCGCGGTGGCCACGATCGTAGACCGGGGCGCGGCCGGCGCCATCGCCGAGGCCGGGCTGCCCTATCTGACCGGTTACCAGCTCTCTGACCTCGATCTGGGCTGATGTGTCGAGGGGCGGGGGTTCCACGAGGTTTCACGTGAAACGCCCGCCCGTTGGTTGCAGGACCCTGGGAGTCCCCGTGGGCGTCTGGGAAGATAGGTGCGACGATGACGTCGCCCCCCAGGTCAGGGCCTAGCAACGCACACCGCACATCACAAGGAGCGGACAGATGCCCATCGCAACCCCCGAGGTCTACAACGAGATGCTCGACCGGGCGAAGGCAGGCAAGTTCGCCTACCCGGCCATCAATGTCACCTCGTCCCAGACCCTGCACGCTGCGCTGCGCGGATTCGCGGAAGCCGAGAGCGACGGCATCGTCCAGATTTCCACCGGTGGCGCGGAGTTCCTCGGCGGACAGCACAACAAGGACATGGTGACCGGCGCCGTCGCCCTCGCCGAGTTCGCGCACATCGTCGCCGAGAAGTACGACGTCAACATCGCGCTGCACACCGACCACTGCCCCAAGGACAAGCTGGACGCCTACGTCCGCCCGCTGCTCGCCGTCTCCGAGCAGCGCGTCGCCAAGGGGCAGAACCCGCTGTTCCAGTCCCACATGTGGGACGGCTCCGCCGAGACCCTGGCCGACAACCTGGCCATCGCCAAGGAGCTGCTGCCCCGGGCCGCCGCCGCCAAGATCATCCTCGAGGTCGAGATCACCCCGACCGGCGGCGAGGAGGACGGCGTCACCCACGAGATCAACGACGAGCTCTACACCACCGTCGAGGACGCCATCCGCACCGCCGAGGCCCTCGGCCTGGGTGAGCAGGGCCGCTACCTGCTGGCCGCGTCCTTCGGCAACGTCCACGGTGTCTACAAGCCGGGCAACGTGGTGCTCCGCCCCGAGCTGCTCAAGGACCTCCAGGCCGGTGTGGCGGCGAAGTTCGGCAAGTCGACGGAGCCCGGCCCGTTCGACTTCGTCTTCCACGGCGGCTCCGGCTCCACCGTCGAGGAGATCGCCACCGCGCTGGAGAACGGCGTCGTGAAGATGAACCTCGACACCGACACCCAGTACGCCTTCACCCGCCCTGTCGCGGACCACATGTTCAAGAACTACGACGGTGTGCTGAAGATCGACGGCGAGGTCGGCTCGAAGAAGACCTACGACCCGCGTAGCTGGGGCAAGGCGGCCGAGGCCGGCATGGCCGCGCGTGTCCTCGAGGCCTGCCAGGCGCTGCGTTCCGCCGGGACGAAGCTCAAGTAAGCGGTCGACGAGGCCCGGCACCGTTCACAAGGACGGTGCCGGGCCTCCGTCCTGTCCGCGGGAACGTTGCCCGATGCGGCACCAGGAGGCGCCATGACCAGGTACGACTTCGACAAACCCGTCGACCGCCGGGGCACCGCCTGCGTCCAGTGGGACGGCGTGGCCGAGCGCTTCGGTGTGGACGGTCTGCTGCCGTTCACGATCTCCGACATGGACTTCCCGTCCGCGCCCCCGGTGCTGGACGCGCTGCGGGAGCGGCTCGCGCACGGGGTGTTCGGCTACACGGACTGGCGCGTGAGCGGATTCCGTGAGGCGATATGCGGCTGGTACGCGACGCGGTACGACACCGAGCTCGACCCGGAGCAGATCGTGTACGGGCCCTCCGTGCTGAACCAGCTGTCTCAGCTGCTGCGGATGTGGACGGTGCCGGGCGACGGGGTGGCCGTGCACACCCCCACCTACGACGGCTTCCGCAAGGCGGTGACCGGGCTCGGGCGGGAACTGCGCGGGGTGCCGCTGGGGGATGCCGCGGCCCTGGAGCGGGAGCTCGCCAGGCCGGATACGAAGGTCCTGATCCTGTGCTCGCCCCACAACCCCACGGGCCGGGTGTGGACGGAGTCCGAACTGGCGGAGACGGCACGGCTGGCGGCCGCGCACGACGTCGCCGTGATCAGCGACGAGATCCACGCCGACTTCGTCCATGACGGTCACCGGCATCTGCCGTGGACGCGGTTCGCTCCCGGTGGGGGTCGCTGGGCGCTGATCAGCTCCGCGTCCAAGGCGTTCAACTTCCCCTCGCTGAACGGTTCGTACGGGATCATCGGCGATCCCGGGGAGCGAGCGGCCTTCACCCGCCGCATGGAGACCGGGGAAGGGCTGGCCTCCCCGTCGGCGCTCTCGCTCACCGCCCACATCGCGGCCTACCAGGAGGGCGCGCCCTGGCTGGACGCGGCGCGCGGCTATGTCGCCGGGAACCTGAGCCTGCTCGCCCAGCGGCTGAACGGGGCGTTTCCCGCGCTGCGCTGGACGCCGCCGCAGGCCGGCTATCTGGCGTGGATCGATCTGCGGGCGCTGGGTGTGAGCGATGAGGCCCTCCAGCGCGAACTGATCGAACGCGAGCGCGTGGCGATGATGCCGGGGGCGGTCTACGGGGCGGAGGGGTTCCTCCGGTTCAACGTGGGGTGCCCGCGGGGCAAGGCGGAGGCGGGGGCGGAGGCACTGGTCAGGGCGCTGACCCGGCTGGTCTGAGGCCGGTTGCGCGATGCGTCGCCGGGTTGCGCGATGCGCGCGGGGCCAGGCGGGCCGGTTTCCGGGCTTGCCCGGTTCCGCGGCCGCGCCCACCCCGCGGACGCGCCCACGCGCCCACCCCGCCGGACGCGACACACACGGCACACCGCGAAACCCGCCCACGAACAGGTCGGTGACCCGCCCGCCACGGGCCGCGAGGCCCACCGCGCCGGGCCGGGCCGGGAAACCTACGCTGGCCACATGGACATCCGGCTCGCGACGGCCACCGGCCGCTGGGTGGTCCTGACCACCGTCCTCGGGTCGAGCATGGCCATGCTCGACTCCACCGTGGTGAACGTCGCGCTCCCGCATATCGGTGACGACCTCGGCGCCGATCTGGCCGGACTCCAGTGGACGGTCAACGCGTACATGCTGACCCTCGCCGGGCTGATCCTGCTGGGTGGGGCCCTCGGGGACCGTTACGGCAGGCGGCGGGTGTTCGTGATCGGCGTGGCGTGGTTCGCGCTGGCCTCGCTGATCTGCGGACTCGCGCCGAACGCGACGCTCCTGATCGTCGCGCGGGCACTCCAGGGCGTCGGCGGGGCACTGCTCACCCCGGGGTCGCTGGCGCTGATCCAGGCCAGCTTCCACCCGGACGACCGTGCCCGCGCCGTGGGACTGTGGTCCGGTTTCGGCGGGGTCGGCGCGGCGGTGGGGCCGTTCGTCGGGGGCTGGCTGGTCGACGGTCCCGGCTGGCGCTGGGTGTTCCTGCTCAATGTGCCGCTGGCCGCCGTGTGCCTGCCGGTCGCGCTGCGGCATGTCCCCGAGTCGCGCGACCCGGAGGCCCATGGGCGGTTCGACGTGCTCGGCGCGGTGCTCGGTGCGCTGGGCCTCGCCCTGGTCACGTACGGGCTCATCGACATGTCCTGGTGGGCTGGGGTGGCCGGGGTGCTGACGGGTGTCGCGTTCGTGGTGGTCGAGCGGCGCCGCGCGGAGCCCATGCTGCCGTTGTCGATCTTCCACTCGCGCCAGTTCACGGCGGTCAACCTGGTCACGCTGTGCGTGTACGCGGCGTTCAGCGGGTTCTTCTTCCTCGCCGCCCTTCAGCTCCAGGTCGTCGCGGGTTACTCGGCCCTCGCCGCCGGCACCGCCCTGCTCCCCACCACTCTGCTGATGCTCACCCTCTCGGCCCGCTCGGGCACGCTGGGCGAGCGGATCGGCCCCCGTATCCCCCTCACGGTCGGCCCGCTGGTCTGTGCGGCCGGGATGCTGCTGATGCTGAGGGTCGGCGCGAACGCCTCGTACCTGACGGACGTGCTGCCCGCCACGCTGGTGCTGGGTCTCGGCATGGTGACCCTCGTCGCCCCGCTGACCGCGACCGTGCTGGCTTCCGTCGACACCGCCCGCGCCGGGATCGCCAGCGGTATCAACAACGCCGCCGCCCGCGCCGCGGGCCTGCTCGCGGTGGCCGCACTGCCGCTGCTGGTCGGCATGGGTCCGGAGGCGTACCGCATACCGGAGGAGTTCGCGGCGACCTTCCGTCGAGCGATGCCGCTGTGCGCGGGCGTGCTCGTGCTGGGCGCGGCGATCGCCTTCGCGCTGGTGCGCCGCCCCGCCCTGCCGTGCTGCCACCCCGAGTGCAAGGTCCAGTGCGGGGTCGGGGCGCCCACCCTGGAGAGCCCGGTGGAGCAGAGCCGGGGGCGGGGTGCCCCGGACGGGCAGGGCTGACACGGCCCGGGTACGCCTTCTGTGACACTGAACCCATGTCCATCCACGAAAACCTGCTCGGGGGACCGCCCCCCACCCGTCTCCCCGACGACCCGGAGCCCCGGGAGCTGCTCGCCGCGGGCACCGCGCCCGCCGATGTCGCCGCGAAGTATCCGACCTCCTCGCTCGCCTGGGCGCAGCTCGCCGACGACGCGTTCGAGGGGGGCCGGGTCGTCGAGTCGTACGCGTATGCCCGCACCGGTTACCACCGGGGCCTGGACGCGCTGCGCCGCAACGGCTGGAAGGGGCATGGCCCGGTGCCGTGGGAGCACGAGCCGAACCGGGGTTTCCTGCGTGCCCTGCACGCGCTCGCCCGCGCCGCGCAGGTCATCGGCGAGCAGGATGAGTACGAGCGCTGCTCCACGTTCCTGCGTGAGTCCTCCGAGACCGCGGCGCAGACCCTGGGCTGACGGCCGACAGGTGCTGACCAGCGGGTAAGCAGAGGGGGCGGGTGCCTTTCCGGGTGCTCGCCCCTCGCGTTGCCCCTGGGGCCCGTGTTTATGATGCCCGCAGGGGACCGGAGCTCCGAGACCACCGACGGAAAGGGGCGGACCGCTACCCGGACACATGTGTCAGGAGACAGCGATGTCGCAGTATCCCGATGCCTCCGGAGCCGGTTCGGTCACCCCGAACCTCGACTTCGCGGGCACCACTCCGTACGAGGACTACGTCCAGGCCGACGTCCTCACCCACCTCCAGCACCCGCTCTCCGACGATCCCGGCGAGATGGTCTTCCTGGTCACCACCCAGGTGATGGAGCTTTGGTTCACCGTCATCGTCCACGAGTGGGAGACCGCGTCCCACGCCCTGCGCCGCGACGATCTGCCCGTCGCCGTAGACGCCCTCAAGCGGTCCGTACGCGAGCTGGAGGCGCTGAACGCCTCCTGGCGCCCGCTCGCCCAGCTCACCCCCATGCAGTTCAACTCCTACCGCAGCGCCCTGGGCGAGGGCTCCGGATTCCAGTCGGCGATGTACCGGCGCATGGAGTTCCTGCTCGGTGAGAAGTCGGCGTCGATGCTGGTCCCGCACCGCGGCGCCCCGCGCGTCCACGCGGAGCTGGAGAAGGCGCTGCACCAGCCGAGCCTCTACGACGAGGTGCTGCGGCTGCTGGCCCGCCGCGGGCTGCCCGTGCCGCAGGAGGTGCTCGACCGGGATCTCTCGCAGCGGTACGAGCCGTCGCCCGAGGTGGAGCGGGTGTGGGCGTCCCTGTACGAGGGCACCGACCAGGACGCCGAGCTCGTACGCCTCGGCGAGGCGCTCACCGATGTCGCCGAGCTGGTGTGGCGCTGGCGCAACGACCACCTCGTGGCGACCCGCAGGGCCATGGGCGCCAAGACCGGTACGGGGGGTTCCGCCGGGGTCGCCTGGCTGGAGAAGCGCGCGGCGAAGAACGTGTTCCCCGAGCTGTGGACGGCGCGCAGCCATGTCTGAGACCGAGGCACGGCTCATAGCGAAGGCCGCGGAGCTGGACGCGGCGGATGAACTCGCCAAGCGGCGCGAGCTGTTCGCACTCGACGACGGCACGGTCTACCTGGACGGGAACTCGCTGGGCGCCCTGCCCCGCCATGTCCCCGCCCGGATGGCCGAGGTCATCGGCCGTGAGTGGGGCGAGCTGCGCATCCGCTCCTGGGACGAGAGCGGCTGGTGGACGGCGCCCGAGCGGATCGGCGACCGGATCGCCCCACTCGTCGGCGCGGCGCCGGGCCAGATCGTGGTCGGCGACTCCACCAGCGTCAATGTGTTCAAGGCCGTCGTCGCGGCGGTACGGATGGCCCCGGACGACCGGGACGAGATCCTCGTCGACGCCACCACGTTTCCCACCGACGGCTATGTCGCCGAGTCCGCCGCCCGGCTGACCGGCCGCCGCCTGGTGCCGGTCGCCCCGGCCGGGCTGACCGCGGCGCTCGGGCCTCGTACGGCTGCCGCGCTCATCAACCACGTGGACTTCCGCACCGGCCGGCTGCACGACCTGCCGTCCCTCACCGCGGCCGTCCACGAGGCGGGCGCGCTGGCGGTCTGGGACCTGTGCCACAGCGCGGGCGCGCTGCCCGTCGGGCTTGACGCCCACGGCGTGGACCTCGCGGTCGGCTGCACCTACAAGTACCTCAACGGCGGCCCCGGCTCGCCCGCGTACCTGTACGTCGCCGAGCGGCACCAGGCCCGTTTCGACTCCCCGCTGCCCGGCTGGAACTCGCACGCCGACCCGTTCGCCATGGCCGCGGGATTCTCGGCGGCGGACGGTGCGCTGCGCGGACGGGTCGGCACGCCGGACATCCTCTCGATGCTGGCGCTGGAGTCGGCGCTCGACGTCTGGGACGGGGTCCAGGTGGCATCGGTACGGGCCAAGTCGCTGGCTCTGACCGACTTCTTCCTGGAGTGCGTGGAGGCGTACGCCCCCGCGGGCAGGGTCACCTCGCTGACCCCGCGCGCCCATGCGGAACGCGGCAGCCAGGTCGCGCTGTCCTGCGCCGAGGCGCCCGCTGTGATGGCGGCCCTGATCGAGCGCGGCGTGGTCGGCGATCTTCGCCGCCCCGACGTGCTGCGCTTCGGCTTCACCCCGCTGTACGTCGGCTTCGCGGACACCGAGCGGGCGGCGCGGGTCCTCGCGGAGGTGCTGGCGCAGGTGCCGGTGGCGGCACACGGCTGAGTAGGGGCTGATCAGCGGCTCGCCCGCCGACGGTCCCCTCGGCCCGGGGGCCTGGGGAGACCCCACCCCCTCGGCCCGGGGGCCTGGGGAGACCCCACCCCCTCGGCCCGGGGGCCTGGGGAGACCCCACCCCCTCGGCCCGGGGGCCTGGGGAGACCCCA
>NZ_JBHWIW010000063.1:0-40240 GCF_042731955.1 Streptomyces sp. NPDC059828 | reverse complement strand
ACGGAACGACCTTCAGCAACAGCGGCGTGCTGGTGAACGCCGCTGGTGGCGGGGGCGGCGGCGGGGGCGGTGGCGGTACCGCCGTCGGTGGTACCGCCGGATCGGGCGCCGCCGGAGGCAGCGCGGCGTGCGCCGGTGCCAGCGTGGTCCGGATCGGTGACGACGGCGAAGCGGGCGCCACCGGCACGGACGGCGGGGCCGGAGGCGCGGGTGGAGACACCGCGGACGGCATCGTCGACCCGCCGTCCAACAGCGGCGAGGGTGGCGACGGCGGTGACGGCGGCGCGGCAGGCGCCGCCGGCACGGACGGCGGGGCCGGCGGCGCGGGCGGGGCGGGCTACCTCGTCGTGTGGTGGTAGCACCGCCCGCGACCGGCTTCTGACGCGGTCCCGAGGGCCGGTCCGTCCATGGCGACGGGCCGGCCCTCGGCCGGTGGCTACGAGGAGGCGCGCCGCAGCTCGGTCGCCACAGCGCCGGCGAAGCGCTCCAGCCCTTGCGGATGCTCCTGGAGGAACAGGTTCGGCTCGATGAGCTCCAGTTCCATGACCACGGGGCTTCTGGTGTCGTCCAGCGCCAGGTCCACCCGTGCGAACAGGGGGGTATCCGGGGACGGCACCGCCGCCAGGGCCGCCGTCGCGGTGCCGAGCTCCTCGTCGGTCGGCTGGTACGGGACGAGGTCGGGGTGGGGGACCCGGTCGTTGTCGATCACTCCGGGCTCGGTGAGGACCGGGCCTTTGCGGACCGCGTGGCTGAAGGTGCCCGAGAAGAAGACCAGTGCGCGCTCCCCCTCCGCCACAAGAGGCAGATACGGCTGGACCATCACGACGCGGCCCCGGTCCAGCAGGCTGCGCGCATGGCGCAGGGCGTCGGCGTACTGTCCGGGTTCGTAGCGTGCGGTATCCGCGGCACCGGCGGAGACGGCGGGTTTGACCACCACGGCGCCGCCGCTCCGGAAGTCTCCCTCGCCGCACTGCTCACCCGGCTCGATGAAGCGCGTGGGCACGACGGGTACCCCGTGTGCGGCGAGGTCCAGCAGGTAGCGCTTGTCGCTGTTCCAGCGGATCACTTCGGCCGGATTGCACAGCTGAGTGCTCCGCGCGGTCGAGTCGGCCCAGGCCAGGAACTCGTCGATGCGTTCCGCGTAGTCCCAGGTCGACCGGATGACGGCCAGGTCGAACTTCTCCCACACGGCCGGCTCCGCGTCCCAGGGCACCGGTTCGGCCGTCAGACCCTCGCTGCGCAACGCCTCCACGATGAGCCGGAGATCGGTGTCCACGAGCATGCCGATCCCGCTCGTCACCATCGCGACCGTGGCAGCTTTCACGCGCCTCTCCCGTCATCCCGTTGATCACCGTCAGAACCATGCATATGAACATGCCATTGTCCACGCGGTGAGGTGCGGGAGTGCCAGCGGCTCGGTCGCCCGCCGCGGGCAGGGGGCCGCAGGGAGCGGAGCCGGTCGGATACGGAGGTCACACGCCTCGTAGCACATGGTGCCCGGAGCCGGACTTGAACCGGCACGGCCCGAAGGCCAGCGAGGTTTAAGCTCGCCGTGTCTGCATTCCACCATCCGGGCCCTGCACGCGGCTCCGTGCTGGCTCACGAGCCTATCCGGACGACTCCCCCGAACAGCGGTACGCCGACTCGATGTTGTCTGATTTTATTGGCGCCTGAGGGTGCGTCAGTACGGGTATTCGGCAGTTTGCGCTAGCTCTCGCCCGGCATTTGACCGCCGATCGCCGCTCCGGCGAAATGACGGAAAGTCGTCGTCCGACTGCGCTCGGGTTCCATCTGCACCGTGTGCGGAGCCGGTTCCGCGGCCGGGTCCGCGCCTGACCCGTAGTCCCGCTCAGGGGTCACCGTCATACCCGAGGACTACGGCCGGAGCGCCGGGTCAGACCCGAGAGGGCCTCAGGAACGGGCATCGGGACGGACGATCCGGGCCGGTGTCGCACAGCACGATGGGGTGGTCCCCGAAGAGCAGCGTGAACGTGACAGGAGAGTCGACTCGTGACCACCACCCCCACTGCCTACCGCACCACCGCGGTAGCCGCCCGTGCCATGGATCTGTCCAAGGTCTACGGACAGGGCGAGACCCAGGTGGTCGCCCTCGACCAGGTCACCGTGGACTTCAGGCAGGGTGAGTTCACCGCCATCATGGGCCCGTCGGGGTCCGGCAAGTCCACCCTGATGCACTGCGTCGCCGGGCTCGACAGTTTCAGCGGCGGGTCGGCGCGCATCGGCGAGACCGAGCTCGGCTCGCTCAAGGACAAGCAGCTCACCCAGCTCCGCCGGGACAAGATCGGCTTCATCTTCCAGGCGTTCAACCTGCTGCCGACCCTGACCGCGCTGGAGAACATCACGCTTCCGATGGACATCGCGGGACGCAAGCCGGACAAGCAGTGGCTCCAGCAGGTCATCGACCTGATCGGGCTGTCCGGGCGGCTCAGCCACCGCCCCGCGCAGCTCTCCGGCGGCCAGCAGCAGCGCGTCGCGGTGGCCCGTGCCCTGGCCTCCCGGCCCGAGATCATCTTCGGTGACGAGCCGACCGGAAACCTGGACTCGCGCTCCGGCGCCGAGGTGCTGGGCTTTCTGCGCAACTCGGTGCGGGAGCTGGGACAGACGGTGGTCATGGTGACGCACGACCCGGTCGCTGCGTCGTACGCGGACCGCGTGATCTTCCTCGCCGACGGCCGGATCGTGGACGAGATGCTCGCCCCGACCGCCGACGGCGTGCTCGACCGGATGAAGGCGTTCGACGCCAAGGGCCGGACCAGCTGACCCGTACCCGCTGCCGCATCCGACACCTCCGGCCCTCACCTCAGGACTGACCACCACCATGTTCCGTACCGCCTTGCGCAATGTGCTCGCGCACAAGGCCAGGCTGCTGATGACTGTGCTCGCCGTGATGCTCGGCGTGGCCTTCGTCTCCGGCACCCTGGTCTTCGCCGACACCCTCTCCAACGCCTTCCGCAACCAGTCGGCCAAGAGCTACGACAACGTCGCCGTCGCGGTCACCTCGTTCGCCGACCCGAACGACGCCGACGCGTCCGGCATCTCCCAGAAGCACCTCGACCGGATCGGCGAGCTGGACGGCGTCGCCGCCGCGTACGGCCGCGTCAGCGGCTTCGCCGGTGTCGCCGGATCCGACGGCAAGCTGATCGGTGCCGGCTGGTCCAACAAGGGATCCAACTTCGCCCCCGGCAAGGACGGCAAGGACCCCGCCTACACCTTCACCGACGGCTCGGGTCCGGTGAAGGACAGCCAGATCGCCCTGGACAAGGAGTCCGTGGACAAGGGCAAGTTCAAGGTCGGCGACAAGGTACGCGTCGCGACCAACGGGCCGGCGAAGGACTACACCCTGAGCGGTGTCTTCACGACCCAGGACGGAGCCGTGAACGCCGGCGGCAGCCTCGTGCTCTTCGACACCGGACTCGCTCAGAAGCAGTACCTCAAGCCCGGCTTCTTCACCGACGTCACCGTCACCGCTGCACCGGGCGCCGACGACGCCGCGATCCTGAAGGCCCTCACGCCGCTGCTGCCGGAATCGGCCGAGGCCAGCACCGGGCAGGACCTCGCCCAGAAGCAGGCGGAGCAGATCGAGGAGGGCATGAGCGTCCTGAAGCAGATCCTGCTCGGCTTCGCCGCCATCGCCCTGTTCGTCGGCATCTTCCTGATCTCCAACACCTTCACGATGCTGGTCGCCCAGCGCACCAAGGAGATCGCGCTGATGCGGGCCGTCGGCGCCTCCCGCAAGCAGATCACCCGCTCGGTGCTGGTGGAAGCCGCCCTGGTCGGTCTCGCCGCCGCCGCGGTCGGGTTCCTGATCGGTATCGGTCTGGCCGTCGGACTGCGCTCCGGCATGGCCGCCTTCGACATGAAGGTCCCGGCCGGACCCCTGGTCATCGGGGCGTCCCCGGTCATCGCCGCACTCTCCGTCGGCGTCCTGATCACCATGCTCGCGGCCTGGCTGCCCGGCCGCCGGGCAGCCAAGATCCCGCCGGTGGCGGCGATGAACAGCGTCCACGCCGTGGCCACCGCCAAGTCCCTGGTGCTGCGCAACTCCCTCGGATCCGTCCTCACCGCGGGCGGCTCCGCCCTCATCCTGGGGGGCGCGGCCGCCGAGGGCGAGACGGGCCGGATGATGATCGCCGGGGGCGCGTTCCTCGCCCTGCTCGGTGTGATCGTCCTCATCCCGATGCTGGCCCGGCCCGTCATCGCACTCGTACGGCCGCTGCTCATCGGCGCCTTCGGGGTGGCCGGCAAGCTGGCCGGGCAGAACGCGGTCCGCAACCCGCGCCGCACCGGCGCCACGGCCTCGGCGCTGGCGATCGGGCTCACTCTGGTGACCGGTCTTTCGGTGCTGGGTGTCACGGTCGGCGAGGCCATCGCGAAGACGACCACGGACAACATCAGGGCCGACTACATGGTCATGATGGCCGGCGCCGGGGGTCTGGACCGGTCCGCGCTGGACGCGCTGGAGAAGGCCCCGGGTGTCTCGGCGGTCTCGCCGGAGCAGGACTTCCCGTTCCAGGTCGGGAACGCCAAGAGCCAGGACTACGAGTTGGCCACGGGCGTCACGCCCGGCGGTATCGACAAGGTCCTGAACGTCCCGGTCGTCAACGGCAGCCTGGCCACCCTTGCGCAGGGCCAGATCGCGGTCCCCGAGGACACGGCCAAGGAGCGGGGCTGGAAGGTCGGCGACAGCGTCGCGGTCACCTTCAACGACAAGAAGAAGGGGACCCTGAAGGTCGGTGCCGTCTACAAGGGCAGCGACTTCCTCTCCGGTGTCCTCATCGACACGAAGATCGCGAACGCCCACGAGGCCAAGCCGTACATCCCGAACATCTTCGTGAAGATGGACGGCGGTGAGTCCGCGGCGAACGAGAAGGCCCTGATCGACGCGCTGGGCGGCAACCCCGCGATCAAGGTGATGGATCAGCAGGACATCCGCGACCAGTTCGGCGGCGAGATCAACGTCATGCTGAACATCCTCTACGGTCTGCTGGCGATGGCGCTGATCATCGCGGTGCTCGGTGTGGTCAACACGCTGGCGATGTCCGTCTTCGAACGCCAGCAGGAGATCGGCATGCTGCGTGCGATCGGTCTCGACCGCCGCAGGGTCAAGCGCATGGTCCGCCTGGAAGCCGTGGTCATCTCGCTCTTCGGTGCGACGGTCGGCATCGTGCTCGGCTCCTTCCTCGGCTGGGCCATCGGCGAGACCATCGCGGACAAGATTCCCGGCTACGAGCTGGTGCTGCCCTGGGACCGGATCGCGATCTTCCTGGCGCTCGCCGGACTGGTCGGTGTGCTCGCCTCGCTCTGGCCCGCACGCAGCGCCGCAAGGCTGAACATGCTGAACGCCATCAAGACCGAGTAGAACCCCGAGCGGAACCCGGTCGCTCATGGATGCGCCGAGGGCCGGGCCTCCCCCACGGGAGGCCCGGCCCTCGCGCATACGCTCAGCCCTCCGGCGTCTCCGTCCACTCACGGGCCCGCAGCGGAAGCCCGGAAGCGCCGCCCTCGGGGGTCTTCACCACGAGGATCTGGTTGACCCCGATCCTGTTGTGCTCGAAGGCCAGCGCACACGCGGCCATGTAGAGCCGCCAGATCCGCGCCCGCCCAGGCGAGGTGAGCCGTACCGCGTCCGGCCAGGCGGACTCCAGATTGGCCACCCAGACCCGCAGGGTGCGGGCGTAGTGCTCGCGGATCGACTCCACGTCCCTGGCCTCGAAACCGGCCTCTTCCAGGATCGACAGGGTGCCGCCGAGCGGCGCGAGCTCCCCGTCGGGGAAGACGTACGCGTCGATGAAGTCGTCCACCTGGTACGCCGCTTCGTCCTCCTCGGGACGACGGGCGATCTGGTGGTTCAGCAGCCGTCCGCCGGGCTTGAGCAGCCCGTACAGCACATCCGCGTACTCCCGGTACTGTGCGGAGCCGACGTGCTCGGCCATGCCGATCGACGAGATCGCGTCGTACGGACCGTCCTTGACGTCCCGGTAGTCCTGGACGCGGATGTCGACACGGTCCGTCAGCCCCTCCTGGGCGACGCGTTTGCGGGCGTACGCGGCCTGCTCCCGCGAGAGCGTGACCCCGGTGACCCGGACGCCGTACTCCCTGGCCGCGTGGATCGCCATCGAGCCCCAGCCGCAACCCACGTCCAGCAGCCGCTCACCCTCCTTCAGCGCCAGCTTGCGGCAGATCAGGTCGAGTTTGTCGCGCTGGGCCTCCTCAAGGGTGCCGCCGTCGCTCCAGTAGGCGCAGGAGTAGACCATCGAAGGGCCGAGGACACGTTCGTAGAAGTCGTTGCCCACGTCGTAGTGGTGGCTGATCGCCTGCCGGTCGCGGCTCCTGGTGTGCAACGGGCCGCTGCGCCGGCGTACCTCCTCGGCCGGTGGTGGCGGCGGCAGCCAGGCCCGGGGACCGGCCAGCCGCCACAGTTCCGCGACGGCGGCGGCCAGCCGTGGGTCGCGCAGCGGCTGGGCCCGGCGTTGTGCGGACCGGTCGGACTGCTCGGACGGCTCGGAGCGGTGGGGCTGATCGGGCAGGCGGGACTGATCGGACCGGCGGGACCGCTTGGAGCGCTCCCAGATCAGCCCGGAGAGCTGGTTCAGGGCCTCGTACAGATCCCCTTCCACATCGATCTCCCCGGCCACCCAGCCCCTGGCCAGGCCCAGTTCACCGGGTTTCCAGATGAGTCTGCGCAGGGCGCGCGGGTGCCGGAGCACGAGGACCGGGGCATCGGCAGGTCCCGCCTCGCTTCCGTCCCAGGCGCGGATACGGACCGAGGGCGGTGCCCCCAGCAGGTTCTCGGCAAGAGTGGTGAGCCGCGAAGCGGCATCGGCCATGGCGCACACCTCCGTGATGACGGTTTCCGGAAATGCCCAACACCACGTAAACACCCTCGGCGCGTTGGCGCAGTCCCCTGAGCGCGCAAATGGACGGCGTTTCGGCCAACGGCAGCACAGGAACGCCCCGGACGGGAACGCCGAAGGGGCCGTCCGCACCACGGATGGCGGACGGCCCCTTCGGGTTCGTGCAAGCGTTCAGGACGTCAAGTCGTCAGGACGCCTTGGCCTTCTGCGGGGCCGCAGCGGCGGCAGCAGGGGCCGGAGCGGGCTTGGCGGCCTCGTAGAACTCCTCGCGGGGAGTCTCGATGGCGCCGAGCGAGACGACCTCGCGCTTGAGGAACATCGCGAGCGTCCAGTCGGCGAAGATCCGGATCTTGCGGTTCCAGGTCGGCATCGCCAGACCGTGGTAACCACGGTGCATGTACCAGGCGAGACGGCCCTTGAGCTTGATCTTCATCTTGCCCATGACGATCATCGCAACGCCCTTGTGCAGGCCGAGACCGGCGACCGCACCCTTGTTGGCGTGGCTGTACTCCTTCTGCGGGAAGCCCCGCATACCGGAGATGACGTTGTCGCCGAGGGCCTTCGCCTGACGCAGGGCGTGCTGGGCGTTCGGCGGGCACCAGGCGTTCTCGACACCGGCCTTGCGCGAGGCGAGGTCCGGGACCTGGGCGTTGTCACCGGCGGCCCAGATGTAGTCGGTGCCCTGCACCTGGAGGGTCGGCGCGGTGTCCACGTGACCACGCGGGCCGAGCGGCAGGCCGAATCGGGCCAGCGCCGGGTTCGGCTTCACGCCGGCGGTCCACACGATGGTGTTGGAGTCGGCCTCCAGGCCGTTCTTCAGCACCACGTGGCCGTCGACGCAGGAGTCCATCGAGGTGTTGAGGTAGATCTCGATACCCCGGCCCTCAAGGTGCTCCCTGCCGTACTTGCCGAGCTTGGGCCCGACCTCGGGAAGGATCTTGTCGGCGGCGTCGACGAGGATGAAGCGCATGTCCTCGCGCTTGATGCTCCGGTAGTACTTGACCGCGTCACGGGCCAGGTCCTCGATCTCACCGATGGTCTCGGCACCGGCGAAGCCACCGCCCACGAAGACGAAGGTCAGCGCCTTGCGGCGGACGTCCTCGTCCGTGGTGGAGTCGGCCTTGTCGAGCTGCTCGAGGACGTGGTTGCGCAGGCCGATGGCCTCCTCGACGCCCTTCATGCCTATGCCCTGCTCGGCGAGCCCGGGTATGGGGAAGGTCCGGGAGACCGCACCGAGCGCGATCACCAGGTAGTCGAACGGCAGCTCGTAGGCCTCGCCCACGAGCGGCGCGACCGTGGCGACCTTGCGGTCCTGGTCGATGGTGGTGACCCGGCCGGTGAGTACCTCGGCCTTGGGCAGCACGCGTCGCAGCGGGACGACGACGTGCCGCGGCGAGATGCTGCCGGCGGCGGCTTCGGGGAGGAAGGGCTGGTACGTCATGTACGACCGCGGGTCGACGACCGTGACGGTCGCCTCCCCGTACCGCATCTTCTTCAGAATGCGACGAGCTGCGTACAGGCCTACGTACCCACCGCCTACTACGAGGATCCTGGGACGCTCCGTGGTGCTCATGCCATCGAGTATCCACCCCCCATGAGGGGGTCGCTCGTGAGCCCCTTCACAAGCATGCACCGACCCTCTGCTACACTCCGCCGCCCACGTGACGGAGGTCATGGCGAGGTCAGGGAACCACGAGGTACCGGGGAACGTTGCCCGACCCCTCTGAGCTGCGCCCACGGTCTTCGAGGAAGGTGCACCACGACCTTGCCTTCCATGATCGTCAGGCAGCACGGGCATGTCGGATCGTGGACAGGTGCGCGGAGTTGGGCAGAAAAACAGGCCCACGGGGCCGCCAGGGGGCACTTTCGACGGCCGCGCAGAGGCTTTTCCTTGTGAAGAACTTCACGAAGGTTTTCCCGAAGCCCGACCGCAGGGGGTCCGAGCCCGACTCCAGCCCCGTTCCAGCCCGCCCCACGCGGGGCGACGCATGCGGTCCCTCCATGCGCCGAGCGCCCTGACGCCGCGGCTCGGCCCCCGGCCCCGGCGGCGCCCGGCGGGCAGCCCGCCCGCCGGGCAGCGTCCTCGGGCAGCGACCGCCTCAGGCGATCGACCAGCCGATTCCATCCAGAATGTCGTGCTCGCTCACCACGACCTCGTCGATCCCCGTGCGCTCCATGATCGCCAGCAGGACGAGCGCCCCGGCAGTGATCACGTCCACTCGCCCGGGGTGGATCACCGGGTTCGCGGCGCGCTCGTCGTGTGTGGCGGTGAGCAGCGCCTGGGTCACGTCGGCGACCTGGGCGCGGGAGATACGGGAGTGGTGGATGGCGGCGGGGTCGTACTCCTCGAGCCCGAGCGCGATCGCGGCGACCGTGGTGACCGAGCCGGCCAGGCCCACCAGGGTACGTGCCTCGCGGATGGGCACCGTCTGTTCGGCGAGGTCCAGCGCGGCCTCGATGTCGGCGCGTATGGCGGCGGTCTCGGCCGCGGTAGGAGGGTCGTTGCGGACATGGCGCTCGGTCAGGCGTACGCAGCCGATGTCCACGGAGCGGGCGGCCTCGACATGGGCGCGGCCGACGACGAACTCGGTCGAGCCACCGCCGATGTCCACGACCAGGCGCTCCTCGTGGCCCGCCAGCTCCTTGGTGGCCCCGACGAAGGAGAACTCGGCCTCCTGGTCCCCGCTGATCACCTCGGGCTCGACCCCGAGGATCTCGACGACGCCACGCACGAAGTCCTCGCGGTTCTCGGCGTCGCGGGAGGCGGAGGTGGCCACGAAGCGCACCTTGGCGACGCCGTGAGCCTCGATGACCCCGGCGTACTCACGGCAGGCGGCGAACGTACGCTCCAGCGCCTCGGGGGCGAGCCGTCCCGTGCGGTCCACGCCCTGGCCCAGGCGCACGATGGTCATCCGGCGGTCGAGCTCCACCAGTTCGCCGGTCGTCGGGTCGGCGTCGGCGACGAGCAGCCGGATGGAGTTGGTGCCGCAGTCGACTGCGGCGACGCGGGTCACGCGCTCTCCCCGGGAGTCCCGTCGCCGCCGTCCACGCACGGGGTGACGCAGGGGCCCTTCGCCCACCACTCCGGGAGCATCGCGATCGCCTCGTCGCCGAGCGGGTTCACACCCGGGCCCGCTGCCAGGGAGTGGCCGACCAGCACATGCAGGCACTTCACCCGGTCCGGCATACCGCCCGCGCTGGGGAAGCCCTTCAGCTCCTCGATGGCGTCCCGGCGCGCGATGTAGTCCTCATGCGCCGCGCGGTAGGCGGCGGCCAGCTCCGGGTCGGTGGCCAGGCGCTCGGACATCTCCTTCATCACGCCGTTCGCCTCCAGCGTGCCGATCGCCGAGGCCGCGCGAGGACAGGTCAGGTAGTAGAGCGTCGGGAACGGCGTGCCGTCCTCGAGACGCGGGGCCGTCTCGACCACGTCGGGGTTGCCGCAGGGGCAGCGGTGCGCGATGGCACGCAGACCGCGCGGGGGGCGGCCGAGCTGCTCGCGGAACGCGGCGATGTCGGCCTCGGTGGGCGGGGTGTGCTCGGTGCTGGGCGGAGGCGTGTCCATGGGTGCGTCTGTCTCTTCGTCGTTCGTGTCGTGTGTACGTAGTCGTGTGCACGTGGTCGTGTGTACGTAACTGCGTCTAGCGTCCCGCGTCGGCGTGGTCGACGTCGTCCCAGACGTTCGAGTACCAGGGGCGGCCGGCGCCGCCCTCCTCGTCGCGCGGCTGCTGCCCCGCCCTGGGGTCGACCATCGTGTAACCGGTCTCGCCCGGCATGACCATGTGCAGATGCTCGCGGGCCAGCCGCTTGATGTACGCGTCGTCCTGGAGCCGCGCCTTCTCGTCCCGCAGCCGTTCCACCCGCTCGCGGGCCTCGTCGGCGAGCCGCTTCTGCTCGGCGATGTCATTGCGCTGGGACACGTACTGCCGGGTCGGATAGGCGAGGGCGACGATCATCGAGCAGACCACCAGCGCGAGGAAGGCGGCACGCCCGGTGAGCCGGGAGCGGCGGGCCTGGCGGCGGTTCTGCGAGCGGTAGACCCGGGCGGCGGTCTGCTCGCCGAGCAGCCGCAGCCGGGTCGCGGTGGAGAACCGGTCCCGGGCCATGTGCGTCCCTCCCCGTTGATGCGGTCCGTACGTGCCAACGTCCCCGCACACGGTACGTGACCGTGTGCGGGGACGTGCGGAAGGGACTTCCGTAAGCGGCGTCAGCCCTTGAAGCGCGGGAAGGCGCTGCGGCCGGCGTACACCGCGGCGTCGTCGAGGATCTCCTCGATGCGCAGCAGCTGGTTGTACTTGGCGACGCGCTCGGAGCGAGCCGGGGCGCCGGTCTTGATCTGACCGCAGTTGGTGGCGACGGCCAGGTCGGCGATGGTGACGTCCTCGGTCTCACCGGAGCGGTGCGACATCATGCACTTGAAGCCGTTGCGCTGGGCCATCTCGACGGCGTCCAGGGTCTCGGTCAGCGAACCGATCTGGTTGACCTTGACCAGCAGGGCGTTGGCGGTGCCCTCCTCGATGCCGCGGGCGAGCCGCTCCGGGTTGGTGACGAACAGGTCGTCGCCGACCAGCTGCACCTTGGTGCCGAGCTTGTCGGTGATGACCTTCCAGCCCGCCCAGTCGTCCTCGAACAGCGGGTCCTCGATGGACACGAGCGGGTACGCGGAGACGAGCTCCTCGTAGTACTCGGTCATCTCGGCGGCGGAGCGCTCCTTGCCCTCGAAGAGGTACTTGCCGTCCTTGTAGAACTCGGAGGCGGCCACGTCGAGCGCGAGGGCGATGTCCTTGCCGGGCGCGTATCCGGCCTGCTTGACGGCCTCGATGATCAGGTCGAGGGCCTCGCGGTTGGAGTCCAGGTTCGGGGCGAAGCCGCCCTCGTCACCGAGCCCGGTGGACAGACCGCGCTCCTTCAGCACCTTCTTCAGGGTGTGGTAGACCTCGGTGCCCCAGCGCAGCGCCTCGGAGAAGGACTCCGCTCCGATCGGGGCGATCATGAACTCCTGGATGTCCACGTTGGAGTCGGCGTGCGAGCCGCCGTTCAGGATGTTCATCATCGGCACCGGGAGCAGGTGCGCGTTCGGACCGCCCAGGTAGCGGAAGAGCGGCAGGTCGGAGGCCTCGGACGCGGCGTGGGCGACGGCCAGCGAGACGCCCAGGATGGCGTTGGCGCCGAGCGACGCCTTGTTGTCGGTGGCGTCGAGGTCGAACATCGCCTGGTCGATCAGGCGCTGCTCGGTGGCGTCGTACCCGACGAGCTCCGGGCCGATCTGCTCGAGCACGGCGAGGACGGCCTTCTCGACGCCCTTGCCCATGTAGCGGTTCTGGTCTCCGTCACGGAGCTCAATGGCCTCGAACGCACCGGTGGAGGCACCGGAGGGCACAGCAGCACGGCCGGTGCTGCCATCGTCGAGGCCGACCTCGACCTCGACCGTGGGATTGCCTCGGGAGTCCAGGATTTCCCGGGCTACGACGACGTCGATGGACGGCACGAGCATCTCCTTCTGGGATGTGTCGCTAGGAGTGACGCCGCTGCCGCAGCGTCGGTGCAGGGTCGCTTTGGCCTTGCGACATGAGCCTATCCGGACCGGGGGCCCCGGCCTGCCGGTGCCCGGCCCGTGGGACGAAAAAGGGAGGCAAACCAGCAGAAACCCCGGCCCGGGTGCACCTGCCGTGTCCATAGCGCTACGGGGGGAAGGGAGCGTACGGACACGGCGAGGTGCGGTGCGCCGGGCCGGGGTTGCCGGGGGACGGGGATGCCGCGAGGGGTGTCACCTCACGGGTCCCCGGTGGGGGGAGTCCCTGGGCAGGGGCCCCTGAGCGGAAGGAGGCCCCGAGGTTCTGCCGGGTGGGTCAGCGCAGGTGGAGCAGCTGACCGGGGTGGATCACATCGGCGTTGCCGATGATGTCCTTGTTGAGCTCGAACAGCTTCTTCCAGCCGCCCTTGACCTTCTTCGCCTCGGCGATCTTGCTGAGGGTGTCACCAGGCTTGACCTTGTACTCGCCGTCACCCTTCTTGACCGGGGCGGCGGAGCGCTGGGAGCGGGTGGTCGGGGCCTCGGCGCGCTTCGGGGCGGCGGGCTTCGCGGCCGGCTTCTTGGCGGGCTCGGTCTTGGGGGCCTCGGCGGTGCCGCCGTTGTACGGGGTGCTGGACAGGCTCACACCGCAGTTCGGCCACGCGCCCTTGCCCTGGCCGGCCAGGACCTTCTCGGCGATCTGTATCTGCTCGCCCTTACTGGCCTGGTCGGCGGTGGCGGCGAAGGCGGTACCGCCGTAGGCGGCCCAGGTGGAGGCCGAGAACTGGAGGCCGCCGTAGTAGCCGTTGCCGGTGTTGATCGACCAGTTGCCGCCGGACTCGCACTGGGCGACGGCGTCCCACTCGGAGGAGGTCGCCGCGGAGGCGGTCCCCGAGATCATGAGCGGCGCGGCGATGGCGGCACCGGTGACCCCGGCGGCGTAGGCGGCGATACGAGCAGTGCGGGCGTTCGGGCGGCGGCGCTTGCCCTTGCCGGAAAGCAGCATGAAGTGATCCCCTCACCGACGCCTACGAGGTGAGCTGTCGGGTTCGGGCCGATGGGGTGTCCCCCTGTCCGTCGATCGGGTGTCCGACGGAACCGGAAGACGAGTTGCCCGGCCGCGCGGCTTTGCGCGCGGCTTCACCCCAAGCCGTTCCGGGCCCTCATCGGGCCGGCACGGCACTTACCTTGGGTCCCCCGCTCCTGCCTACGGCGCTTGAACGCGACGGCTGTTCCCTTCGACCGACGGCAGGATTCGGCGTGACGGTCGACGGGGCCCGCGTATGGCGAGCGGTCAGACCGTAAACACACGTCTCCCCGATGTTCAAAGGAGGAACATCGGGGAGAAATCGCCCATATCTGACGGAGCCTGATGTCCGTTTTTGCAGGTGAGAGGGTAGATGGCCCCACTTGGCGGCCATCCGGGGTCAGTTGACCGGAAGAGACTCATGTCTCACTTTCACAGAAGCGGACATAAGCTCCCTTACCACCCCCGCCAACTACTCCTGCTCGGGGGCGAGATCGAGACTCTGGCCGGGCAGGATGAGATCGGCGTCGATCCCGACGACCTGGCGGTTCCCCTCGTAGAGCGCGGGCCAGCCGCCGGGCACCTCGTGCGCGTCGGCGATCGTCGAGAGGCTGTCGCCGGGGCGGACGGTGTACTCATCCGATGCACCGGCGGCGTCTCGTGCCGATGCGTCACCTCGTGAGGCATGGCCGCCGTATTCACGCTTATCGTCCGAATTGCCCGCCTCGTCCACCTCGCCTGCCGTGCCCGCCTCATCCGCCTCATCCTCATTGGCAGGAGTGCCGCGATGCTTGCCGGTGCCGCTGCTCTCCCCCTGGGAGGCGTCGGCGGACTCCGAGGTGCCGTCGTCGCCGGTCGGGGGCTCCGCGGACTCCGAGGCGTCCGTGGAAGCGTCGGGTGAGGTCGGCGAGGCAGAGGCCGGTGCCGAGGCCGACGGCTCCGGAGTGACGGCGTCGGCGCCGTCACCGAACGTCGGCGGGTCCGCCTCTTCGCCGGAGTCGCCGGAGTCGCCCAGCGTCTGGTCCTGCGCACCCAGGTCACCCGGGTCGACCTGCGGCGCGGTCGAGCTCTTGACGAGCCCGGTGACCGTGGCGCAGCTCTCCCACGCCGACGAGCCCTCCGTGGCGAGGACCTTCTCCGCGACCGTGATCTGCTGCGAACGGCTCGCGAGGTCGGGCCTGGGGGCGTAGGCCGTACCACCGTGCTGCTCCCAGTCCTCCTGGGAGAGCTGGAGCCCGCCGTAGTAACCGTTGCCGTAGTCGGCGCTCCACACTCCGCCGCTCTCGCAGTTCGCGACCCGGTTCCAGGTGTCGGCGTCGGCGGCGGAGGCGGCACCCGCCCCGAGCAGCGGGATGGCGATGGCCGATCCCGTCACCCCTGCCGCGACGAAGAGGGCAGGAGCCTGACGGGGGCGCCGGTGTCGACCATTCCCGGAGAGCATGCGTGGGCCTTTCGTGTGACGACAGGGGACCGCGGGGTCCCGAGTTGACGGTGAACCTAACGGCATCCCGATGAGTGTCACAAGTCGATGCAGGAGAGATCACGTGAAAGTCACGTTACTGACCCGTCGTCAGATTTCACGAGGAGTGAACTCGACGGGCAGAGTGCGCAATCCGCGCATGATCAAACCCCCACGCCAGCGCAAATCAGAACTATCCACCGCAAGTCGCAAGTCGGGCAGCCTGGTCAGCAGGGTCGCCAGCGCCGTCTGCCCCTCCAGCCGTGCGAGGGGCGCACCGAGGCAGTAGTGGATGCCGTGCCCGTACCCGAGGTGCTGGTTGTCCGTCCGGGCCAGGTCGAGCACATCGGGGTCGGGGAACCGGTCGGGGTCCCGGTCGGCGGCGGCGAGTACGACGAGTACGGGATCTCCGGCCGCGATGTCCTGCCCCCCGATACTCAGCGGCTCGGTCGCGAACCGCCAGGTGGCCAGCTCCACCGGCCCGTCGAAGCGCAGGAGTTCCTCGACCCCGGTGGCCAGCAGCCCGGTCTCCCCCGCCGCGAGGGAGTCCTGGAGGCGTGCGCGCTGCCCTGGGTGGCGCAGCAGCGCGTACATACCGTTGCCGATCAGGTTGACGGTCGTCTCGAACCCGGCGAAGAGAAGGATGAAGGCCATGGCGGCGGCCTCGTTCTCGGTGAGGTGCTCCCCGTGGTCGGACGCCTTGATGAGCCCCGAGATCAGGTCGTCGCCGGGGTCCTCCCGCTTGCGGTGGATCAGCTCGGCGAGATAGCCCCGCATCTTCTTCACCGAGCGCGCGACCCCACCACGCGGACCGCCGCCGTGCCGGATCATCATCCCCGCCCAGTCCCGGAAGTCGTCCTGGTCCTCGCGCGGGACCCCGAGCAGGTCGCAGATGGCGTAGATGGGGAGCGGAAACGCGAACTCATGGATCAGGTCCGCGCTCCCCCGCTCCGCGAAGCCGTCGATCAGCCGGTCCGTCAGTTCCTGCACACGCGGGGCGAACTCGGCGACCCGGCGCGGGGTGAATGCCTTCGAGACCAGACGGCGCAGCCGGGTGTGGTCGGGTGGATCGATGTTCAGCAGATGCGTCATCAGCTCCGCCTTGCGCTCACCGGGAATTCCCGTCTTCCCCTTGGCGTGCGCCGGCTCGTCATGATGCGCCGGATTCTTGCTGAGCCGCTGATCCGCGAGCGCCTGCCGCGCATCCGCGTACCGCGTCACCAGCCATGCCTCGACCCCGCTCGGCAACCGGGTCCGGTGCACGGGCGCGTGCTCCCGCAGCCAGGCATAGGCCGGATAGGGGTCGGTGGCGAACTCCCAGGTGAAGAGCTCGGGGGGCTCGGGGAGCCCGGGGGCGGGGGGCTGGTCGTGCATGGGTCGACGGTAACCGCTGCCCGCCTGGAGCCAGGCCCGGGCTCCGGGCTCCGGGCTCCGGGCTCCGGGCTCCGGGCTCCGGGCTCCGGGCTCCGGGCTCCGGGCTCCGGGCTCCGGGCTCCGGGCTCCGGGGGCATGCGTGGCCAGGACCGGAGGCTCCGGCAAGCCCGGCCATGCGGAGTGCCTGCCGTCGCCGGTCGCGGTCGTACGACCGGAAGCGGTGACGTGAGCCGACGTCAGCAGCGGGCGACGGGGATTTCGCGGTCGCGGTCGCCGAACGTCAGGACCCGGGTCAGTGCGAAGACCTGCCGGTTGTCCACGTCGAACGAACTCGACCCCGCCACGAACGCCTACGCCGTCACCGGCATCCACCCCCAACCGGCTCAAGGTCGACGTCCCGTACCCGATCGAGGTGGACCTGACCGCCGTCGAACGGCGGCGAGGGGTCCGGGGCTGATCAGCCCAGGCGTCAGGCCCCGTTCTCCGTCGCCCGGATCGCGTCGCGGTAGGCGCGGGCCGCCGCGCGCAGGGCCGACTCCGGATCGTGGCCCTCCGCCTCGGCACGTACGGCCATCGTCAGCAGGTCGTAGCCGATTCCGCCGTCGCCGACGGGCGGCGGCACGTCCAGACCGGCCGTACGGACCCGCGAGGCCAGCTTCGCGGCCAGCGCCAGGCCAGGCTGGCCCAGCGGAATGCCGTCCGTCACCGAGTCACGCTGCTTCTCCACCGCCTTGGTGCGCAGCCAGTGCGCCTTGACCTCCTCCGGGGTCTCGGCGTGCTCGTCTCCGAAGATATGAGGGTGGCGGCCGATCAGCTTGTCCACGATCGTGCCGGCCACGTCGTCGATCGAGAACGGCTCCGTCTCGTCCTCCTGCGCGATGCGCGCGTGGAAGACGACCTGGAGCAGCACATCGCCGAGTTCCTCGCGCAGCTCGTCGCGGTCGCCGTCCTCGATGGCCTCGACGAGTTCGTACGCCTCCTCGATGCCGTACTTGGTGAGGCCCTCGTGGGTCTGCTGCGACGACCAGGGGCACTCCCGCCGGATCCGGTCCATGACCTGGACGAGGTCGAGCAGCCGGGCGCCCGGGAGGTCGTACGAGCCGGGGAGCAGTTCCAGGTCGGGCATCTGGACGCGGCCCGAACCCGCCATCCGGGCCAGGCCGTCGGTGAGGGCCTGGTCGCCCTCACCGGTGGCCAGGACCACGATGGCCCTTCCCCCGGCGCAGGCGTCCACCAGTTCCTGGGCCGTCGGGGCCGCGGCCTCGACGGCGACACCCGCCTCCCTCAGGTACGGAAGCTGCGGGTGGTCGCCGTCCGCGCACAGCACACGGTCCGCCGTGCGCAGCGTCTGCCACGCGGGCCAGGACAGCAGTCCCGGCGCGACACGGTGGCTTGCGGTGAGCAGGACGATACGGCCGGGCTCGACGGGGGCTTCAGCGTTCACGTCCCCGACCTTACGTCCCTCGCACCGGCCGCGGCGGCGCCAGGGTTCAGGCTCCGGCCTGGGCGTTCTCCTGTTCCTTGGTGACCTGGGTGATCCACGGGGCCTTGTAGTCCCCGAGCTGGATCTTCGCGTCGTCCCAGGCGCCGTAGCGCGGGTTCACGTCGATATCGAGCTTCTTCGACGCCTCGGTGAGCGCGGCCCCGACCTTCTGCTGGCCCTGCGGGGTGCCGAGGTCGGCGCCCATGGCCGCGGACAGCTTGGTGAGCAGCACGTCCTCCCGAACGGCCTGGTCGATCTGGTCCGGCGCCAGCCCACGCTGCTGGAGCAGCATGCCGGCGAGCTGCTTCGCGCCGCCGGACTGCTGCTCGGCGGCGGCCAGGGCGTCCTGGATCTCCTTGCGGGAGACCGTGACACCGGCGTCGGCCGCGGCCCTGTCCAGCACCCGGCCGAAGATCAGCCCGTGCAGCTTCGCCCGGCTCAGCTGCCCGGTGTTGCCGACCAGCTGCGCGGAGTCGGGAGCCTTCTCCTGGGCCGCCCGTGCCTCTTCCACCTGCGACTGGAGCGTGGCCACCTCGATCCGCTCTCCCCCGACGACGGCCGCGGCCCCCGGATGCGCCTCACCTCCGCAGGCGGCGAGCAGGGGACCCGCTGCGACGAGCGCGGCGGAGAGGGCGAGCGCGGTGCGACGACGGCGGTGCAAAGGGGCCTCCCGGCGTGCGGTGGTGATTGTGACGCGGTGCACAAAGACCTTGCGGTGATCGATGGTAGGCAGTCGGCGTGGCTGGGGCCACCACTTCGGCGCTGCCCGTTCGGTTCAATCGGTCAACGATTCGGGAGCACACCAGGGTGCGTCGCGCCGGCAGAACGCCCACAGCGCGAACACTCCGACGCCCGCAGACGCCACGAGTGGTCGTGGTGCACTCCGGCGCGCTCGTGACGCTGCCGGTCGGTGCTCCCCAGGGGGCCGGACTCGTGGACGGCGATGTATCCGGCGGACACCGCGCCGCCCGTGCGCTACAGCCGGCGGGCGTTCACCGGCGGCCGCCCGACGATCCGCCCGACGGGGGGCTCGGACGCGGGCCGGCGGGTGCCGGCTCCGGCACCGGCCCGGGGCGGGGATTCGGCTGCGATCGGGAGTCCGGCGCCGATCGGGGGTCCGGCTCCGGCTTCCGATCGGGGCGGAGCATGATCGCGCGGGACAGGGCGAACGTGATCGGGATGGCCGCGGCGGCCGCCGCCAGCGGCGACCAGCGGTCGCTGTAGCCGCCGATGCCGACCAGCAGATAGACCCCGGCCGTCGTGATCACGAAGTTCGCCGCGTTGGTGAGCGGGAAGAGCAGGAACTTCCGCCAGGTCGGCCGGGTCCGGTAGGTGAAGTACGCGTTCAGGAAGAACGAGCCGGTCATGCTGAGCGCAAAGGCGACGGCATGCGCGGCGATATAGGGCAGCCAGGTCAGCAGGAGCAGGTAGCAGCCGTAGTACGTACCCGTATTGACGGCCCCGACCAGGGCGAAGCGCACCATCTGCCACTGCCACTGCCGCTGGACCGTCATCGGCGTACGAGCTCTCCCTGCTCCGGCTGCTGCTCCCGCCGGCGCCGCGCGGGCGGACCGGCGTTGGTCGCCGCCACCAGATAGTGGGGGCGGCGCTTCACCTCGTAGTAGATGCGGCCGACGTACTCGCCGACGACGCCGAGCATCACCATCTGTACACCGGCGAGGGCGACCACCGTCACCAGCAGCGTGACATAACCGGGCGTGTCCACCCCATTGACCAGTGCCGCCCCCACGATCCAGGCCGCGTAGGCCATCGCGACCGAGAGCAGCAGCAGACCGAGATAGACGGCGGCGCGCAGTGGCTTGTTGTTGAAGGAGAGCAGCCCGTCGAGTCCGTAATTGAGCAGCTTTCCGAAGCTCCATTTGGAGCGTCCCTGCTCGCGCACCGCGTTCTCGTACTCGAAGGTCGTGGTGCGGAATCCCACCCAGGCGAAGAGACCTTTGGAGAATCGGTTGTACTCGCTCAGTCCGAGGATCGCGTCCACCGTGCGGCGGGACAGCAGCCGGAAGTCGCCGACGCCGTCGATCAGTTCCACGTCCACCAGACGGTTGATCAGCCAGTAGTAGCCGCGGGCCGTGACCGTGCGGGTGACACGGTCACCCTTCCGGGTGCGGCGCGCGACGACCTGGTCGAACCCCTCCTCGTGCAGGCGCAGCATGCGGCGCACCAGCTCGGGCGGGTGCTGGAGATCGGCGTCCATGATGACCACCGCGTCGCCGCCGGAATGCTGGAGTCCGGCCAGCATCGCCGCCTCCTTGCCGAAGTTCCGGCTGAAGGAGACGTAGCGCGTCCGGGAGTCGGACGCGGCGATCTCCTCGAGGAGAGGGAGTGTGCGGTCCTGACTCCCGTCGTCCACGTAGACCAGTTCGCATTCCTGGTCGAGCAGCGCGAGTTCCTTGGTCACATGCTCATGGAAGCGGTTGATGATCTCCTCTTCGTTGAAGCACGGGACAACAATCGAGATCAGCACACGAGAACAACAGCCGACGCGTGTGTCCGGCTCGAATTCGGTACGTGGCCCGCAGACGACCATCGGATGAACCACCCATTCGGCAGGAGCGGGCCCTGTGGCGGCCTATACACGAACACCTGCACTTCCGCGCCAGGACACCAAGACTTCACCCGTACAGCACCCGTCGGTAGTCCCTTGAACACGCAGCGAAGCGTACGCTCCCGCCCATGCCCTCCCTCCTGAGCAACCGGCTGGCCAAGCGGGTGCTGCGCCCGGCGTTCACGCTGGTCGAGCAGCGCCTGGAGCGCGCCACGAACGCCCTCCAGGCCGACCTCGACGCCCTGCACCACGAGGTGGCCGATCTGCGGCGGCAGAGCTACGGACTCGGGCTGCTGCTCGACCACGCGGGACGCGACGCCCACCGGATGCCCACCGCGACGCAGTTGGACACGCTCGTACGCGAGGTCGTCACCGTGACCGGCGCGTCCGCCGAGCACGCGCGCCGCGATCTGACGGTGGCCTACCGGACGGTGGTCGCCCTGGAGGCGCTCGGTGTCGGGCGCATGCCAGGATCGGCCTCCGATGTGTGCGGCAAGCTGGCGGCCGTACCGCTGCTCACCCCGCCGAACGGCGAGGTGCTGGAGATCGGCACCGGGCACGGCCTGCTCGCCGCGGCACTGCTGCGGATGCTGCACCGCGCGGGCATCGAGCCGCGGCTGACCATCGTCGACCCGCTGGCCGGCAGCGAACCCCTGGTCCGCGAGGACGTCGTCCGCGCCAACCTCGTCCTGTGCGGCAGCCGTCCGGGCACGGAGGCCCGCATCCTGCGCGGCACCTCCGCCGACGCCGAGGTGCGCGGCGCCGTCTCCGAGCGGAGCCACGGCGTGGTCGTCATCGCCGGTGCCCCCTCCGTGCAGGCCGTCCTCGCGGACCTGGAGTGGGCCGAGGAGTCCGCGGCCGAGGGCGCGGTCATCGTCCTCGGCGGCCACGGCGACACCACCCGCCCGGGCGTGAGCGAGGCCCTGGCCAAGCGCCTCGCGAACGGCTCCCGGCTGCGGCTCATGGGACAGATCGGCGAGACGGCCTTCCTGCGGGCGTCGGCGGCCTGACACGGGGTCACGCGCGACCAGCAGCACCCAGCCCCTCCCGCGGCGCCTCCACGATTGACCTGACGAACAGGAGAAACCCCCGCCGCGTGGCGGGGGTTTCTCCTGCGTTCCGACGAACGACGACCGTTCAGAGCCTTACCAGGACGTCACCGATTTCACGGGATCGGCGATGAAGGCAGGCCCTTCAATAATCGAGCCGTCCTGACTGCGGACGTCGACGAGCACACGGTCGACGCCCGCGCTTCTCAGGAGATCCGCGACCTCGACCTCATCGCCACCCCAGATATACAGGAAGGCGGGGTGGTCGAAGTACGTCCGGTTCGCATCGTCCATGCGCCCCGGATAGATGGACCTGTCGAATCCTGCCTTTCGGCCAGCCGCCTCCCACTGCTCGATGAGCTGCTCAAAACCGCCTTTGGACCCTTCATCAAGGATCAGAACAAAGTCAGCCGTTGCCGCCTCCGACAGAGCACAGGACAATGCGTCGATGTACTCAGAGGCAACTTGGTGGGAGAAAGCGGCCAGTTCCTCGTACGCAGCGTCCTCAGTTCCCGACAGCCGAGTATGCCGCCGCCATAGATCCTTCTCACGTTCCACGAACCAACCGTCCGTCCAGGTGGGAATCCGGCTCTTCCTGAGCTGGCGGTCCACATGGTCGGCGTACCGATGCGCGTCCTCGCACAGACGGCTGATGAAGCGCTCGTGTCCGCGCCCCTCACCGAGCCCCCAACAGGCGTGACTCAACAGTGAGGCAGCCTGGTACGGGTAGTACAACTCGCCTGTGGGCTCCTCGTCGAGGAGATCAAGGGCCTCCTCGACGAGGCTGTCCAGCCGGACGAGATCTCTGGGGCTTGGAGGGGTCGCATCCCATCCGAGGCCAGCCGATACAGCGTCGCGGAACCCCTGCGGCAACGCGGCAGTCCACCAGTCGGGGCCAGGAAGGAGCACAAGCCTGGCGTATCGGGAGACCGCGAGTCGCGCCGTGAGATCGGATTCCGCTTCGCTCAGCGAAGCAAGGGCGTCAGTTATCACAGCCGCAGCCACCTTTCCTGAACGTGAACAAGCGATGACCGAACGGATATCGCTGACGTATGGCGCCCTCCAGCAGGAACACAACCCTCTGCCGATGGGTGGTCGGGCCTGTGAGTCTACCGCCTTCGCTTCGAATGGCGTTCTCACAGAACGGGCAAACGTTCCTGCTCACACCACCATCGACCTTGGTCCAGCCGTTGCTCTTGATGTGTGCCATCGCGGTCACCTCGGCATGGGCGTCGATGTTGTCGGCGGCTATCTCTGGAATATCCCCGTCTTTTCGAAGCACCGCCTGCTGGGCCGGCGTCAGGCCATCTCCCTGAGCGGCCACGACATCAACGTAGTCCGGGTTCTCTGCTGTTCCCCGGTTGGCCCGGACGACCGCCACGGTGCCGTTCTTCACCGCGCGCTTACCCGCCCGGGTTCCGTCGTCGAGCGCCTTGTTGATCTCGATCGACCGGTCGCGGAGCTGAGGGTTGCAATTGTGCACCAGCATCGCCGCGTCACCGGCCGACACGAAGTAGGTGTGAAGGCCGTCGACCGTCAGGTCGTACGTGATCGCGTCGTCCGCAAATGCACGCGTCCCGACAACCTCGGCAGAGCTTCCGTCTGCGGTCTGCAGACGGTCACCCGTCTCGAGGTCCATCGCTCGCGTCCACGACTGCGTCGTGGAGTTGTAGATCTGGTGCAATGCGGTGGTTTCGATCTTCTTGGGACCGTCCTTCGTGGCGACGGTAACGGTCACGTAGTCACGGTCATGGGTGGTGACGTGAACCTTCGTGACCTTGTGCGCCTCCTTCTCCTTCTTGCCGGGTTCGGCCGTGAGGACGTAGTCGCCCGGCTTCACCTGACTGATCGCCTTGGTGGCGCCGCTCGCCATGACCACGGAAGTCACTCCTGTGAAGCTGTGGCAGCTCTTGCTCAACTTGCCTGCCGCAGCACCGAACACACCGCCGGTAGCAGCACCGACAGCGCTGGCCTTGGCCGCACCACTGACGCTGCAGCCCTCCTCGCTGTTGGCACAGGTCACGCCATAGCCCACCGCGCCTTCAGCGGCTCCGCCGACCGCGCCTTGGATGCCGCCCCGCAGGGCGTTGCTCGCGATGCCGTTGAGCAGGCGTCCCGCTGCACCGGCAGCAAGGCCGCCAGCGGCTCCGCCGAGAACACCGGTCACGGCGCCGATGGCGACCGAGCCGAGGAAGCCGCCGACCGACTTGGGGCCGTCGCTCATCAGGTAGCCGACGCCGTTGGCCGCCGCGCCCGCGAGGGCCGCGCAGCCGATGGCGCCCGCACCCGCTGTGGCTGCGGTGCATCCGGCGAAGACCGCGACACCTACCGCCACCGAGACGATGGTCGAGGCGTGCTGCTTCACGAAGTTGGCTGTGGCCTTGGCCGCCTTCTTGACGGCTCTGCCGACCTTCTTGGCTGCCTTGACCACCTTCTTGGCCACGTGTTTGACGGCCTTGGCGACCTTCCGCACGGTCTTCTTGACGTGCTTGACGACCTTGTGGACGTAGCGCTTGACCCGCTTGTAGGTGCGTTTGACGTATCTCTTGACCTTGCGGACGCTGTCCCGCACGTATCGCACGGTCTTACGGACCGCCCGGTGGACCTTCCGGGCCACCTTCTTGACCACGCGCTTGACGTGCCGGGCGGCCTTGCGGACGACCTTCGCCGCACGCTTGACCGCGGTCTTGGTCTTCTTCCAGGCCGACTTGGCGACCGACTTGACCTTCTTGGTGACCTTCTTGACGGCCTTCTTGATGAAGTCGAACCAGTGACCGGTCGGGTCCACACCCGTCATCGGGTTCTGGTTGGCGTACGCGTACTGGTTCGCGTTCACCGACTCCGGCAGCGGGCTGTTGCTCACCGTGTCACGGCTGTTGAACTGGCCGGTCTGCGGTGAATACCAACGCGCGGCCATGTTCACCTTGGCCGTCTCCGGGTCGGTCCAGCCGGACTGGTAGCCCAGCTGGCCGATCATCCCCTGCGACGCGGTGACCTTGCCGAACGGCGAGTAGGTGGTCGAGCCGGTCAGCGCCTCATCGGAGGCGGTGAACTGCCCGATCACGTCCATGTGCAGGTCCGTCAGGGCCAGCACCGCCGAGCTCGCGGTCTTCACGCCCAGTAGCGAACCGTCCGCGTCACGGCTGTAGGTCGAGACACCGTCCGACGCCACGTCGTTCCCGGCACCGCTGTACTTGAAGGCGTACAGCTCCGAGCCGGTGTCGTCCTTGGCGTTCAGCACGCGGTCCAGACCGTCGTACGTGTACGTACGGTCGCCCTCGTTGATCACACGGTTGAAGGCGTCGGCCTTCACCGCGGTGGAAGCCCCACCCTCGTCCGTGGACTGGCTCATCGTGCCGCGCGCCGTGTACAGGTACGTGCTGTGCCCGTCCGACGTGAGCCGGTTGCGGGCGTCGTACGTGTAGGTGTCGCCGCCGACGCGGGTCCGGTTGCCGGATGCGTCGTAGCCGTAGACCTCCGTCGTGGTGCCGTTGTTCCAGGACGTCAGACGGTTCGCCCAGTCGTACGCGTACGTGTTCGTGGACGCGCCCGCGACACCGGTCGTGGTCTTCGACGTCTCGTTGCCGTTGGCGTCCCAGGCGTAGTTGACCTTGGCGAGCACCGCGCCGGACGGCGAGGTGAGCTTGTCCTCGGTCAGCTGCTCCATGGCGTCGTACTGGAACGCCCGCTTGGACTTGCCGGCGCCGTAGTCGATCGACGTGACCTTGCTGCTGACGTCGTAGCCGTAGGTCAGCGAGGACCCGGTGGCTCCGTCGGCGACCGTCTTCAGCCGGCCGGCGGTGTCGTACCCGTAGGTCGACGTGCCGGACGCGTCCGTCCTCGAGGTGATCGCGCCGTCGCCGTTCCAGGCGAAGGACGAGGAGCCCGAGGGGCCGGACGTGGACAGCAGCTGGCCGCGGTCGTCGTAGGTGAAGGTGTTCTTGTCCTCACCCGCACCGGCCACGGCCGTGACCCGGTCGTCGGAGTCGTAGTCGTAGGTGTGGTCGGTCGTGGCGACCTCGGCACCCGTGCCCGACTGACGGGTCAGACGGCCCTTGACGTCGTACTCGTTGGTGATGACCACGCCGCCCGGGGAGCGCTGCTCCTTCACCTGGCCATTGGCGTCGTACACCGTGGTGAAGGTGCGGTCCGCCGGGTTGGGATGGGCCGGGGTGGACGGTTCGATCAGCGATTCCGGCAGACCCCAGCTGTTGTAGGTCGTCAGGAACGCGTTGCCGCGGCCGTCGGTGAAGCGCGTCCGGTTGCCCGCCGCGTCGTAGCCGAAGGTCGTGGTGATCGACTCGGTGGCCGAGACCGGCTGCACCGCCTTGGTGACCACACCCGTCGCGTCCGTCTCGAACGTGCTGGTGTGGCCGCGGTAGTCGGTCACCGACACCGGGTTGCCCGCACGGTCGTACGTGGAGCTCATGGTGCGCAGCGTCGCGCCACTCGCGTCCAGGTCGCTGGTGGAGACCAGCTGGCCGAAGCCGTCGTACGTGTTCTTGGTCTTGGTGCCGTCCGGGTCCGTCGAGGTGAGGACCTGGCCGTCCATGTCGTAGGTGAACGTGGACTTCTGACCGGCGCTGTCGGTGACCTCGGTGGTCTCGCCGATCGCGTTGTACTTGTACGACTCCGAGACACCCGTCGGGCTCACGGTCCGGGACAGCTCGCCGCCCGGAGCGCCGTACTCGTTGATCGCCGTGTACGCCCGCTGCGTCGGCTGACGCACGATGTCCGTGCTGGTGAGCTGGTTGCCCAGGTAGTCCCAGGTGCTCTCCTGACGGGCACCGTTCGGCCGGGTGGCCGAGAGCTGGTCGCCGTTGGTGTCGTACGTGTACGTCGTCTGACCGCCGCCCGGCTCCGTGACCGAGGCCAGATCGCCGAGCTGCGTGTACGTGTAGGCGGTGCGGTTGCCCAGCGGGTCGATCTCCGCCGTGACCTGGCCGAGCCTGTTGTACTCGTTCCAGGCCCTGGCCGTGATCGGCGTCGAGGACCCCGCCGGGGTGTAGTTCGGCAACGTCGTCGAGGACTCCTGGCCCTCTGCGTCGTATGCCGTGACCGTGACGTTGCCGAGCGGGTCGGAGACCTCCGTCGTCTCACCGAAGGTGTTGTAGCCGGTCATCGAGACGGGGCGGACGGAGACCGGGGTCCCGCCGTTCTGCTCCGCGTTCACGGCCGGTTCGGTGACGGTCGTCTGCTGGGCGGCCTCGTCGTAGCCGTAGTCGGTCGTATTGCCGTTCGTGTCCGTCATGGACAGCGGCAGACCCCGCTGGTCCAGCTTCCACGAGGCGCCGCGGACCGAGCTGCCCGCCGCCGGGAGCGTGCCGCCGTACACGGCGGACGCCTGGGACCCGGACAGTGCCTCCCCGTAGACCTGGACATCGGCGATCGAGCCGTTCGTGTTCTCGGCGTAGACGCCGTTGGCGAGCCTGCGGCCGATCTGGAGCGGCCCGGTGGCCGCCCACGGCGTGGTGAACGCGGCCGGGGTGCCGGACGCGGCGCCGTTGACATACAGCCTGACCTGTCCGGCGTCCTTGTCGTACACACCCATGAGGTGCGTCCAGGTACCGGTGCTCACCGCGGCGGTGCCCGAACTCGCCCGGGTGATCACCGGGTTCATGGTGTCCGTGGCGTGCCGGTTGAAGGTCCAGCCGTACGCCGTGGAGTAGTAGAGCTGGAAGCCGCTCCCGATCTCGCCGTCCTGGGCGACGAAGGTGCTGTTGGCAGCCGTCGAGCCGAGCTTGACCCACGCGGAGACGGTGAAGCTGCCCGCGGTGTTGACCACGGAGCTGTCCGTCGCGCCGTAGGCGTTCGCCGTCCCGTTGAAGACCGCCGAACCGCCCTTCTCGGTGGAGCGGGTGACCGCGCTGCCGAGCGTGGCCTTGCGGGCGCCGCCGGAGGAGTCGGCGGCCGTGAGGCCACTGGTCTCCGAGAGCTTCCAGCGGCCCACCGGAGCGGTGGTGCCGTCGTGGAGGGTGTTGCCCGTGACGTTGCCGAGGTTGTCGTACGTCGTGTCCGTCGTGCTGACGTCACCGGTCGCCGGGTCGCTCTCCGTCTCCGACACCACGTTGTCGTCCGGGTCGTACGAGACCTTCGTGGCGCGGTTGGCACCGGTCGGGTCGAGCACGGACGACGTCACACGGTCGGCCGCGTCCACCGAGAAGGTGGTCGTGGTCTGGCCGTCGTTGGTCACCTGACTGATCAGGTTTCCGGCCATGTCGTACGTGTTCGCCTGCTCGGTGAACTGCTTGCCGTTCGCCGGGTCCCTGCGCACGACCGAGGCGGACAGGCCGTCGTCGGTGTACGTGTACTCGGTCACCCAGCCCATCGCGTCGGTGATCGACGCGAGCCGGCCGGCCGGGTCGTAGGCCCGGGACTCCTGGACCAGCGTGGTCGGTGCCGACGGGTTGTTCGGGTCGCCGGTGTAGTTCAGCAGGTTGGTGGTGAGCGGACGGCCCTCGGCGTCGAAGGTGTAGGTGTTGACGTTCCCCGCGGGGTCGGTCTCCTTGACCTTGTTTCCGTAGGCGTCGTACTCGAACGACGTGGTGTCGCCGCCCGGGTCCTTCCTGGTGGCCATGCGGTTGTACGCGTCGTACGTCAGCGACGTGACACGTGAGGTGTCACCGCCGCTGAGGTCGGCGACGGTCTGCGACGTGACGTTTCCGTCCGGGTCGAAGACGGTGGTCGTTTTGCCCTGGTGCACCGCCCCGGTCACGCGGTTGGTGACCGCCGGGCCGGTCTCGGTGGCCACCTGGTCGTTCTTGTCGTAGGTGAAGCTGGTGGCCAGACCTCCGGGCTGGGAGTCCGACACCTCGGTCTCGGTGAGCTTCCGGCCGAGGTTGTCGTACGTGTACTTCACCTTGGCACCGTTGGCGTCGATGACCTCGGCGAGGTCACCGTTGGCGAAGTAGACGTTCCGGGTGGTCTTGCCGCCCGGCGTGGTGACCGTGTCCACCAGACCGGCCGGCGTCTTGGCCGTGCCGCCCTCCGCCGCCGCGGTGGCGGTGGTGGTGTAGGTGGTGGAGGCGGTCCGGCCGCCGGGGTGACCGGCCACCGGCGGGGTGGTCACGGACAGCAGGTTGCCGCCCGTGTCATAGCTGTAGCTGCTCAGGTACGTGTTGTCCGTCGGGCCCGTGGAACGGGCGTCCCGCTCGGTCAGGAGCAGGTCGTTCCTGGGGTCCATGGCCGGGAAGGCCGTGGTGGCGTCCGGGTAGTACGTGTAGTACTCGGTGGCGCACTTGTTGGCTGCCGTGTCCTGGCAGTCGGTCTGGGAGACCGTGTTGCCGCGGATGTCGTGACCGGTGACGCTGCGGTTGCCGTTGGCATCGGTCACGGTGTGCAGGAAGCCCGCCGTGTCGTAACCGTAGGTCGTCCGCTTGCCGTTGGTGTCGTACGCGGCCAGCAGGCGGTTGCCCATCTCCGCGTCATACACGTACTTCAGCGTCTTGTCGGTCGGGTCGGTGAGCGTGACCGTGCGCACCGGGGCAACGCCGGAGGACGCCTTGTACGCCGACCAGTGGGCCTCGATCTCGTCCTCGGTCAGCGGGTCCGAGTAGACCGCCACTTCGGCGATGGAACCCTTGAAGAAGCTGGTCTCGGCGGCCGGGGCGCTGACCCAGTTCTTGACGTAGCCGGCACCGATGAAGGTGCGGTCGGTGGTTGCGGCAGGCGGCGCGCCGGTGCAGGTGCCCTGCTTCACACCGTCCAGGTACATGGTCTGCGCCGAACCGGAGGCGGACATGACCGCGTGGTGCCAGACGTTGTCGTTGACCGTCTTGGTGGAGGCCACGTTCGTCTGACTGCTGCAGCCGACGGCCCAGAAATGGCCGCGCAGCTTGCCGTCCGAGCCCACGTACAGGACGGGGTTCCAGTTGGCCGGCACTTCGTTGACGCCTGCCGTCTGGTTGGCGATCAGGGCACCGGGCGTACTCGTCTTGAACCACAGCTCGACCGCGCGGTCGCCGCTGGGGCGCCAGGTGCCGGAAGGCACCTCGGCGTACGAGGTGGTCCCGTCGAACTGCGTGGCGGTCACATCGCCCGCACCGAACGGACCGGCGACACCCTGCGTGACGGAGTTGTAGGTGCCGAAGCCGGTGTGCAGCTCGTTGGCGGCCTGCGGCGCGCCCTGAGTGTCGTCCAGGCGCCAGTAGCCGCGCGGGGTGGAGCCCATCACCGCGGACCGGTACACCTGCGAGGAACCGGTCACGGTGGCCGGGTTGAGCTTCCAGGTACCGCCGTCGGCGTCCGTGGCCTGCTCGACCAGGTCGTCGGTGGTGCCGTAGACGACCGACGCCTGGGTCTTCCCGTTGGGCGTGGTGATCTTGCTGAGCAGACCCGCGGACCGCTTGGCGGCCTGGTACTGCGCGGTGATCACCGAGGAGTCGAGGGGCTCCGAGTAGAGGGAGACCTCGGCCATCTGGCCGGCGAAGTGGCCCAGCTGGTCGGTGGCGGACATGAAGGGCCAGCCACGGTTGTTCACACCCGCGCCGAGCGCGATGTAGGGGGTGTCCCAGTCCATGATCTGGCCGGCCTTGCTGCCCTGCGAGACACCGTCCAGGTAGAGGGTCTGGGTGTCGCCCGCGCCCGTGAGCACGGCCTGGTGCCAGGCGCCGTCGGTGACCGTCGCCGCGGAGGTGATGACCGTGCCGCAGGCGCCGGTGGCGAGGCAGCCGTGCAGCTTGCCGTCGGTGCCGACGTAGATCGCGGGGGTGTTCTTCGTCGTGTTGGCGACCGGGTTGGAGTCGCTCAGCGGCTTGTCCCCGTAGTAGAAGAGCACACCGCCGGCCGTGGTGGTCTTGAACCACAGCGAGATCGACGTGTACGAGGGCGTGGCGCCGGGGGAGCTCGGCATCTCGACGTAGGAGGTGGTGCCGTTGAAGGTCACCGTCTTCTGCGTGGAGCCCGCGAGGACGGACGAGCTGCCCAGGGTCACATTGCGGTACGTGCCGTTGTACGCGCCCTGGTTGCCGTCGACCGTGTCCTTGGCGACGGTGCCGGACGTCTCGCCGAGCCGCCAGTAGGCGAACGGGTCGGCGTCCAGGACCGTGGTGCGGTAGTGGTTGCCGGTGGCGTAGGTGTACGTCGTGCACTTCGTCGGGTCGGCGGGCAGGCAGACCGAGGTGAGCTGGTCGGCCGCGTAGCCGTACTGCCAGGTCTGGACCGTGCTGGAGTCACCCGTCGTGGCCGCGTCGGTGGCCACCGTGGCGACGTGCCAGGCGGACGCTCCGGACGGCTGCGACCAGGTGAAGGCCAGAGAGCGCTTGGACGTGTCGTTGGTGATCTTCGTCAGGCGCTTGTTCGTGTCGTACGCGAAGGTCTCGGTGCGGCCGGCGAAGTCCTTGATGGCCGATATCGCGTAGGTGCCGGTCTTCGCGGTGGCCTGCTTGAACGCGTACTCGGTGTAGTCCTTGTCGGTCAGCGTGTAGCCACCGGTGACGGTCTGGAGCCGGGCGTAGCGGCCGAGCGGCGGCTGGAACGTTCCGTTGCTGTTGCGGCCGAACGCGACCTGCTCGCCTCCCGGGTAGGTGATCACCACACTGGAGACCGTGCCCGCGCTGTCCTTGACCTCGGCGGCCTTCATGTCGACGGCGGTCGACCAGCCGGCTCCGAAGGCACTGTCGATACGGGGGTCGAGGCTGTTGTACGAGCGGTCGATCTCCAGGGAGGGTCCGACCACCTCGACGTCCGCGTCGGTGTCCTCGGTCGTGTAGTTGCCGTCGCTGGGGTCGAACTCATGGCCGTCGGTGTTCATGGCCAGACCCGAGGTGACCGGCGGCTGCGGCACGACGGTGGAGAAGCGGCTGGAGTACGTCACTTCCTCGTAGCCGTCGCTGACGCCCACGTACCAGAGGTAGTTCTTGCTCCAGGTCAGCTTGCCCGACGGCACCTTCCAGGCACCCGACGAGATGGCGCCGGACGTGGCCACCGGAGTGGTGCTCCCGGTGTCGGCGTCATAGACCTCGAATGTGTAGGTGAGCGCGGACTGCGGCCACTTGTCCGCGTCGCTCGCGTAGACGAGCAGCTCCGGCTGGAGGGTGTTGGCCTGGTGGTTCTCCGGCGGGTACTGGGCGTTGACCTGCGGCTTGGTGTTGGCCGCGTAGGTCAGCTCCAGCGCGGGCCGCCAGGCGGCGGTGGCCGAGTTGTCCGAGTGGAACTTCTTCCAGTGCAGCGCGTCACTGGTCGGCGCGGCGATCGCGAGGCCGTAGTTGGCGCCGCCGGTCGCGACCTGCGTGAACCAGCTGGTGCTCAGGGTCACCGGCATCTTCACGCCGACGTCGGTACCGCCGTCGGAATTGGAGCACGAGGCACCGGGCGCGGGGGTGGCGGTTCCGATCGCGGCTCCGTAGGACGGACCGGGGTAGCTGGTCACGGCGGACGGGGTCCAGGACTGGGTCACCGGATACACCGAGAACGACTGCGCGGCACAGGTGGAGGACCACAGGGCGTAGACGTTCAGGGTCGCCGCGGAGACCTTCTTCCCGGCGAGCGTGGTGCCCAGCGAGGAGAACTGGAGGAAGGTGTTCGCCTTGTTGGTGCCCGAGTCGTACGACCCGATCTTCGTCATCGACTCGCTGGAGTGATCACCGGAGATCGTGTTCTGCGTGTACGTCGAGTTGCTGGCGGTGACGGTCGTCGGGTCGACGGTGACGGGGTAGACCCGCTCCGGGTCGTCCAGCCACTCCCGGTCCGCGGTCATCTTCAGCGCGGGCTCGTCGTCCACCGTGGTCAGCTCGTAGGTGACCGCCTGGGAACGGGTGGGGTCGGCGGAGCGCCGGTCGATCTTGGAGTCCTCCATGAAGGCATGGGGGATGGTGGCGGTCACCTTGCCGTCGGTGTCGGTGAACTCGACGTCGCCGTCCTCCGCGATCCGCGGGGTCAGGCCCTTGAGGTCCAGCGGGAAGACCCAGGAGTTGGCCGCGTCCTTCGAGTGAAGGACGAGGTTCTCCTTGAAGCCGTCGGCGAGCGGGACGAGCTGCACATCGGTGTCCGGCAGGACCCCGGCGTAGATGAGCGCGCCGTTCGCGTCCTTGGACGCCGCGACCTTGCGCGCACCCTGCAGCCCGTACGCCAGACTGCGGTCGCCCCCGAAGTCGACCGAGGCCAGCTGCTGGTCTGCCGCGTGCGGCGCGAAGTCGACGCCGAGCTTGTTGGACTTCTCCTCGAAGCGGCCGTCCTCCTCCTTGACCAGCGCCGGGTCGATCGGCTTCCAGGTGCCGTCGTCGCCCTTGAAGTTGGCGGGGCCGGAGAAGTGCCGGATCGTGGTGGAGCCGTCCGCGTTGACGTAGTAGTCCGAGGTGGCCGTGGACTTCTTGGCGTCACGCTTGCTGGTGCGAACGTCGAAGCTCTTCGCTGTGCCGCGGGCCTTGCCGGTCGTGGCCGCCGCGGTGGAGTCCTCGGGCCGGTCGTAGGCGTCGAGCTCACCCTTGCCCTTGCCGGGCTTGCGGCCGACGCCGCCGTCGGCGCTGGTGTCCTCGGTGGAGGCGCTGTGGCTCTTGCCCCGCGCGGTGCCGCCGTCCTGGCCGGGTGTGTCCAGCGGAGACTTGTTGGCCCACTCCCACAGGCCGGAGAGAGACAGCTCCGGCATGCTCAGCGGAGGCAGCGTGGCACCACTGGCCACCGCGGTTTCCGTCGTGAGCATGAGGGAGAACGAAACAAGGACAGACAGAGCAGTAGCCCTCGCCCTGCGCCTGCCGGTGCGACCCGGCGGGAACAAGCGAGGGCTACGGACCCAGCGAACGCGCATGGGCGAGCCTTTACTTACACGAAGCCTACAGAAGCTTCGCAAGATTGCCCGATACCCGCACGCCAGCTCCACGCGGGGGCGGTCAAGTTATGCGATTTTTATCGTTCGGCGGGAACTATTTGCCGCCCGATCGTCATGAACCGGACGCCTCAACAGCCCCTCTGATCACATCGGCCACCGAATCCATGAGCCCTTCCCCGGACTTGGCGACCGTGAGATTTCCTTCCTCACCGCCATCAACTCCGCTATCCGCCGAAGTGCCGTCAATGACGACGAAACGGACCTTGGGGTACTGCTTGGCACCCGCCTCGGCGACCTGGACCTGAGGCGCCCCCACGGCCAGGACGACATCGCACTGCCGCTGCATCAGACCGTTGAAGAACGGCCGAGCGTTCTCCACCGACTGCGCCCCCATGACCGGCACGTAGTTCACCCGGGCCCGGGTCTCCAGGGACGCCTTCTGCATCCCCTCCCAGACCGGTGCGGCCGGGGTGCCGGCCGCGACGCCCTTCTCCCCCGTCAGCAGACAGGCGTCGACATCCTTGTACTGCCGTGCTCGCGCGTCGGGCGGCCCCGACTGCCCACCGGGGACGAACAGCCACACCGCCAGCAGCCCGAGCACGATGACGGCGGCGCTGCCCACCACCCAGCCCCGTCGGCCGCGCAGCGAACCCGCCCCGAGAGCCAGCCAGTGCCCGATGCGAGCCTTTGAGCCGGAATCGACGGAATTCGACGCATTCCGCCAGTGACGTCGGATCCTCACCGGGACTCACCGGCCTGTGGTCTGGCGAACAGGCAGTGGAGCGAGGCGCCGAAAGACGCGACTCCCAGCAGCACCAGGTCCAGGGCGAACTGCCCGCCGTGCGTCTCCACCGGAGTGAGCGCGGCCTGGAACACCCAGCCGACCGTCGCGGCCGTGAACACGATCGCAGCCACCCAGTCGGCGCGCGTGCCTCGGCGCGAGGCGATGACGTACGAGGGAATCGCACCCAGCATCCCGAGGCTCAGCACCGGCACCGCCGCCAGCAGGACCCGGGGCAACAGGCCGGGCACCTCACCTTTCATCGGCTGGGCCGCAGGCACGGCGGAGGCTTCGGGGTTCACGTTCGGCTACCTCTCGGGGGACCCGGTGTCCGTCCGGATACGGACACGCTTGTACGACTTTAGGGACGCCGCCGTACGGTACATGCCGATCCGGACCCCGTCAGCCCCGTGCGCCACACCCCGGGCGCCGACCCATGATCCGCGGTGGGCCGGCAGTGATCAGAGCCGGTGCCGCACCCACACATTCGGCTCGACGTAGACGGCATGCCCGTGCTCGGGCGAGCAGCGCACGGGCACCAGCCCGCCCGGCACCAGCACCGGCCCGTCCGTGTCGAACGGCAGACCGGTCCACGTGCGCCACTGCTCCAGCGAGCCCGAAACCGTCATCGAGGCCGGGGCGACCGCATGGATGGCTCCGCCCGCGCGGGCATGGACACGCAGCCAGGGGTCGCACGGCAGCCCGTCGTGCTCCCGGGTCCGGAAGGCGTACTCGGACATCGGCACCTCCGGCTCAAGGTGCTTGGCATTCGGCCGCACCGGCGCGACCAGCTCCCGGAACCCGCGGGCACGTGCGTTGTCCCGCAGCGCGGCGACCATCCGCCCGGATATCCCGCGGCCCAGCATCCCGGTGGTCACGGTGATCTCGATCGCGCTCACCGTGTCCGGCTTCCGCCCGTGGCGGAGATCGGAGAACGCCCACAGCAGCACCTGGTCCCAGCCGGTCCCCGGCAACTCCCGCCGCCCGTCCATGTCCAGGACGAACGGCACACTGAAGCCCCGTGCCACGACGGACCCTTCGGCGTCGGTCGCGACCACCACGTATTCGGGCAGCTCGGCGATGATCCGGCCCATGTAGGCCCATCCCACGGGATCGTGCAGGATGAACTGAGGCCAGTCCTCGGCCATCTGCCACATGGGGTCTCGGAGTTCGGGCCGCTCGGCGAGCGTGGTGATGGCCAGTTCGGGATCATGCGGCGTGTTCATGCCGGGAGGCTAACCGCGAGGAGACGGTTGGCCCATCGATTTTCACGTCAGCCGCCGCACTGGCGCAGCATCGCGGCCTTGTCCGGCACGGTCACCGGGAGGGCGTACTTGGTGGCGACCTGCGCGAAGCGGACCGCGTAGGCGCACCGGATCCGCTTGTCCGGGGGAAGCCAGGAAGCGGGGCCGGAATCGCCCTTCGCCGAGTTGGCCCGGCCCTCGACCGGGATCAGGTTCAGCACGTCGTTGGCGAACTGCTCGCGCCTGCTGTCCGGCCAGCGGGACGAGCCCATCTGCCAGGAGTACGACAGCGGCACCACGTGGTCTATCTGGACCTCGGAGGCCTTTTGTTTGCGCCACTCGATGGTCTTGCCGGTATAGGGGTCGTGCAGGGTCATGGAGACGACCACGCAGTCGGAGCCGGTGCGGAACCGCAGTTCCCGGCCGTCGCGGCGGATCAGATCGTTTCTGGTGTCGCAGCCGTTCCGGGCCAGCGGCACACCGTCGGCCGTGTCCATCCAGGCGTAGCCGAACTCGTCGCGGTCGTAACCGGTCCTGGGGCCGCGGCCCTTGGTGGTCAGTTCGTCGATGAGCCGCCGGGCCGTGGCCAGTTGCCCGGGCCCGGTCACGACGGCGAGGCCCGGTTCGGTGCCGTCGGGGTTCGCCAGGGGGCTCACCGCGCGCCCGTCTGATGTGTCCGGTGCCGCACCTGCCTCCGGGCCGCCCTGTTCCAGGGCGTCGCAGCCCGAGACGTACGGGATCACGGCGGCCAGCAGGAGCGCCAGGGCCGGGCCGGCGACGCGTGATCTGTTCATGTCGACGAAGCATAGGGCCGGCCGGCCGGACCTGCCCCGCGGCTCAGACCTTGCCGACGCCGAGCGTGGTCTCGCGGGGCAGCAGGCCCGATCCCAGCACGCCCAGCAAGGCTACGAACTCCTGGCCGCACGGTTCGCCGAGGCCACGGACCTACAGGACCTCGGTGTGCGGTACGTGCGCTTCGCCACCGGTCACCCGGCGCACTTCCAGGTGATGTTCCGCCCCGAGCTGCTGCGTACGGACGCGCCGGAACTCCGCGCGGCCCGCCGGCGCACCCGGACGCAGCTCCGCGAGGCGGTCGGGGCCCTCGGAGGCGACGAGGAGGCATCAGGCGCCGGGGTCATGGCTGCCTGGGCCGTCGCCCACGGCTTCGCCTCGCTGCTGCTCACCCACAACCTGGACGAAACCCTGGCCGGCCGGGACCCGGAAGCGGTCTTCCGGTCCCTGGCCCAGGTCATGTTCCAGCGGAGCGGCCCCGGCGCCTGAGCCCGTCCGGGCTCAGGACCCCAGGATCGTCGTCAGGAACTCACCCGTCCACGCCAGCAGTTCCCGGCCCACCACCGGCTTCCCGCCGATCTTGCCCGTCGTCGGGCGCGGCACCAGCACCTGCTGGACGGCCGGCTTGATGACCGTACGCGGATACAGCCGCTTCAGCCGCAGCTCCTGCGACTCGCGCAACTCCACCGGTGCGAAGCGGATGTTGGACCCCTGGAGCACGATCTCGCCCACCCCGCAGGCCCGTGCCAGCATCCGCAGCCCCGCGACCAGCAGCAGGTTCTCCACCGGTTCCGGCAGCTTGCCGTAGCGGTCGGTGAGCTCCTCACGTACCGCCTTGATGTCGTCCTCGGAGTTGGCGGAGGCGATCGCCCGGTACGCCTGGAGGCGCAGCCGCTCACCCGGCGCGTAGTCGTGCGGGACGTGTGCGTCCACCGGCAGCTCGATCTTGACCTCGAGAGGAGGCTCCTCCTCGATCCCGCCGCTCTCCAGCGACTTGCGGTAGTCGGCGACCGCCTCGCCCACCATCCGCACATACAGGTCGAAGCCGACCCCCGCGATATGGCCGGACTGCTCGCCGCCGAGCAGATTGCCCGCGCCGCGAATCTCCAGGTCCTTCATCGCCACGTACATGCCCGCGCCCATCTCGGTGTGCTGGGCGATGGTCGCGAGCCGCTCGTGCGCGGTCTCGGTGAGCGGCTTCTCCGGCGGGTAGAGGAAGTACGCGTAACCACGCTCACGGCCACGGCCCACCCGGCCGCGCAGCTGGTGAAGCTGAGAGAGCCCGAAGTTGTCGCCGCGCTCCACGATCAGCGTGTTGGCGTTGGAGATGTCGATACCAGACTCGACGATCGTCGTCGACACCAGGACGTCGTACTTCTTCTCCCAGAAGTCGACGACGACCTGCTCCAGGGTGCCCTCGCTCATCTGCCCGTGCGCGGTGGCGATCCGCGCCTCCGGCACGATGTCGCGCAGCCTCGCCGCTGCCCGGTCGATCGACTCGACCCTGTTGTGGATGTAGAAGACCTGTCCCTCACGCAGCAGTTCACGACGGATCGCCGCGCCGATCTGCTTCTCCTCGTAAGGGCCGACGAAGGTCAGCACCGGGTGCCGCTCCTCCGGCGGGGTGGTGATCGTCGACATCTCACGGATGCCGGTGACCGCCATCTCCAGGGTCCGCGGGATCGGCGTCGCCGACATCGTCAGTACATCGACGTTGGCGCGCAGCTTCTTCAACTGCTCTTTGTGCTCGACACCGAAACGCTGCTCCTCGTCCACGATGACGAGGCCCAGGTCCTTGAACTTGGTCTCGGACGAGAACAGCCGGTGGGTACCGATGACGATGTCGACCGCGCCGTCCTTCAACCCCTCCAGGGTCGCCTTCGCCTCCCCGTCCGACTGGAAGCGGGACAACGCCCGTGTGACCACCGGGAACTGCGAGTACCGCTCGCTGAACGTGCCGAAGTGCTGCTGCACCAGCAGGGTCGTCGGGACGAGCACGGCGACCTGCTTGCCGTCCTGGACCGCCTTGAAGGCCGCCCGCACAGCGATCTCGGTCTTCCCGTAACCGACGTCGCCGCAGATCAGACGGTCCATGGGGACCGACTTCTCCATGTCCTCCTTCACCTCGGCGATGGTGGACAGCTGGTCGGGCGTCTCCGTGTACGGGAAGGCGTCCTCCAGCTCGCGCTGCCACGGCGTGTCAGGGCCGAAGGTGTGCCCCGGTGCGGCCATCCGGGCGCTGTAGAGCTTGATGAGGTCGGCGGCGATCTCCTTGACCGCCTTCTTGGCGCGCGCCTTGGTCTTGGTCCAGTCGGCGCCACCGAGCCGGTGCAGCGTCGGCGCCTCACCACCCACGTACTTGGTGACCTGCTCCAGCTGGTCGGTCGGGATGTAGAGGCGGTCGCCGGGCTGGCCGCGCTTCGCGGGGGCGTACTCGACCAGCAGATACTCGCGGGTCGCGCCCTGGACGGTGCGCTGCACCATCTCCAGGTAGCGGCCCACGCCGTGCTGCTCGTGCACGATGTAGTCGCCCACTTCGAGGGTGAGCGGGTCGACCTGCTTGCGGCGGCGGGTCGGCATCCTGGCGCCGTCCTTGCCGGCGGCCTTCTGGCCGGACAGGTCGGTCTCCGTCAGCACGGCCAGCTTGAGGCCGGGATCGATGAAGCCGTAGTCGATCGATCCACAGGCCACGTGGACGACCGAGGGGGAGATCTCCTTCAGGTCCGTGTCGAGCCGGGCCGCGATCCCCTCTCCGCCGAGCACCTCGACGGTGCGGCTCGCCGGGCCGTGCGCCTCCGTGACGAACACGGTGCGCCAGCCGTCCGCGAGCCAGCCCTTGGTGTCGGCGAGGGCGCGTGCGGTGTCACCCCGGTACGTCTCGGGCGCGTGCATCCCCAGCTTCACCGTGTCGGCGCTGTCGTCGAGATCCAGCTCCTCGTCGGCGGCGAACGGCGACACCGACCACCACATCATCCCCAGCTCACGCGCCCGGTCCCGGACGTCAGCGATGCCCCACAGGGAGGCCGCGCCGACATCGATCGGGGCCTCGCCGCCGCCCGCCGTCGCCGCCCAGGACGCCTGGAGGAACTCCTGCGAGGTCGCCACCAGGTCCGCCGCCCGCGTACGGACCCGCTCCGGGTCGCACACCACGGCCATCGCGCCCGCCGGAAGCACGTCGAGCAGCAGCTCCATGTCGTCCACCAGGGCCGGGGCCAGCGACTCCATGCCCTCGACCGCGATGCCCTCGGCGATCTTGCCGAGCAGTTCGCCGAGCTCCGGGTGGGCCTCGGCGAGCGCGGCGGCCCGCTCCCGTACCGCGTCCGTCAGCAGCAGCTCACGGCACGGCGGCGCCCACAGGCCGTGCTCGGCGACCTCCAGGGAGCGCTGGTCGGCCACCTTGAAGTAGCGGATCTCCTCGACGTCGTCGCCCCAGAACTCGATCCGCAGCGGGTGTTCCTCGGTGGGCGGGAACACGTCGAGGATGCCCCCGCGCACCGCGAACTCACCGCGCTTCTCGACCAGCTCCACCCGGGAGTACGCGGCGGCGGCGAGCCCTTCCACGATCCCGTTCAGATCGGCGGTCTGCCCGGACCGCAGCGCCACCGGCTCCAGCTCCCCGAGCCCCTTGACCTGCGGCTGGAGCACGGACCGCACAGGTGCGACGACCACGCTCACCGGACCGGCGGCCGGGTCGTCCGGCGAGGGGTGGGCGAGGCGGCGCAGCACCGCGAGGCGCCGTCCGACCGTGTCGGAGCGGGGCGAGAGCCGCTCGTGCGGCAGGGTCTCCCAGGACGGGTATTCGGCCACGGTGTCCGGGTCGAGCAGCGTGCGCAGCGCCGCGGCCAGGTCCTCGGCCTCCCGGCCGGTCGCCGTCACCGCCAGCACCGGCCGCCCCGCCTCCCGGGCCAGTGCGGCCACCGCGAAGGGCCGCACGGCCGCGGGGCCGACCAGGTCGACGTGGCGACGGTGACCGTCCGTGGCGGCCTTCACCGCTTCGGCGAGCGCCGGGTCACGTACCACGGCGTCGAGCAGACCGTGCAAGCTCATGAAGGGGGTTCCGTCCGGGATCCGACAACACGAATGACCCGACGCTCTGAAGTCCCCCCTGTCGTGGACGGCCGTCCCGGGGTCCGGGACAGCGGTCCCGGACAAGGGGAGTGCCGGGGATCTCCAGGGTAAACCGCCGGGATTTCCGGTGCGCGGGAAAACCGGGTGCGCGCCCCCGCGGGAGACGTGGCAGGACGGGGGACGGAGCGGGGACGCCGCGGCGGGATCCCGGCACGGCCCCGGCCCGGTGAGCGCGCCGTGCGACGC
>NZ_JBHWIW010000062.1:0-43774 GCF_042731955.1 Streptomyces sp. NPDC059828 | reverse complement strand
GGTGAGGGCCTTCTGGCGCTCGGCGCAACCTGCGGCCCGTTTGGACCGCGTCAACCGGATGACCGCCGCCGCAGGCGCGCCGTCATGCGTCCGGCGGGCAGCCGGGTGCGCCGGGAGAGCCAAAAAGCCGCGGGCTGCGGCACACAAGACGTGTGCGGCAGCCCGCGGCTTTCGGTCGTACGTAGATCCGTACGTGGTGGTTGCGCGTGTACGCGAGTCCTTACGCGGACTTACGGCTGTCGCGCGGGTGCACCGCGATGTTCATGGCTCCGGAGCGCAGGACTGCCAGCCGCTCGGCCAGCACCTCCTCCAGCTCCTCGCGGGTACGCCGCTCCATGAGCATGTCCCAGTGCGTACGCGCAGGCTTGCCCTTCTTCTCCTCGGGGCCTTCCCCGTCCACCAGAAGTGCCTGGGCGCCGCACGCCTTGCATTCCCACTCCGGCGGAATTTCCGCCTCTACCGAGAACGGCATCTCGAATCGATGTCCGTTCTGGCATGCGTACTCCACCGCCTGGCGCGGGGCCAGATCGATGCCGCGGTCGGTCTCGTAGCTGGTCACCACGAGGCGCGTGCCGCGAAGAGCTCGCTCACTCATGAATCGTGCCTCCCGGGCTTGTCGCCCACAGGACAGGTGTCGCTGTCGTCGTCATCCGGTCAACGTCCGGTCGGCGGTAAAGATTCCCGCGCATGTCCGTTGCGGTCCATGCGTCGTTGCCCGTCGTGCCGCCCCTTGTTGTACCCACCAGTGCCCGGTTTGTCACATCTGGCAGAAAGTGTCACCCAGCGTCCTGAGGAATTCAGCGCGCAGTAACGGTCCGCCTGGCAGGCCAAAGGCGTACACTACCGGCCTTTCACTTCAACGTCTAAATCCGATGCGGCACCGGGTTCCCCGCTTCGGCCACGGCACGGCGTACCGGCACCCGGGCGAGCAGCACGAAACCGATCGCGAAGAAGATCACCAGCGAGATGATCGCATCGCGGTAACTGCCGGTGAGCTGGAACGCCAGGCCGAAGACCAGCGGGCCCAGCCAGCTGAGCCCACGGTCGCTCATCTCGTACGCCGAGAAGTATTCGGCCTCCTTGCCGCGCGGCACCAGGTGCGAGAAGAGCGAGCGCGACAGCGCCTGGGTGCCGCCGAGCACCAGGCCGATCGCTCCGGCGAGCGCGAAGAACCAGCCGGGGGTCTGCGCCGGCAGGAAGTAGCCGGCCCCGAGGATCAGCGTCCACACCGCCAGGGACGCGAGGATCGTGTGCTTGGCGCCGTACGTCCTGGCGAGGCGCCCCATGCCCAGCGCACCGGCCACCGCCAGCACCTGCACCAGCAGCACTGCCGTGATCAGCGTCGTCTGATCCAGGCGGAGCTCTTCCGAGCCGTAGATGGACGCCTGCGAGATCACGGTCTGCACGCCGTCGTTGTAGATGAGGTAGGCGAGCAGGAACGCCAGAGTCAGTGGATGCCGGCGCATGTCCCGCAGGGTCGCTATCAGCTGCCGCCAGCCGGCGCCCACCGCACCCTCGGCCGGAGCGTGCCCGTCGGGCGGTGTCAGGGCCCGGTCCCGCAGCCGTCGCAGCGGAATGAGCGTGAACGCGCCCCACCACAGCCCCGCCGTGGCGAGGCAGATGCGCACCGCGTCCGACTCGGAGAGACCGAAGGACTCATGCCCCGTGTACAGCGCCAGATCGGCGACCAGGACGAGCGCGCCGGATGTGTAGCCGAACGCCCAGCCCCGGGACGACACCGTGTCGCGCTCGTCGGGCTCGGCGATCTGCGGCAGATACGCGTTGTAGAGAACCATCGAGACCGACAGCGAGGCATTCGCCACGATCAGGAGGGCGGCGCCCAGGAGATAGCGGTCACCCCCCAGGAAGAACATCCCCGCCGTGGCCGTGGCTCCGGTGTACGCGGAGGCGGCGAGCAACGGCTTCTTGCGCCCCGTACGGTCCGCGACCGCACCCACCAGCGGCATCACCAGCACCGCGACCACCACGGACGCCGACACGGCGTAGGCGAAGAGCGATCCGGCCCGTACCGGAATGCCGAGCGGGTGGACGTAGCCCTCCGCGTCCGCCGCCGCCTTGGCCACAGCGGTGAGATAGGGCCCGAGGAAGACCGTCAGCACGCTCGTCGAATAGACGGAGCAGGCGAAGTCGTAGAAATACCAACCGCGCTGTTCACGCCGGCGGTCGCCGTTGCCTCTTCCGGCGGTCGGGTCCTCTGTCTCAAGGGCCACTGGGCACCCCCATGCTCGTGCTGATGGAGATGCGCCACGGCCCACGGCCGCTCAGTGCCAGACTCCTCGGTCGCTGAGTACCGTGCGCAGGGTCTCCAGATTGTCGGTCATGATGCCATCCACTCCCAGGTCCAGGAGGGTGGCCATCCGGTCTGCGTCATTGACGGTCCAGACATGTACCTGGAGTCCGCGGGCGTGGGCTTCCCGCACGAAGCGGCGGTCCACGATCCTGATGCCGCCCTGCGCCTCCGGGACCTGGGCGCAGACCGCGCCCGCACGCAGCGAGGCCGGGATTCCCAGGGAGCGCAGCCGCAGCCCCAGCACACCGCGCACCCCGAACGAGGTCGCCAGCCGGGGCCCCGCGAGCCGGTACGCCCGGGCCACCCGGCTCTCCGAGAACGAACCGACACAGACGCGGTCCCAGGCGTCCCTGCCGCGGATCAGGTCGACCAGCGGCTCCAGCGCCCCTTCGGCCTTGATGTCCACGTTCCAGCGGGCCTCGGGGAACTCGTCGAGCAGTTCCTCGAAGAGCGGCAGCGGCTCCTTGCCCGCGACCCTGGCCTGGCTCACCTCGCCCCAGGGCAGCTCAGCGATCCGGCCCCGGGCGTCCGTGACGCGGTCCAGGGTCGCGTCATGGAAGGCCACCAGCCTTCCATCGGCGGTCGTGTGCACATCCGTCTCGAAGTAGCGGTAGCCACTGGCCGCCGCCCGGCGGAACGCGGCGGCCGTGTTCTCGAGTCCGTCGGCGGTACCGCCGCGATGCGCGAACGGGATGGGGGACGGGTGGTCCAGGTACGGATGCCTGGGCTGCTGTAGGCGTGTCACCCGGGCAGTATGACCTGATCGGCGGCCCGCCCCGATGTCGGTTCGGCCACTGCACCCACCGTCCGGCTGCCGGGCTCCGTGGCCGCAATGGCGAACACCCTCAGGAAGACCTGGGCGAGTGGCCCGATGGACAGGGCGTAGGCCAGGGTGCCGATGCCGACCGAGCCGCCGAGCGCGAAGCCGGTGGCGACCACCGCGACCTCGATGGCCGTGCGGACGAGGCGGATCGACCGGCCTGTGAGCTGGTGCAGACCGGTCATCAGCCCGTCGCGCGGCCCGGGGCCGAAGCGAGCCGAGATGTAGAGACCGGTGGCGACACCGTTGAGGACGATCGCGGCCACCATCACCGGGATCCGCACCGCGAGGCCGTGCGCATCGGCGACGACGGCCAGGGTGCCGTCCATGGCGACCCCGACGACGAAGACGTTGGAGACCGTGCCGAGTCCGGGCTTCTGCCGCATCGGGATCCACAGCAGCAGCACGACGGCCCCGATGATGATCGAGACGACCCCCATGGTGAGACCGGTCAGCTCGGCCAGGCCCTGGTGCAGCACACCCCATGGCTCCAGACCGAGACCGCCGCGGACCAGAAGAGCGGAGCTCACGCCGTAGAGCGCGAGCCCTGCGTAGAGCTGGAGCAATCGCCGGGGGAGGCGCCTGCCTTTGAGGCGTGAGTGGCCTGTGGTGTCTGCGGTGCTGGTCAAGCTTCCCCCCGGGGTGGTGTGAGTGGACTGGCTCATGACACTCTGTGGCTGGGAAACCCAGGCCATCCATGGCCAATTCGACGAAGGTGGACTGACTTCCTATGGCGCAGTGGACTTCAGCGGTCGGATCGGCTCAGCTCGCGAGACAGCTCAGCGCCCAGCAGTCGCGTCCGGCAGGGCCCGGCACTCGCAAGCCACCCGCCTATCGCGCGCTCGCCGACGGCATCCGGCTGCTGGTCCTGGAAGGCCGGGTACCCGTGGCGGCCCGGCTCCCCGCCGAGCGCGAGCTCGCGCTGTCGCTCGCCGTGAGCCGTACGACGGTGGCGGCGGCGTATGAGGAGCTGCGCACGGAAGGGTTCCTCGAATCCCGCAGGGGCGCCGGCAGCTGGACCGCCGTACCCGCCGGCAATCCGTTGCCCGCGCGCGGCCTGGAACCACTGCCGCCCGAGTCCCTCGGCTCGATGATCGATCTGGGCTGTGCAGCACTGCCCGCGCCCGAGCCCTGGCTCACCCGGAGCGTCAGGGGAGCGCTCGAGGAACTGCCGCCGTACGCGCACACCCACGGCGACTATCCGGCCGGCCTGCCCGTGCTGCGTCAGACCATCGCGGACCGCTACACCGCACGCGGGATCCCGACGATGCCCGAGCAGATCATGGTCACCACGGGTGCGATGGGTGCGATGGACGCGATCTGCCATCTGTTCGCGGGCCGTGGGGAACGCATCGCCGTCGAGTCGCCGTCCTACGCGAACATCCTCCAGCTGATGCGCGAAGCCGGGGCCCGGCTGGTGCCGGTTGCCATGGGCGAGGGCCTGGCGGGCTGGGACATCACCCGCTGGCGCCAGGTGCTGCGGGACGCCGCGCCCCGGCTCGCCTACGTCGTCGCCGACTTCCACAACCCCACGGGGGCGCTGGCCGACGAGGACCAGCGACGCCGGCTCGTGGACGCGGCGCGCTCGGCGGGCACGGTGCTGGTCGTCGACGAGACCATGACCGAGCTCTGCCTCGACGCGGAGCTCGAGATGCCGAGGCCGGTCTGCGCCTTCGACGCGGCGGGCTCCACGGTGATCACGGTGGGTTCGGCGAGCAAGGCGTTCTGGGCGGGGATGCGCATCGGCTGGGTCAGGGCCGCTCCCGATGTGATCCGCTCGCTGGTTGCGGCCCGCGCCTACGCCGACCTCGGCACCCCGGTCCTCGAGCAGCTGGGCGTCAACTGGCTGATGCGGACCGGTGGCTGGGAGGAGGCGGTGGCCATCCGCCGCGCCCAGGCCAGGGAACACCGTGACGCCCTGGTCGCGGCCGTACGACGGGAGCTGCCGCACTGGGAGTTCGAGGTCCCCCAGGGAGGCATGACCCTCTGGGTGCGCGCGGGCGGCCTGTCCGGCTCCCGCCTTGCCGAGGTCGGTGAACGCGTGGGCGTCCGCGTTCCCTCGGGCCCCCGCTTCGGTGTCGACGGCGCCTTCGAGGGCTACGTCCGCCTGCCCTTCACGGTCGCCGGCCCGGTCGCCGACGAGGCCGCGGCCCGTCTCGCCGCAGCCGCCCGCCTGGTGGAAACCGGTGCCTCAACAGGCACAGAGCCCCCGAGGACCTTCGTGGCCTGAGCCCAGCGGCCCAGGGGCCCACCCCGTGGCGGCGGGGCTCCCGGCGCGGGGCACGCCCCGGAGCCCACCGCGCACCCGCAGAGCAGCGTCACCGCCCCGCCGAGGTCTCCACGGCCGGGACGGCCACCCCGGGCACGCCCACCTCGGAAACCTCGGATACCTCGGATACCTCGCGGTCCCCGGAAACCCCGGTAGCGGGGGACACCTCGGGATCCACCGGCACCCCGGACACCGAGTCCTCGCGCTCCGGCAGCAGCGCCAGCACCGCCCGCCGTTCCGCCTCCCCCGCGGCCTCGTCGAACGGATCCGGTGTCGCCGGGACCTGAAGCCGCAGCACCCCGCCCGTGCCCAGCCGTGCATATCCCCGGCCCGGGGGCACCTCGCCGGTCGGCGTCGTGTGGGGAGGCGCACCGAGCACCGACTCGATCAGCGCGGGTGCCATGGGTCCCAGGGCCACCCGGGCCCTGGTATGACCGAGCACCGCCTCGGACAGGGCCTCCTGGGCGCCGTCCGACTGCTCGGCCACGACCACCGTGACCGCTGCCGCCCGTCCGTGCCGCAGCGGCACCTCGAGCAACCGCTGCGGGTCCTGCCGCCCGTCCGCCGCCGCGAGATGGCCGAAGGTGCTCGGCCGGTCGACCAGGATCCACAGCGGCCTGCGGGTGTCCTCGGGGGCGGGGTGCCCCGCCTGGCGGGCCCGGTTCGCGGAGATGAGCCGTCGTTCGGTCTCGTGCGCGGCCCACTCCAGGCTCGCGAGCGCCCCTGACAGCCCGCATTCGACGGCCAGGACGCCGCTGCGTCCGGCCAGGCAGGTGTACTCGCCGGTGCCGCTGCCGTCGACGACCAGCACATCGCCGTGCGGCAGTGCCTGGAGCGCGATCGACCGCAGCAGTGTCGATGTACCGCTGCCGGGAAGACCCACGGCGAGCAGATGGGGCTCCGTCGAGCGCGGCCCGGTCCGCCACACCACCGGCGGCGCGTCGCTCGTGCCGTCCGCGTCCACCACCGGCACGGTGCGCGTCACAGCGCCCGCGTCGGTGAAGCCCAGCACCGTCTCACCGGGACCGGTGACGAACCGCTGAGCGGCGATCGTGGTGGGGAGCGGGGGCAGCACGCTCATCACGAGGTGGTTGTTCTCCTCGTCCCAGACGAAGAGGTATTCACGGCCGCGCCCCGACTTGGCGTGCAGCAGCTGTTCGATCCGGTCGCGCGCTTCAGGCTCGCCGTCGGGGAAGTACGCCGGGTAGCGCAGCTTCAGCCGGGTCAGCCGGCCGTCGCCGTCGAAGGAGTGGTCGCTGAACGCCGTCGACCACTCCCCGCCGTGGGCGAACAGCGGGCTGGGGTCCTCCGGGACCGCGAAGTACGGCACGAGCGCCTCGTAGAGGGCCTTCAGTCGCGTCAACTCCGCCTCGTCCGGCCCTGTCTTCACCGGCGTGCGCTGACGCCCCGTCCATCCGGCCACCCCCATCACCGTGATCAGACCGAGCAAGGGCCCGTACGGGAGGAGCACCACCACCATCAGGCAGGCAGCCGCCAGGAAAAGGGTGGGCCCACGCCGGTCCTTGGGCATGCCGGCCCACTTGCGCCGCCCGGCGACGGCCAGCAGCCGCAGACCACGGCTGACCGTGATGAGCGGATGGAGTACGTCGGTGGCGTTGTCGGCGGCCGTCCGCGCGAACTCTCGGCTGCGGGCGATCCGGTCGGCGCCGCCGAGCGGGATGCGGGGGAGTGGTCGCCGGGCCACGTGGTTCTCCTGCTTCTTGTGCTCTGGGTGCGGTCGGACGGGGGAGTCAGAATTTGATCCCGCCCAGGAGGCTGGCGAGGCTGGCGCCTCCCGCCGTGATGCTCGGCGCGATGGCCGTGCCCGCGAGATAGAAGCCGAAGAGTGCGGAAACCAGCATGTGGGACGCCTTCAGCCCGTCCTTCTTGAAAAAGAGGAAGACGATGATGCCCAGCAGTACGACGCCTGAGATGGACAGGATCATGAGGTGCTCTCCTGGTTGAGGGGACGGTCACCATGAGTTCTTCCAGCCTCACAGGAAGTATGTATGTGATAAAAGCTGCAAATGGGTGAAACTAGGGGTTTTTCACCCGCATGGCCCACGCCGGATCGTTGCCGGAGGCCCGTTGATCTTTGCCGTGCAACGGAGCCGCCATGCCGCGCCACGGGCAGTACCCTGGCGATTCACTCTTAAGGGGCCGATCCGGAGGCACAGACTCCATCCGTCGTGGTTACCGCGCGGATCCTGGGGAAGAGAGCCCCCTTGGAGCCGTTCCCCGACCGGTGAACGGGTGCTGAACACGCAGGTGAGAGCGTTGCCGTAAATGTGGTCGCGGTGGCGGAACGGCTGGGTCATCATGACGTCGGGCCCGCAAGGGGCCACCGACGAGAGGCAGAGGAAGATGGACTTCATCAAGCGGAAGACGACGGGCAGCCGATCATGTTGCCGCGCGGCCTAGGCGAACACACCCCCGGTTGCGTCGACAGCTTGATGTGAGGCACTTTCCCATGTTCGAACCAGTCATAGCGCCGAGTGGCACCCTCCTCGGCCTGCTCCAGAGAGGCCGCGGCGACGGCACCCTGCATGCACTCGCCGCGCCCCGCGCCGAGGCCCTCGAGGCCCTCAACCGCTGTGTGCTGAGCGACCCACGCCACGACTGGCAGGTGGAGAACCGCTCCCTCTACTACGCGCGCCTCTACCTGGATCTGGGCGGCGGCCTCGAAGCGATCGAAGCCCACCTCTTCCAGGCCGAAGACCACTTCGACACGGACGAGACAAGGACCGGGCTGGCCCTCGCGGTGCTCGGCCACCTGGCCTCGTACGGCAGGGACGACGCACTGACCCTGCTACGGCGCTACGCCGCCTCCGGGTCCAACTGGGCCTGGGCGCTGGACGAGCTCGCCCTGCGCGACGACGACAGCGGACTGCGCTTGCTCGCCGGCCCGGTGCTGGCCCGCTTCCCGGCCACTCCCGATGGCGACGCCGAGCTGGCCGCTGCCGTGCGTGATGCCTTCGAGCCCCGGCCGTGGCGGCTGTGGGCGGAGGATCCCCGGGAGGCCGTGGGCGCACGTGTGCGGGCCGCACAGGAGCACGGTTCCTTCGACCGTTGGCAGCGCCAGCTCAGGCCCACAGGGCCGCGCCCCGGCTGGAGCGTGCAGGCAGTCTTCGAGTGGGCGCAGGAAGGGGACGAGCGCGGCACCCCGCTCCATGTGCCGGCGTCCCGCTGCCTCGGCGCGGTCGCCGGACCCGACGACCGTGATGTGATCATCGAGACGGCGCGCAGCGGACCCGACGCGGCCCGCTGCACCGCCCTCCACTACCTGGCCGAGTCACGGGACCCCGCCGTGCTCGACCTCATCGAGGCCGCTGCGGTCGACACGTCCCGTACGGTCGCCGACGCCGCCGTCGCCGCCTTCGAGCGGATGTGCGGAGAGCCGGCCGTGGACCGTGCGCGCCGCTGGGTCCAGCGGCCCGACGCGCTCGGCGCCTCGGCCGCGGGTGTGCTGGCCTGCCGCGGCAGTGCCCAGGACGCCGGACTCGTCCTCGGCGCGCTCCGTGAGGCGGTCCGCGCCCAGGGACCCGACGCCCCCACGCTCTGGTCACTCGTCGACGGCGCGGGGCGGCTGGGCATCGAGGCCGCAGCCCCTGTGCTGCGCCATGTCTACCGCGAAACCGCCTCATCCCATCTGCGGGGCCAGACGGCGCGTGCCCTCGCCGCGACCGACCCCTCCTTCGCCACCGGCTTCGCCGTGGAATGCCTCTGGGACTGCGAGGAGACCACCAGGGAGATCGCCGCCCTGCACGCCGAGACAGGCGACGCTCGGGTGGCCGAGCGACTGCGCAGGCTCGCCGCCGACCCCGCGGAGGAGGCCGAAGTGCAGACAGCGGTCCGCAGCCGGATCGGGCTGGACATGCCACCGGTCTGAATCCGCGTGTCCGAGTAGCAGTACGGGGCCGCGGGTCCCGCCGAACACGCGGGGCGGGAGAGCGCCGGGCCGGCGGCCGGCCCCACCGACGGCGGGCCCTCCCCGGGGCGTGGGACAAACGCTCATGGGACGTTCCCCGCACGGAAAGATCCCCGTTGGCCGCACCACCCCCGGCCCGACGACAACACCCGTATGCGTGTCGTCATCGTGACCGAATCCTTCCCGCCCGATGTCAATGGTGTGGCGCACTGCGCCCTGCAGACCGCCCGGCACCTCGCCGCCCGCGGTCATGATCCGCTCGTTGTCGCCCCGGCCGTCGCCGGACCCGTCGGTGAGGCGCCGTGCCCGGTGGTGCGGGTGCCCTCGCTGCCGCTGCCGGGCTATCCGCAGGTCCGCGTGGCCCTGCCCAGCCGCAGGCTCGCCGCCGCCCTGACCGCGCACAGGGCCGATGTCGTCCATCTCGCCAGCCCCTTTGTGCTCGGGGTGCGCGGCATGGGCGTGGCGGCCAGGCTCGGCCTGCCCGCCGTCGCGGTCTACCAGACCGACCTCGCCGGTTATGCGCGTACGTACATGGGCGCCGGTGAGAACACCGCGTGGCGCCGCATCCGTACCGTCCACAGCGCGGCCGACCGGACCCTGGCCCCGTCCACCGCCGCGCTGCGCGATCTGGAGGAGCACGGAGTGCCCCGGGTACGGTTGTGGCCGCGCGGTGTGGACACCGTGCGGTTCCGGCCCGAGCTGCGCGACGAGACCCTGCGCCGTGAACTGGCCCCTAACGGCGAGACCATCGTCGGATACGTCGGCCGTCTCGCTCCCGAGAAGTGCGTCGAACTGCTTGCCGGTGCCTGCGGGCTGCCTGGCCTACGCGTCGTGGTGGTCGGCGACGGCCCGAGCGGGGCGTCCCTGCGCGAAGCACTCCCGGGCGCCGTGTTCATGGGCCGGCGCACCGGAGCGGACCTGGCCCGGATCTTCGCCTCGCTCGACGTGTTCGCGCACACGGGCCCGTACGAGACCTTCTGCCAGACCGTGCAGGAAGCCATGGCCAGCGGGGTACCGGTGATCGCTCCGGCCGCCGGCGGACCACTGGACCTCGTCGACCACGGCCGCACCGGACTGCTCGTACCGCCCCGCGACACGGGCGCGGTGACCCGGGCCGTGGCGGCACTCGTCGCGGACCCCGCGCGCCGCGAGGCGTACGGGCACGCGGGCCGGGCCACCGTCGAGGGCCGCACCTGGGCCGCGGTCGGCGACCAGCTCATCGGGCACTACGACGAGGTGCTGCGCGAACGTACGGCGGTGGCGGCGTGAACGACACCATCCGCGCGGGCGGCGGCGAAGGCCTGCGGATCGTCCGGCTCGCCAACTTCGTGACCCCCGCGTCGGGCGGGCTGAGGACCGCGCTGCGCGAGCTCGGCAAGCGCTATCTGGCGGCCGGACACGAGCCCGTGCTCGTCGTGCCCGGAGATGCGGAGAGCGACACCATGACCCCGCAGGGGCGGGTCATCACGCTCCCCGGGACCGTGCTGCCCGGCACCGGTGGCTATCGCGTACTCGCGGGCCGCTCCCGGCTCACCAGGCTCCTGGACGAGCTCGCGCCCGACCGCCTGGAGGTCTCCGACCGGACCACCCTGCGGTGGACCGGGGAGTGGGCGCGCCGCCGCCGGGTCCCGTCGCTGATGGTCTCCCACGAGACGGCGGACGGGGTGCTGCGCACCTGGGGCGTTCCGGGCACGCTCGCCGAGCGCACCGCGGACCGGCTCAACCGGCGCAGCGCCTGGTCCTACTCGCGGATCGTGTGCACGACCGAGTGGGCGGAACGGGAGTTCATCCGCATCGGCGCGCGCAATGTGGTGCGCGCACCGCTCGGAGTGGAGCTGGACCGCTGCCGGCCCGGCCGGCGCAGCACCGTGCTGCGCGCGCGCTATGCGGACGGCGCCGATGTCCTGCTGCTGATGTGTTCCCGGCTCTCCGTCGAGAAGCGTCCCGGGATGGCGCTGGATGCCCTCGCCACGCTGCGCGAGCGCGGCGTACGGGCCGCACTGGTCGTGGCCGGGGAGGGCCCGCTGTACAGCAGCCTGACGCGCCGCGCCCGGGAGTCGCGGCTTCCGGTCCACTTCCTCGGCCACGTCGCCGACCGTGAGGCTCTGGCGGATCTCCAGGCGGCGGCGGACATCTGCCTGGCCCCCGGGCCCGCGGAGACCTTCGGCCTGTCCGCGCTGGAGGCCCTGGCCTGTGGCACCCCCGTGGTCGCCAGCGCGTCCTCCGCTCTCCCCGAGATCATCGGCGACGCGGGCATCGCGGCGCCCGACCTGCCCGGCGCCTTCGCCGACGCGGTGCGGGAGCTGCTGTCACGCCCGGAGCCGGCGCGCCGCGAGGCGGCGCGCGCCCGGGCGGAACTCTTCGGCTGGGACCGTGCGGTCGCCGCCTTCCTCGCCGCCCTTGACGCCCACACCAGCCGAATACCCGGACATCCGGAGGTGACGGTATGACGGGAGACCGGAGCCCGCGGGCGGCCGCGCAGGCTCCTCCTGACGACCTGTCCGCCGCTGCCGCTGTGCTCGACGCCCCGTCATCGGGTGCGCCCCCGGCCGAGGCCACCGGGTCCGCCCCCGGCGCGGTCGGCGGCGGCGAGCACGCAGCCGTGCCGCTGACGAGGCTGCCGGGGGAGGCAGTGAGCCTCGCGGACCACGCCGTGGCCGTCATCGACGCCCGTGGCGAAACCACGCTGGCGGCCCACGAGGCCCCCACACCGCACGGCTCGGCCACAGCGTCGCGCCCCGGCCGCACGCTCGCGCGCCCGCTCCGCTTCGCCGCGCTCGGCGATTCGCTCACCGAAGGCGTCGGCGACCGGGTCGACGGAGCGTGGCGGGGCTGGGCCGCGCTGCTCGCCCAGGGGCTGGGAGGGCCCGGCGGACCCGCCGAGTTCCACAATTTCGCGGTCGGCGGGGCCCTGACCCGCGATGTCGACCAGCATCAGACACCCGGGGCCCTCGCCTGCGCACCCGACATAGCCTCCGTCGTCGTCGGGGTCAACGACACCCTGCGCCACACCTTCGACATCCATGACATCGCCGTGCGCCTGGACAGGGTGTGCGCCGCGCTCACGCCGTACGGCACCCGGATCCTGACGGCGTGCCTGCCCGATCCGGGGACGATGCTCGCACTGCCCGGACCTCTCGCGCGTCCGCTCGCCCGGCGTCAGCGGGCCGTGAACGCCGTGGTGCACGCCCTCTCCGAGCGTCACGGTGCCATCCATCTCCATATCGCGGACGCCGCCTGGGTCGAGGACCGCACCATGTGGAGCGCGGACCGGCTGCACCCCGGCGAACGCGGACACCGGATGATCGCCCGCCGGTTCCACGAGCTGCTGGCCGCCGAGGGACTCGCCCTCGGCGCGCCGCCCGGAGCAGAGCCCGAGCAGCCCGTGCCCGGGCCCGCCGCCAAGGCGCTGTGGCTCGCCACCGCGGGCAGCGCGTGGGTGGCGCGCCGGTGCACCGATCTGCTGCCGCAGCTCCTGGGCCTCGCCGGTACGGAGGTGCGCCACTGGGCCCGTGGCACCAGCGTCCGGCTCGACCATGTCGCGGAAACGGCCCTGACCTCCGCCCTCGCCTCCCTGTCCCCGGGCCCGCCGCTTGCCAGAATGGGGGAATGAGCGGGCGCTGGGAGTTCTGGATCGACCGTGGCGGGACGTTCACCGACATCGTCGGCAGACGTCCCGACGGGCACCTCGTCACCCGCAAACTCCTCTCCCACAGCCCCGAGCACCGTCGCGACGCCGCCGTAGCGGGCATCCGGCTGCTCCTGGGGCTCGGTCCCGGCGACCCCGTACCGGCCGACCGCATCGGCGCGGTCAAGATGGGCACCACCGTCGCCACCAACGCCCTGCTGGAGCGGCGTGGCGAGCCGACCGTCCTGCTCATCACCGAGGGATTCCGGGACGCGCTGCGCATCGCGTACCAGAACCGCCCCCGGATCTTCGACCGCCGCATCCTGCTCCCCGAAGCCGTGTACGACCGGGTCATCGAGGTCCCCGAGCGGATCGACGCACACGGCACCGTCGTCACTCCGCTCCGGCTCGACCCCGTCGTCCGGCAGCTCGAAGCAGCCCGCAGTGACGGCTTCACCTGCGCCGCCGTCGTCCTCATGCACGGCTACCGAAACCCCGCCCACGAGTCGGCCGTCGCCGACACCGCCCGCGGCCTCGGCTTCACCCAGGTCAGCTGCTCCCACGAGGTCAGCCCGCTGATCAAGCTGGTGCCCCGCGGTGACACCACTGTCGTGGACGCCTATCTCTCCCCGATCTTGCGTCGATACGTCGACGAGATCGCCACCGAACTCCGCGGCGTCCGGCTGATGTTCATGCAGTCCAACGGCGGACTGCGGGAGGCGGCGCACTTCCGGGGCAAGGACGCCGTGCTGTCCGGTCCCGCAGGCGGTGTCGTGGGCATGGCCCGTACCTCCGGGCAGGCCGGATTCGAGCGGGTCATCGGCTTCGACATGGGTGGCACCTCCACCGATGTGTCGCACTACGCCGGGGAGTTCGAGCGCGAGCTCGGCACCCAGGTCGCCGGGGTGCGGATGCGGTCCCCGATGATGAGCATCCACACCGTCGCGGCAGGCGGCGGCTCCGTCCTCCACTTCGACGGCCAGCGCTACCGCGTCGGCCCCGACTCGGCGGGCGCGGTCCCCGGCCCCGCCTGCTACCGGCGCGGCGGCCCGCTCACCATCACCGACGCCAATGTGATGCTCGGCCGCATCCAGCCCGCCCACTTCCCCGCAGTGTTCGGCCCCGGCGGCGACCAGCCGCTGGACGAGCGGGCCGTACGGGAACGCTTCACGGCGCTGGCCGTCGAAGTGCGCGAGGCGACCGGCACCGAGCGGACACCGGAGGAGGTCGCCGCGGGTTTCCTGGAGATCGCCGTGCTCGACATGGCGAACGCGGTCAAGAAGATCTCCGTGCAGCGCGGTCGCGACATCACCCGCTACGCACTGACCAGCTTCGGCGGCGCCGGTGGTCAGCACGCCTGTGCCGTGGCCGACGCCCTGGGCATCGACACCGTGATCGTGCCGCCGCTCGCCGGAGTGCTGTCCGCGTACGGCATCGGCCTCGCCGATGCGACCGCCATGCGGGAGCAGTCCGTGGAGGCCCCGCTGGACGAGCCCACCGCCGGCCGTGTCACGCGGCTCTGCGGCGAACTCGCGCACCGTACAAGGGTGGAGCTGCGCGGCGACGCCATCCCGGCCGAAGCGATCAGCACTCGCGCACGCGTGCTGATCCGCTACGCCGGTACGGACGCGGCGCTGCCGGTGCCGCTCGGCACGGCCCCCGCGATGCGTGAGGCGTTCGAGTCGGAGCACCGGGCGCGCTACGCCTTCACCATGGACAAGCCGCTCGTCGTGGAGGCGGTGTCGGTCGAGGCGGTGGGGACGGCGGGGGCCCATGGCACGGTGATCGCCGACGAGGCGGCCCGTACCGGCGGGGCTGCGGTACCCCGGGACACCGTGCGTATGTTCCTGGACGGCCGTCGCACCGGTACACCCCTGTACCGCAGGGACGACCTGTCCCCGGGGGACACCGTCGAAGGGCCGGCGATCATCGCCGAGGCCGACGCCACCACGGTGCTCGACCCCGGCTGGCAGTGCGCCGTGGGCGAGCAGGGGCATCTGCTGCTCACCCGCGTCCGGCCCCGTCCCGCCCGCGCCGCCGCCGGGACCGATGTCGACCCGGTGCTGCTGGAGGTGTTCAACAACCTCTTCATGGCCATCGCCGAACAGATGGGTGTGCGCCTGGAGAACACCGCCCACTCCGTCAACATCAAGGAGCGTCTCGACTTCTCCTGCGCGCTCTTCGACGCCGACGGCAACCTCATCGCCAACGCCCCGCACATCCCGGTGCACCTGGGCTCGATGGGCGAGTCGATCAAGGAGGTGCTGCGCCGGAATCAGGGCAGGCTCCGGCCGGGGGATGTCTACGCGATCAACGACCCGTATCACGGAGGCACCCATCTGCCCGATGTGACGGTCGTGACCCCGGTCTTCGCGGACCATGGTGGCAGTGGCAGTGGCAGTGGCAGTGGCAGTGGCAGTGGCAGTGGCAGTGGCACGGACGGGCGGAGTCCCGAGCTGCTCTTCCTGGTGGCCTCCCGGGGGCACCACGCCGAGATCGGCGGTATCACCCCCGGCTCCATGCCCGCCTTCAGCCGCACCATCCACGAAGAGGGTGTCCTCTTCGACAACTGGCTGCTCGTACGTGACGGAAGACTGCGCGAAGCGGAGACCAGGGGCCTGCTCACCGGCGCCTCCCACCCCTCCCGCGACCCGGACACCAATCTCGCCGACCTGCGGGCCCAGATCGCCGCCAACGAGAAGGGCATCAGCGAACTCACCCGCATCGTCGACGAGTTCACGCTCGATGTGGTCCAGGCGTATATGCGGCACGTACGGGACAACGCCGAGGAGTCGGTGCGCCGTATCGTCGCCGGGCTCAGCGACGGCTCCTACCGCTACGAGACCGACGGGGGCGCGGTGATCGAGGTCGCGCTGACCGTGGACCGCCGGGCCCGCAGAGCGGTCATCGACTTCACCGGCACCTCACGTCAGCAGCCCGGGAACTTCAACGCCCCCACATCCGTGGTGATGGCCGCTGTGCTCTATGTGTTCCGTACCCTCGTCGCCGACGACATCCCGCTGAACAGCGGCTGCCTCGAACCCCTGGAAGTGAGGGTGCCCGAAGGCTCGATGCTCGCGCCGGAGTACCCCGCCGCGACCGTGGCGGGGAACGTCGAGACCTCACAGGCCGTCACCGGGGCGCTGTACGCCGCACTCGGAGTGCAGGCCGAGGGCTCCGGAACCATGAACAACGTCACCTTCGGCAATGACCGTGTGCAGTACTACGAGACCGTGGCGAGCGGTTCCGGCGCGGGTGACGGCTTCGACGGTGCCGACGCCGTGCAGACCCATATGACCAACTCCCGGCTCACCGACCCGGAGGTGCTGGAGTGGCGCTATCCGGTGCGGGTCGACGCCTTCGCGATCCGCGCGGGCAGCGGGGGCGCGGGGCGCTGGCACGGCGGCTGCGGGGTGGTGCGCCGCATCCGCTTCCTGGAACCCATGACGGTCGCGCTGCTGACCGGCCACCGCCGTGTCGCGCCTTACGGGATGGCGGGCGGAGAGCCGGCGGAGCGGGGCGCCAACGCCGTGGAGCGCGCGGACGGCACCGTGGAGGAGCTGCGAGGAGTGGACTCGGTGGAGGTCGGCGCCGGCGATGTCCTCGTGGTACGGACACCGGGCGGCGGCGGCTACGGTACGGCCTGACCGCCCGGACGCCCCCTGACAGGGCGCCCCGCGACAAAACGCACCGGCGTTCCCGGCGCGGCCTGAGCCGCCGCTCCGAGATCCGCCTCATGGACCACCGCGACCACCGGATAGCCACCGGTCGTCGGATGATCGGCGAGGAACACCACAGGGCGTCCGTCCGGCGGCACCTGGACCGCGCCCAGGACCATGCCCTCGCTGGGCAGTTCGCCCGCCACGGCCCGCTCCAGCGGCGGGCCGTCGGTACGCAGGCCGATCCGGTTACTGGACGCCGACACCTTGTAGAGGGAGCGCGTCAGCGTCCGCAGCGCGGACGCGGTGAACCAGTCGTCACGGGGCCCGAACCGCACCCGCAGCACCAGTTCCGACGGCGGGGCCGGCCACGGGGCGCCGTCCAGCCGCGCAGGGTGCCCCGCCGGCGCCCCGAGCGGCAGCACCATGCCGTCGGCCAGCGGTGCGGGGCCGAGACCCGACAGCAGATCGGCTGCACGGCTGCCCAGCACCGGATCCACCGCGACGCCCCCGGCGAACGCCACATAACCGCGCACCCCCCGCCGAGCCGCGCCCACCTCCAGCAGGGCGCCGGCTCCGACCCGTACCGGAGCACCCCAGGCCACCGCCCGTCCGTCGACGCGCACCGGGCCGGGCGCCCCGCCCACGGCCACCGTCACCGCACAGTGCGGACGCACCGCGCACCCGGTGAGCGTGGTCTCCAGCGCGGCGGACTCCTCCGGATTGCCCACCAGTCGGTTGACCAGCCGCAGCGCGCCCGGGTCGAGCGCGCCCGAGCGCGGCACGCCGAGATGCGCGTACCCCGGCCGCCCCAGGTCCTGCACCGTGGTCAGGGCACCGGCCCGGACGACCGTCAGAGCCAGGTCGCTCACGCCGCTTCTCCCGTGGCCACCGGCACGAACCGCACGCGCGCCCCCGGAGACAGCAGGGCCGCGGGCTCACGCGCCGGGTCCCACAGCGAGAGGTCGGTCGTGCCGACGAGCTGCCAGCCACCGGGTGACGAGCGGGGATAGACCCCGGTGTACGTCCCGGCCAGCGCTACGGAGCCCGCGGGAACCGAGGTCCGTGGCGTGGTCCTGCGCGGCACCGCGAACCGCTCGCCGAGACCGGCCAGATAGCCGAAGCCAGGAGCGAAACCGCAGAACGCCACACGGAATTCGGCCTCCGAGTGGATCCGCGCGACCTCGTGCGGGCCGACCCCCCACACCGCCGCGACCTCGGCCAGATCCGGGCCGTCGTAGCGCACCGGGATCTCGACCACGGCGCCGGAACCCGCGGTGAGCGGCGGAACGGTCCACCGGGGCAGCTCCGCCGCGAGCCGATCGCGCGCGGCGGTTCCGCCGGTCCCGCCAGCGCCGTGGATCCCGCCGGTCCCGTCGATTCCGTCAATGAGTACGGTCCGCGCCGCGGGCACGATCTCCCGCACAGCGGGGAGCGCGCCCGCGGCCCGCCGCCGCAGCAGTTCGGCATGCAGCGCCGTCGCCTCGGCGTCGCAGCCCAGTTCCACCAGCAGCGCCCGGTCGCCGACGGGCAGCAGCCTCATACGAAGGCCTCCACACGGAGACCCGACGCCTCGAGCGCCCCGCGCACCCGGCGGGCCAGGGCGACCGCCCCCGGCGTGTCGCCGTGCAGACACAGCGACCGGGCGCGGACACCGACGGATGTGCCGCACAGCGAGGTGACGACCCCGGTCCTGGCCATGGCGACCGACCGTTCCACCACCGCCCCCGGGTCGGAGATGACGGCGCCCTCCTGGCGGCGTGGCACGAGGGTGCCCTGCGCCGTGTATGCGCGGTCCGCGAACGCCTCGGTGACGACGGGGAGTCCCGCCTTCTTCGCCGTCGCGTGCAGCCGCGACCCGGGGAGCCCCAGCACGGGCAGCCGTTCGCCGGTGAGCAGGACGCCCTCCACGACCGCCCCGGCCTGGCCCTCGTCGTGCACGACGCGGTTGTAGAGCGCCCCGTGCGGCTTGACGTACGCGACCCGCCCACCGGCCGCGCGCGCGAACACCGCCAGCGCGCCTATCTGGTAGGCGACCTCGGCGGCGAGCTCGTCCGCGGGGACGTCCATCGACCGCCTGCCGAAACCGGCGAGATCGCGGTATGAGACCTGGGCGCCGATCCGCACCCCGCGCTCGACCGCCAGCGCGCAGACCCGCCGCATGGTGGCCGCGTCCCCGGCGTGAAAGCCGCAGGCCACATTGGCGCTGGTCACGACGGAGAGCAGTTGCTCGTCGTCGGTGAGCCGCCACCGGCCGAAACCCTCGCCCAGGTCCGCGTTGAGATCGATCGAGGTCCGGGTCATGGGCGCGTCCGGCTTGTGTGGGTTGCTCTCATCCGTACCTCGCAGACAGGGAGGGGTGCCGTGGGGACGTGGGGTGGCGACGCAGGGATTGTCGAACGATCCCCGGCCGCCCGTCCACCGGCGTCCACCAGCTCGAACGGGTGCGGTCAAGAGCCCAGGACCCGGCCGGCGGGGTGGTTTCGGCGCTGTTTCGACCGTTGTCAGTGCGAGGACCTAGTCTGTGCACCGTGACTTCGCCTGCCTCGACGGAATTCGTTCCGCCCCAGCTCAGCGCGGGGCCGCGCCCCGCGCAGGGCCCGGCCGCCGACGAAGGGCTGGCGCGGCGGCTCCGCGCGCTCGCGTGCACCGCGCCCCTGCACGACCTCGACGTCCGCAAGGCGAATCTGGCGGGGGAGTACTCGGTCTACGCGATGGCCGAAGTCGCCCTCTCCGCCATCGACCTCGTCACGCTGAACATGGACTTCGACACCGGGGCCGACCATGACCAGATAGTGGCCAGGCTGCTTCCGCGGATCGCCGCGCAAGCCCCCCGGCGCCCGCAGGCGGAGCACGAACGTGTCGCGCGATGGGTGCTCGAGAACCTGATCAACGTCGGCAGCGTCGACCGGGGCTTTCGTGCCGTCTACGGCACTTTCGGCCCTGATGGCGTCTATGTCCGACGCGACTACGACTTCAAGCTCATCGAGGAAGTCCCCGGATACGGCGGCAGTGTCTACCTCCGCACGACGGACGAAGCGGTCAATGTGCTCGTCGGTGCCCTGGACACGGACGTCACCAGCGCGCAGATCGCGGCCGAGGTCAAGCTGGAGGTCCTGATCAACCGGGGCCGTCTCGCCGACGCCCAGCTCGCGGCCGAACAGGCCCGCTATCGCACGGTGCAGTACGCCGAGACGCTGCGCAGGACCCTCGAAGCGACTCGGCGCAATGTGCGCGCGGTCGACTGGCTCAATGACGTGCCCGACATGATCGCCGAGGCGCTCGACCATGTCGCCGACCGGTACCGCCACGAGAACGCGATCCTGACCAACATCCGCAAGGCACGGGATGAAGCCGAGGACCCCGAGCACAAGCGCCGCGCGGCCGAACTCGTCGACATAGTCAAGGACTGCATCCGGCGCCACACCCAGCTCCAGTCCCGGCTGCTGGAAGCGGGACCGCTGTTCCGGGCCGAACAGGACCGGCAGGCCTTCGCGACCCCCGCCGCACGGGCCGGGATCGATCTGTACGGACACCTGGTCGCCCCGCTGCTGCCGCTGCCGGTCGAGCACGCGACCCGTGTCACCGACGCGTTCTTCGCCCGGGGTACGGGACTGCGCACCCCGGCTTCGGTGCGCCTCGGCGACCTCGTCGATCTGCTGCTCACCCCTCCGGTCGAGCGCGAGCACCTCGGCGCGGAGATGCCCGAACCCGATCTGATCGCCACACCTGACGACAGCCGCTTCAGCGAGGAGCAGCTGGCGAGCGCGATGGAGCTGCTCGATCTGGAGCACGACGCGCCCCGCAGGCTCTCCGGTCTGCTCGCGGAGGCACGCCGCCGTGACCCGGACCTCCCCTATCTGGTCGCCCTCCTCGCCGTCCACGCGGCGAGCCCCCCGGTCGGCACGGCCTACCGCCAGGGCGAACAGCGGCTGCTGTTCGCCGTCGACGACGGTGCCGCGCTGGACGACCCCGAATTCGGTGGCGCGGACCTGATCGTGGGCACCGCCCTGCTGGACGCGGCCGGTATGGCGGCGGACCGTTCGGAGGCGGCATGAGGGCCACTGTCCGCCCGCAGAGCGGGGCTGGATCTCACACACGGCCCGGCCCGCTCCGCGCCGGGGACCCGCACCACAACGTCAAGATCATCAAGCGCGAGAGCCACAGGGAGCAGCAGTCGTGAGCGACCAGCACGCGGAGCACACCGCCGCGTGGAGCGAGCAGCCGGGAGCAGCGCCGCAGGGCCCACCGGCCGGGCCGATGTCCGTGGCGGCCGCCGTCACGCCCGCGGACGCGGCGGACGCCGCGCGTCTCGTCTCCTTCGGGCTCCAGCCCAAACTGCTGCCCGCGCGTGACGCCGAATACGCGGACCTGCTGCGCCGCTATCGCGAAGAGCCCGCCTTCGGGCGCCTTGCCGATGCCATCGCCACCGGACTCGGGCTGGTCGTCCTCGAAGTGTCCCCGCGCGCGGGGATGGCCGTGACCGCGGGAGAGGACTCCGTCTTCGCCGTCCGCATGGGTGACTACGCCCGCCGGGCCTCCACCGACTCAGCCGACCGCTTTCTGCACGGCCTCGCCCATCTCGCCGTCGCGGCCATGGCGTTCCCGCGCCCCGAAGACCTTGCCGACGACGGCTATATCGGCCGGATCACGATCAATGGCGTCGACGCCTTCGTCCGTCAGGCCTGCCGCCGACTGGAAGCACGAGCCGAAGAGCTGGGCGAGAACACCGACCCCACCTCGGACGCCCCCGGACTGGAAGCGGCCTGGCGGATCTACGCCCGGCGCAGCGCGACCGGGGCCACCAAGGACGCGCGGCGGCTCGCCGGGTCCACCACGGGCATCGTCGGCAAGGCCGTCGCCTTCCTCACGGACTCCGGCTTCCTCCAGCGCACCGGTGACGACGCCGGAGGCGCCTACCGCACCACCGCTCGCTACCAGCTGCAGGTCCGCGACATGGCGGGCAGCGCCGCCATGGCCGAGCTGCTCGAGCTCGGCGTCGTCCCCGTCACCGACGGCACCGCCACGCTCGTGCCCGCGCCCGACGCCGACGACCTGGAGCTGGCCGCCGACGCCGGCCTGCCCTTCCATGCCTGACCAGCCCTCCTGAGCACTCCGAGCATTCCGAGAAACGACGAGAGCCCTCCGCCATGTACGAGTTGTCCCGGGTCCGCCTCTACTCCATCGGGCCTGCCGGTGCTCGCTACGCCGACACCGTTCTGGACCTGCGAGGGGTCGGCGAGCCGGTGCCCAACCCGGCCCCCACGCAGGCCGAGTTCTTCGAGGAGGAACCAGTCGGCCCACCACGCCGCCCCGCCCCCGCGGGTGTCCTCTTCCTGGAGAACGGCGGCGGCAAGTCGGTACTGCTCAAGCTGATCTTCTCGGTGATGCTGCCGGGCCACCGCAACACCCTGGGTGGTGCCAGCTCCGGTGTGCTGCGCAAGTTCCTGCTCGCGGACGACTGCGGCCATGTCGCCCTGGAGTGGCAGCACACCCTCACCGGTGAGCTGGTCGTCGTCGGCAAGGTCAGCGAGTGGCGCGGACGCCAGGTCTCCAACGACCCGCGGAAGTTCGCCGAGGCCTGGTACTCCTTCCGGCCGGGACCGGGGCTCAGCCTCGACTCCCTGCCCGTGGCCGAGGCCACCACGGTCCGCCCGCCGGCCGAGGGAGTATCGACCGCCCGTGGCCGCCGCCGCACCATGAAGGGCTTCAGGGACGCGATCACCGAGGCGGGCAAGGCGTACCCGCATCTCGAAGTGTCCTGGGAGGAGATCCACGACCGCTGGAACGAGCACCTCGGGGACATCGGCCTTGACCCCGAGCTCTTCCGGTACCAGCGGGAGATGAACGCCGACGAGGGTGAGGCTGCCGGTCTCTTCGCGGTCAAGAAGGACTCCGACTTCACGGATCTGCTGCTGCGCGCCGTCACCGATACACGCGACACTGACGGGCTCGCCGACCTGGTCAGCGGGTTCGGCAACAAGCTGGGACGGCGCGCCGAGCTCACCGCGGAGCGCGACTTCACGGCGGGTTCGGCGGACCTGCTCGGGCGGATCGTGGAGGCGGCCGAAGCACGGGGCCGCGCCCGGGACATCCACGCCGGCGCCGAGCGCCGCACCCGCGCCCTCGCCCGCAGGCTCTCCGCCCGCGCCGGCACCGAGCGCGCCCGCACGGCGGAGCTCGCCCGCCAGGTCACAGCCGCGGCCCACACCGTCACGGAGGCGGAGCAGGAGCGCGGCCGCAGCGCCCTGATCGCCGCCGAACTGGCATACCGGCACGCGTCGCTGGCGCTCACCGTGGCCGAGAAGGGTGCCGCCGCGCAGCGCCGCGAGCTGACCGACGCACGCACCCTGCACGCTGCCTGGCAGGCGGCGGAGGCCGTGCTGCGGCACCGCGCCGCCGCGGACCGCTCGGCACGGGTGGCCGCCGCCATCCGTGAGGCCGAGCGTGACGCCGCCCCCGCCCTGGCCGCCCGTGGCAGGGCCGCGGCCGACCTCGTCCGTGCTCTCCACACCGCCGCCGAAGACGGCGAGCGCCTCGCCAACGAGGGCGAGGAGCGCTCCGCCACCCTCCAGGAGGCGGGTGAGACCGCCCACCGTGACGCCACGGCCGCCGCCACCGAGGCCCAGCGCGCCCGCAGCGAGTCAGGCCACCTGCGTCAGCGCCTCACCGAGGTCGAGCAGGAGATGGCGGAGGCCGTCCGTGCGGGCTGGCTGGACGACACGGCCCCAGACGCCGATCCCGCCCGTGCCGCGCTCGCCGCGAGCGACGCGGAGAAGACCGCGGTCGCGGCATGGGACATGGCCCGCGAAAGCGCCAGGACCGCCGCCGACCGTGCCCGCGAGGCCGCCGCCACGGAAGCCCGGGCCGAATTGGCCGCCGCCCGTGCCGCGGACGCGGCCCAGGCCGCCGACCGCGCCCACACTTCGGAGCGCCGGGCTGCCGCCTCCATCGCCGAATCCGAACGCCTGGCGGAACTGCTCAGCCTGCCCCCGGCTCCCGCGACGGCCCCCGTCCCTGGCCCCCGGCGCGCCGACGGCGCCCCAGGAGACATGACCGGTCCGTCGTCGCCTGCCCCGGGACCCGCCGCCGCAGGGCTCGCGGTCGACGGATCCGCCGACGCGGTCCCGGCGACCGGTGGCCCAGGCGCTGCCGCGGCGCCGGGCGCCGGTCCGGCACTGCCGGAGGGTGAGGCGGCCACGGACGCTGCTTCCGGGCCCGGTCATCCCGCCGGGGTCCACGATCCGTCGCCGGACGCCGGTGACGACACTGACACCACCCCTCATGGAGCGGGTGCCAACTCTCCGGCGGCTGGCGCGCGAAGCCCCGAGGGCCCCGCCTCCGGCAGGGGCCCCGGCGCATCCGGGCGGTCCGCGCCGGGCCAGGGCGGCCTCACGGCCGGGCACACGAGTGCCCGCGACGGCGCCGGGCCCGATCGGCGCGAGGCGCGATCGGCACCGCCGCGGGCCGCAGAAGGCCCGCTCACCGCCGAGGAGCTGGACCGGTACGCGGACGAACTGCGTGTGCTGCTCGAGCAGAGCGTCACCACGGCCGAGCGGCAACTCTTCGACCTCAGGACCGCCGCCGCGGACGACGCGCGTATCCTCGGCGCGCTCGGCGACGGAGGGCTGCTGCCCCCGGGCCCCGACGTTCTGGCGACCGTCGAGTTCCTCGGCGAGCACGGTGTCCCGGCTCTGCCGGGCTGGCGCTATCTCGCCCAGGCCGTCGACCCCGCCGACCACTCCGCGGTGCTCTCCGCGCGCCCGGAGCTGGTGGACGGCGTCGTGATCACCGAGCCCCTCTCCTACGCACGGGCCCGCGAGGCGCTCTCCGGAGCCGCACTGCTGCCGCGTTCCGCCGTCGCGGTCGGCACCGCCGCCGCGCTGCTCGCGCCCGTACCCGGGCCCGGTGCGGAAGGAGACGGCCAGGTGTTCCTCGTGCCGCCGAACCCGGCCATGCACGACGAGCACGCGGCGGACGAGGAGCGCCAGGCACTGCGCGCCCGGGCGGCGGCCCGGGACGAGGAGATCCGCGAGCTGGCGGGTCGCCTCGCGGAGGACCGGGCGCTCGCCGCGCGTATCGCGTCCTGGCGTGCGGACTGCCCGGCCGGGATGCTCGCCGATCTCGATGAGGCCGCACAGCAGGCCAGGCAGACCGCCGAAGCGGCCGAGCAGACGCTCGCCGAGGCCCGTGCCGCACGGGCCGAGGCGGACGGCGCCGCCGGCGAGACCGCAGCCCTACGCGATGAGCGTCAGGAGACAGCACAGCGCGCCCGCCGGGCCGCCGACGCCCTCGCCGGGCTGGCGTTCCGGCTGCGGGAGCGGGCCGGCTGGCAGGCGAAGCTGCGTGAACTCGCGGATGACGCCGCCGAATCCGAGGCCAGGGCTGCCACGTGCCTGGATCGGGCCCGGGCCTCGGACGAGGACCGCAGAGCCGCGCAGCGCGCCGCCGACGACGCCCGGCGCACCGCACGGGCCCTGCGTGCCGAGCGCGCCGAGATCGCCGGTGCCCCCGAGCCGCTCCCCGAGGTGGACCCCGAGGCGCCACGCATCCCGTTGCCTGACCTGCGTGAGGCATACCGCGCCGCGTCCCAGCTGTACGAGAAGGTCGGCGTCGGCGCCGATCTGCGGGCCGAGCAGGCCCGCGCCGAGAGCGACGAGAGCGCGGCGCTGGGCGAGCTCGATCGCCTCACCAACAAGGTCCGTACGCGTGCCGCCCAGCTCCTGGAAGGTACCGACGGAGCCGACGGACCCTCCCGGCAGGCCGCCGCGGCCCGCGCCGAGGCACTGGTGCAGATGCTGGAATCCCGGGCTTCCGAGGCGAGCGAGAGAATCGGGCGGCTGCGCGGCGAAGCCGAACGCCTGGCCCCGGGCGACGGCGACGCGCACACCGCACTGCCCGACGAGCTGTTGCCCGCCGACGCCGAGCATGCCCAGATCCTGCTCCGCGCCGCGACGGCCGAACTCGCCGCCCACACCGAGGCGCTGGACACCGCGCGCGCCCGGCACACCGAACTGCTGCGCGCCCACCGCGCCGCCGAGGACGCCGCCGGCGGATTCGACGAGACCGCGGCGCTGTTGCGCGATCTGCTCCGGGACCACACGGAGGAGGAGCAGGAGGACCCGGAGCCCTACCCGGGCGGTCTGGAGGAGGCTCGGCACTCCGCCGCCGAGGCCCGTCGCTCGCTGCGCGGCTGCGCATCCGATCTGGCGGCCGCCGAGTCCGCCGTACGGGAAGCGAGTGATGTGCTCGTACGGCACGCCAACTCCACCCGCTACGAGGCCGTCCGCACCCCGGCGCGTCAGCAGATCCGTGAACTACCCGCTTCGTCCCTGCCCGAGCATGCCGCCAAGTGGGCGGAGGCGTTCGCCCCGCGGCTGCGGGTCCTCACCGACGAGCTCGTCCAGCTGGAGCGCAACCGCGACTCCATCGTGGACCGGCTGCGCGGTCTGGTGGAGTCCGCCCTCACCACGCTCCGTTCGGCGCAGCGGCTGTCCCGGCTGCCCGAAGGCCTCGGTGAGTGGTCCGGCCAGGAGTTCCTCCGTATCCGCTTCGACGAGCCGGACCAGGCGACGCTCGTCGAGCGGCTCGGCGAGGTCATCGACGAGGCCACCCGTGCGGCGGTGCGCAAGAACTCCGACCTGCGCCGGGACGGGATGTCCCTGCTGCTGCGGGGTGTTCAGGCGGCACTTCAGCCGAAGGGCGTGGCCGTGGAGATCCTCAAGCCGGACGCGGTGCTCCGCGCCGAGCGCGTACCAGTCGGGCAGATGGGGGATGTCTTCTCGGGCGGTCAGCTGCTGACCGCGGCGATCGCGCTCTACTGCACCATGGCCGCCCTGCGCAGCAACGACCGCGGCCGGGACAAGCACCGGCACGCCGGCACCCTGTTCCTGGACAACCCCATCGGCAGGGCCAACGCCACCTATCTGCTGGAGCTGCAGCGCGCTGTCTCTGACGCGCTCGGAGTCCAGCTGCTGTACACCACGGGCCTGTTCGACACGACCGCACTCGCCGAGTTCCCCCTGGTCATCCGGCTGCGCAATGACGCGGACCTGCGCGCGGGGCTGAAGTACATCAGCGTCGAGGAGCATCTGCGGCCCGGGCTGCCGCAGCAGCGCACCGAGGGCGAGACCGTGCACGGCGAGATCACGGCCACCCGTATGTTCCGGCGCACGCCCGACCAGCGGGCGGACGCCGGCCGGCCGGTGGACGCGCAGCCGCGACGGGACACCGGCCGGCCGGGACGGGAGGCCGAGGCCGGTCAGGCCTGAGACAGCCTGCCGCCCGCGCCACCGCGTCGTCGTATCCGTGCGGCGACACGCGCGGCGGCCCGGGCCGCCCGCCTGGTCTGACGGCGCTCACGCCGTAGTTGACGGGCCGTGCTGCTCGGTACGGAGACCACTCCGTACCGCTGGTTCCACACCTGCCGGGTGACCCAGACGTCCAGCACGGCCCACGTGGCCACGACCGTGCTGCCCACGCTGCTCAGCACCAGCGGGAAGGCCAGCCACGAGCCCGTGACGCTGAACAGGAACGCCGTCACCGCCTGGGTCACCGTCACCGCCGTCACGATCACGGCGCGCACGGCCGCGATCCGCACCGGTTCCGGCATCCGCCTGCGTCCCACCGGCTGTTCGACCCAGATGCTCCGCGGCGCACCCGAACCATCGGTCATACTCATCGTTCGCGCTCACTCCCCACCGCTGTCCGACTACAGGGGTGGCTGCCCGGATCCAGCCCGGTTAGACAGGGGCTTACGCACCCTTTGCTCCAGGCACACACCGCCCGGCAATCCCCCACAACTCCTGTTCCCCATACGGACAGACGAACGATGCGTCGGGAAGATTCCCCAGAGAGGGGAGAATTCCCGCCATGCCGGGGAGTAGCGGAATATTGCGTTCTACCTGGTGTCCTCGGCCACATCCGAGCAGCCCAACTCCTCGAATACCAGGACAAGCCATGATCAACACACCGTCACGCGGCCGAAAAACCTCCGGACGAGTCTTCGAGTTGTCACTCTGTCAGTAGTAGGCTCACGCCGTTTCGTGACGCAGACATACGTGCGGGAACGCGTTCGGTTCCTGGCGCGGACATCTCCAGGCGAACGCTGAAGAACGCCGACGGACGCGTGCGCACACGGACGGCAACGGCGTACGCAGACGCACGCGGACACAAGCAGCACCACCACCCGCCCACCGTGGGCGCTGATCTGGGGGAGGCCATGCGCTTTCGCGGGACATCCATCCGCAGGAAGATCGTGGCGTTGCTGCTGGTGCCGCTCATGTCGCTCACCGCGCTCTGGGTGTTCGCGACCGTCATCACCGGCCAGGAGGCCAAGCAGCTCCTGGATATGAGCCACATCATCGACGAGGTCGGCACCCCGGTCGAGGACACCGTCCGCGCTCTCCAGAACGAACGCCGTCTGACTCTGGTCTATCTGGCCGACCCCCGCGCTTCCAACAGCCCATCGACCCTGCGCCGCCACCGCGCGGCCACCGATGACGCCGTGACGGCGCTGCGTGAAAGCGCACAGGACTCCGGCGTACGCGACGTGATACGACCCGAGGTGGCCAGGCGGCTGGACTCGCTGCTCGGCGCACTCGACGGACTCGGCTCGCTGCGGCGCAACGTGGAGCAGAGCACCATCACCCGGGCCCAGGCCCTCGACTTCTACAACCGTGTGGTCGATCCCTGCTACACCTTCCTCACCTCGCTCCACGCCCTCGAGGACGTGGAGCTGGAGAAGGAGGGCCGTGCCCTCGTGGGTGTGGCGCGCGCCCGCGAACTACTCTCCCGCGAGGACGCACTGGTGACCTCCGCGCTGATCACCGGCAAGATCACCGCCAAGGAGATCCGCACCACCTCCGACCTGGCCGCCAACCGCTCACTGCTCTACGGGATCAATCTCGAGTTCCTCCCGTCGTCCGAGCGTGACATCCTCGCGCGGTACTGGGGCAGCTCGAACACTCAACCCCTGCGGGATGCCGAGGAACGGCTCATCGCCGACGGGCCCGCCAAGAACCCCCGGGCCGTCGACGCACAACGCTGGGAGGAACTGAGCAGCCCGGTGCTCGGTGATCTGGCACACCTGAACACCGAGGCGGCCGAGCGGTACCAGCAGCGGGTCGAGCCCGCCGCCTACAGCGTGCTCCTCAAGGCGGGTATCGCCGGTGTGCTCGGCTTCCTCGCCCTGTTGATCTCCATCGTCGTCTCCGTCCGCATCGGCCGCGATCTGGTGCGCTCGCTGTCCAGGCTCCGCAAGGAGGCCCACGAGGTCTCCGGAATCCGCCTGCCCAGCGTCATGCGCCGCCTCGCCGCGGGCGAGAGCATCGACGTCGAGACCGAGGCACCTCGCCTTGAGTACGAGAGAGGCGAGAAGGGCGAGAAACCCAGCAAGGGCGAGAAGCACGGGAAGAGCAGCAAGGACGAGATCCGCCAGGTCGGTCAGGCTCTGAACACCCTTCAGCGGGCGGCTGTCGAAGCCGCGGTCAAGCAGGCCGACATGCGCCGCGGCGTCTCCGAGGTCTTCGTCAACCTCGCCCGCCGCAACCAGGTGCTGCTGCACCGCCAGCTCACCCTGCTCGACACCATGGAACGACGTACGGAGGACACGGAGGAGCTCGCGGACCTCTTCCGGCTCGACCACCTCACGACGCGTATGCGCCGGCACGCCGAGGGCCTGGTGATCCTCTCCGGAGCCGCGCCCTCCCGGCAGTGGCGCAAGCCGATCCAGCTCATGGACGTGGTCAGGGCCGCGGTCGCCGAAGTCGAGGACTACGAGCGGGTCGAAGTCCGCAGGCTGCCGAGGATCGGTGTGGCCGGCCCCGCCGTCGCCGACCTCACCCACCTCATCGCCGAACTGCTGGAGAACGCGACGGTCTTCTCGCCGCCACACACCGGAGTCCAGGTGCACGGCGAGCGCGTGGCCAACGGCTTCACCCTGGAGATCCACGACCGGGGGCTCGGCATGACCCCGGAGGCACTGCTCGACGCGAACCTCCGGCTCGCGGAGACCCCGGAGTTCGAGCTCTCCGACACCGACCGACTCGGGCTGTTCGTGGTCAGCCGGCTCGCCCAACGGCAGAACGTGCGGGTCTCGCTCCAGCCGTCGCCGTACGGCGGGACCACGGCGGTGGTCTTCATTCCGGCCGCGCTCCTCACCGATGCCCCCGAGACCGAGGGCACCGGCTTCCGCCTGGACCGCAGGGGCGAGCGCCAGGGCAGGGACACGGACCGGAGCAACGGTCGCCAGGGTGTGGACGGCGGCAGGGTCACGGCCCTCGCGCAGATCCCGACGGGGCGCACCGGCCCCAAGGTGCTCGATGGACCCGTCGAACTCGAAGCACCGGTCGGTACCCTGGGCTTCGAGGACCGCCCGGTCATCGACACCCTTGAGGTGAACACCGGCAACGGCACGGGCATCGGCAGTGGTGACATCGACGACACCGAGAGCGAACGCGGCGGTCTGTTCCGCGCACGCGACTTCGTGCGGCCGTCATCCGCCGATGAGCAGCACCAGCAGGCCACCGAGCAGCTCCCGTCGCGGCACCGCGGTCCGGGCCGGCATGCGACGGGCCCCACCCAGCTGCCCCGGCGCAAGCCCCCGACCCTCGTCGCCGACCATGGACGCAGGGTGGACGAGCCCGGTCGTACGCATTCTCCGTTCGCACGGTCCACGGACGCGACGAAGAGTCCGGCCACGGACCGGACGTCGCGCCTTGACCCCGGCTGGGAACAGCGGTCCTCGCCCCCGCCCCCGCAGCAGTCCTCGTCCCCGGGTCGGCTGTCACCCCCGTCCCCGGCGACGGGTCAGGACACGACGGCACTCGGTGGTCTTCCGCGTCGCGTACGCCAGGCCAGCCTCGCCCCGCAGCTTCGCCGCGACACCGAGGGCGGCGGCACCACCACCGGGCCCCGGACCGGAGCGTCCGGCGAGGCGCCGGACATCGAACGGGACGCCGAAGAAGTACGCGACCGCATGGCCTCGTTGCAACGTGGCTGGCAGCGCGGACGTCGCCAGAACGCCGAAGACACCAGTACCGGCTCCGGCGATCCAGCACAGGGAACCACACCGGAGGGGAACGGTCGATGACCGCACCGAACGACATCACCAGGAGCGGGCAGCTCAACTGGCTCTTGGACGAGCTGGTCGACCGCGTCGGCTCGATCCGCAAGGCGCTCGTCCTCTCCGGCGACGGCCTCGCGACCGGTTCGTCCAAGGACCTCACCCGTGAGGACGGCGAGCACCTCGCGGCCGTCGCCTCCGGATTCCACAGCCTCGCCAAGGGCGTCGGGCGCCACTTCGACGCCGGAGCGGTCCGGCAGACCGTCGTCGAACTCGACGACGCCTTCCTTTTCGTCACGGCGGCAGGCGACGGCAGCTGTCTCGCCGTGCTGTCCGACGCTGATTCCGACGTCGGGCTGGTCGCCTACGAGATGACGCTGATGGTCAAGCGCGTGGGCGTCCACCTCGCCACGGCACCAAGGAGCGGACTGACCTCCGGAGGGTGAGTGGAAATGAGATGAACGACGCCGGACAGCACATTCAGGAGCTCGGGGACTCCCGGGTCACCGCGGAAATCCCGGAACCGCGGCAGCCGCACCACTGGTTCGACGACGACGCCGGACCCGTGGTGCGCCCGTACGCGATGACCCGGGGCCGTACCAGCAGCACGGCCCGGCACCAGCTCGATCTGATCGCGCTGGTCGTCCCCGAGCCGGACGGGGCGGGCGAGCCGGGCACGGACCAGATGCTGTCGCCCGAGCACGTCGAGATCATCGAACGCAGTAGCACCATTCCCCAGTCGATCGCCGAGCTCGCTGCCACACTCGATCTGCCCGTCCAGGTGGTCAGAGTCCTCGTCGGCGATCTCGTCGAGCACGCACTGGTCCATGTAACCCGTCCCGTTCCACCGGCCGAGCTGCCGGACGTGAGCATTCTCCGCGAGGTGATCAATGGTCTTCGGGCGCTCTAGCCGTGAAGAAGTACGGCGACCGGTCGAGCCGGTGACCCTCAAGCTCCTGGTGGCGGGTGGCTTCGGGGTCGGCAAGACGACTCTCGTCGGCGCGGTCAGCGAGATCAAGCCGCTGCGCACCGAGGAGACCCTGAGCGAGGCGGGCCGTCCCGTCGACGATCTGGACGGGGTGGAGTCCAAGACCACCACCACCGTCGCCATGGACTTCGGCCGGATCACCCTGCGCGAAGACCTGGTGCTCTATCTCTTCGGCACACCCGGCCAGGACCGTTTCTGGTTCCTCTGGGACGAGCTGGCCCAGGGAGCGCTCGGTGCCGTCGTGCTCGCCGACACCCGCCGCCTCGAGGACTCGTTCGCCGCCATCGACTACTTCGAGCGCCGGGGGATCCCGTTCACCGTCGGCATCAACTGCTTCGAGGGCGCCGACCGCTTCCCCGCGGAGAGCGTACGGGGGGCACTGGACCTCGATCCGGAGGTACCGCTGATGATGTGCGACGCGCGTGACCGCGAGTCGGTGAAGGCGGTGCTCGTGTCGGTGGTCGAGCACGCCCTGGTCTGGTCCACACGCCAGCATGAGGCCGCCGCGACATGAGCGACACGGCCCGCATCCCGGCGCTTCGCCACGGGTAGGGGTCCTGCACGTGCTGACGGCCGGGTCGCGGAGGGTCAGCGTACGGCGACCACCGCCGAACCGTGCCCGAACAGCCCTTGGTTCGCGGTGATCCCGGCCCGCGCCCTGGCCACCTGCCGGTCGCCCGCCTCACCCCGCAACTGCCAGGTCAGCTCGCAGACCTGGGCGATCGCCTGGGCGGGCACCGCCTCGCCGAAGGACGCGAGGCCCCCGCTCGGGTTCACCGGTACGCGCCCACCGATGGCCGTGGCACCCTCCCGCACCAGCTTTGCGCCCTCTCCGGCCGCGCACAGCCCGAGGTCCTCGTACCACTCCAGTTCTAGCGCGGTCGACAGGTCGTACACCTCGGCGAGCGACAGGTCGTCGGGTCCGATCCCCGCCTCGTCGTACGCGGCGCGGGCGATCGAGGCGCGAAAGCCCAGCGCGGGCGGGTCGGCCGCCACCGCCGAGTCGGTGGCGATGTCGGGCAGGTCGAGTACGGTCCTGGGGTACACGGGCGTCACGGTCGAGACGGCGCGGATCCGCACCGGATCGGCGACCCCGTGCCGACGGGCGAAGTCGAGGCTCGACAGAACGAGCGCCGCTCCTCCGTCGGAAGTGGCGCAGATGTCCAGCAGCCGCAGCGGATCGGCGACGACGGCCGACGCCGCGACCTCCTCCGCGCTCACCGCCGCCCGGTAGCGGGCCAGCGGATTGAGCGCTCCCGCCGCCGCGTTCTTCACTTTGACCTGCGCGAAGTCCTCCGGCGTGTCGCCGTACAACGCCATGCGGCGGCGGGCGAACAACGCGAAGTACGCCGGATTCGTGGCTCCCAGCACCCTGAAGCGCAGCCAGTCCGGATCATCCGGCCGGTCTCCGCCGGCCGGGGCGAAGAACCCCTTGGGGGCGGAGTCGGCCCCCACGACCAGTGCCACGTCAGCGAGCCCCGCCAGGATCTGGGCCCGGGCCGTGCCGATGGCCTGGGCACCGGAAGCGCAGGCGGCGTACACACTGGTCACCCGGGCTCCCTGCCAGCCCAGTGCCCGGGCGAACGTGGCTCCCGCGACATAGCCCGGGTAGCCGCCCCGCACGGTGTCCGCCCCGACCACCGACTGGATCTGCCGCCAGTCCAGGCCCGCGTCCGCCAGGGCGGCCCGGGCCGCGACGCTCCCGTACTCGACGAAGCCGCGGCCCCATTTGCCCCACGGGTGCATACCGGCCCCGAGGACCGCGATGTCGGCCGTCACCGCGCATCCACCGGGCGCCACCACCAGGTCGTCCATACGGTCCGCTCGTCCTCGTTCAGGATCCCGGGCACCACTTCGACCGCCATCCCCACAGCCAGATCCGCGACCGTCACCCCGGGTGCCGCCTGGCCGAGTACGACCATGCGTTCCGCCTCGAGTTCGACCGCGACGAGTGTGTACGGCCGCCACTCCACGGCCGGATCGGATACATACGGCGCGGGCGGTCGGTAGCGCCCGTCCGTGAAGGACCAGACCCGGCCGCTCTTGGAGAGGGGCACCTCCACCAGTTCGCCGCCCCGGCAGCCCGGATTGCGGCACGCGGTGTCCTCGCGGGGGAAGAACACCGAAGAGCAGGCCGCGCATCGGGTGCCCAGCAGCCGGAACGAGCGTTCGTCGTCCTCGCCGGCCGTGTCGCGGCCGTCGCCGACGCCGGTGAACCATCCGGACACCACCGGTGTACGTGTGCGTGCCAAGGCAGGCTCCTCCCTGTGGACGTCCCGTTCCTGTTTACTTTCTGATGGGGCGTCAGAAGTCTGTCATGGAACGCCGTCCGCGGACAGGGCCCGGATCCTGGTCCGGAGCCGCCGTTCCTGATAGACGGTGCGCATGAAAGGACCTGCCCCCACCCTGCTCCCTGCCCTCGCGCCCACCGCGGCAGCCCTGCTCACCCTTGCCGCCGCGCCCCCGCCGGAAGCCCCTGAATCCCGAGCACCCCGGGCGTTCGCCGCGCTGGGCATGGTCGATCCGACGATCATCCAGGAGCTGCGCTACACGACGGCGCACAACTTCATCGGCGAACCCGTCGACGGCTACCGGCAGCCCCTGTGCATCCTGACCCGCCCCGCCGCCGATGCGCTGCGCACCGCCCAACGCCGACTGCTTCGCCGCGGCTACTCCCTCAAGGTCTACGACTGCTACCGGCCCCAACGCGCCGTCGACCACTTCGTACGGTGGGCCGAAGATCTCACCGACGAACGGATGAAGCGGGAGTTCTATCCCCGCGTCGACAAGTCGCGGCTGTTCGAGGACGGATACATCGCGGGGAAGTCCGGGCACAGCCGCGGCAGCACGGTTGACCTCACCCTTGTGAAGCTGCCCGCGAGGAAGACCCGCCCCTACGCCCCCGGCGAGAAGCTGACGCCGTGCTACGCACCCCGCAGCGCACGCTTCCCCGACAACTCCCTCGACATGGGCACCGGATTCGACTGCTTCGACACCCTGTCGCACACCGACGACCCGCGTGTCCAGGGCAGCCGGCGCGCCCACCGGCTGCTCCTCAAGGAAACCCTGGCCGAAGCGGGATTCGTCAATCTGCCCGAGGAGTGGTGGCACTTCACCTTCAGACCCGAACAGTTCCCGGACACCTATTATGACTTCCCCGTGTCATGGAGCTCCCTGATCGGCCTGAAGACCCCGACTCGCCGGCCGTGACGCCCGCCCCGCGTTACAGTCCGCAGGTGACCGAGTCCCGTGAGCACCAGGCCCCCATGTCCCGCACCGCGCACGGCAGCGCGGTCGCCCCCGTGCGGGACTCCCACTGCTCGAGCTGTGGTGCCCGCTACCCGCAGGGCACCACCACATGGCCCCGCACCTGCGCCCGCTGCGGTGACGTCGTCTACCGCAACCCTCTTCCCGTGGCGGTCGCCCTCCTCCCGGCGACCACGGCACACGGAACCGGGCTCGTCGTCATCACCCGGACCATCGAACCCCGCTGCGGAGAGATCGCCCTGCCGGGCGGCTTCATCGACCACGGCGAGGAATGGCAGCACGCCGTCGTCCGCGAACTCCGCGAAGAGACCGGCATCGAAGCCGACGGCCGGCAGGTCCGGCTGGCCGACGCGCTCAGCTCGCCAGGTGGCCATCTGCTCCTGTTCGGGCTGCTCCCCGAGCGCCCTGCGGACCGGCTCCCGAGCTCGGCCCCGACGGACGAGACCGAGGGCTGGCACCTGCTGCACAAGCCCACCGAACTCGCGTTCCCGCTGCACACGCTGGCCGTGCGCCGCTGGTTCGCCGGCGCCTACTCGTAGGTGGGGAGCCCACCCCTCAGCCGCACCGGCCGGCCCGCACTCACCGCACCCTGCGCCGTCACCCGCTCCACCACTACCCGGTCACCGGCCAGCCGCGAGGTGTACCGCTCGACCTCGGGCCGCCCCGACACTCCGGCACAGTCCCCGACCACCAGCCCCCCACCGGTACGCCCGGCCACCGGAGCCCACACCTCCAGCTCGACGCCGCCGTCCTCACCCCGCACCGGAACCACCGCACCCGCCCGCGCCAGCACCGGAATCCGCGACAGCGGCGCGTCCAGCAGCACCTGACCCGGCCCTTCGTGCGCCTGCCCGGTCACCGTGTCGTACCACATCCCGCGCGGCAGCCGCACCGCTCGCCGGTCGGCACCCCGCTCCAGCACCGGCGCGACCAGCAGCGCGTCGCCCAGCAGAAACGCGTCCCCGCAGTCCCGCAGGGCGCGATCACGCGGGGCGTTCCACCACAGGGGCCGTACGTACGGCGCACCGGTCAGTCGGGCCACCTGCGCCAGGGTGACGAAGTACGGGTGAAGCCGCTCCCGTTCGAGCAGCGCCGCCCGTGCATGCCCGAGCACCTCGGGGCCGAACTCCCAGGGTTCCCTGCGGCCCGCGTCGATCGCCGCATGCGTACGGAACAACGGCAGATACGCACCGAGCTGAAACCAGCGCAGGTACAGCTCTGGTGACGGGCTGCCGTCGAAACCGCCCACGTCAGGACCCGAATACGGCACCCCGCACAGTCCCAGCCCGATGACCAGCGAGAGCGAGGCGCGCAGCCCCGGCCAGCCCGTCGACACATCCCCGGACCACGTCCCGCCGTACCGCTGCATTCCCGCCCAGCCGGAGCGGGAGAACAGGAAGGGCCGCTCAGCGGGCCTCAGCCGCCGCAGCCCCTCGTACCCCGCCCGCGCCATCGCGAGCCCGTACACGTTGTGGGCCTCGCGGTGGTCGCCACCATGCCCCTCCAGCGAGTGTCTGGCGGACCGGGGCAGTGTCATATCACCGAAGGGTGTGAACGACACGGGCTCGTTCATGTCGTGCCACACCCCCGCGAAGCCCTGCGCCAGACGCTCCTCGTAGAGCCCGCCCCACCACTCGCGTACCCCCGGATCCGTGAAGTCCGGATACACGCACTCACCCGGCCACACCACACCCCGAACCCGCCGGCCCCGGGCGTCCCGCACGAACGCGTCGGCCGCCGACCCGGTCTCGTACACCGCGCTCCCGGGCTCCGCCTTCACCGCCGGATCGACGATCGACACCAGCCGCACCCCGTCCTCGGCCAGGTCCCCCGCAAGACCCGGCAGATCAGGGAAGCGCTCCTTGTCGACGGTGAAGACCCGATGGCCGTCGTAGTGGTCGATGTCGAGGTGCAGCGCGGACAGCGGAAGCCCCCGCTCCCGGTAGCCCGCCACTACCCGGCGCACCTCCCGCTCACTGCCGAAACCCCAGCGCGCGTGCTGCGGGCCGAGCGCCCACGACGGAGGAAGCGCGGGCGCGCCCGTGAGCGCCGTCCAAGTACGCAGCAGACGCGCCGGCGTGCCCACCACCACCCAGCAGCGCAGCGGACCGCCGCTCACCCGTACCTCCACCGTGCCCGGCCGGTCGTGCCCGGAGCCCGCTCCCTCCTCACCCTCGCGCAGCGCCACGCGGCCGTCCCAGGTGTTGTCGTAGAACGCCAGATGCGCGCCCGCGTCCGCGACGACCAGTTGCACCGGCATCGTGATGTACAGCGGATCGTCACCGGGACCGAAACTGCCCCGCGGGTCCGTGTTCCACAGCCGGTAGGTGCCGTCCCGCAGCCGCGGCCCCGACGAGCGTCCGCCCAGTCCGAAGTACCGCGCGTCCGCGCACACCTCGGCACGCTGCAACCAGCGCGCAGGCCCCCCGTCCACCGGCTCCCACCAGCGCGGCGGCAGATCCCTGCGCAGCACCACTCCACCCGGGGTGCGCACCTCGACGGCCCCGTGGCGCGTCACCGCCACGGTCACCCGCTGCGACACCACCCGCCAGCCGCCATCCATGTCGGGCTCCAGCTCCGCGCGCGGATCGGCCTCCGGCGGGGGACCGGCCAACGCGTACGACGGCTCCGGCTCCGCACCGTCCCAGCCCCAGAACACACTGCCGCCCACCGCCACCCGCACCCGCAGCCGGGAGCGCGCGAACCGTACGACCCCGCCTCCCGGCAGCGGCTCCGCACCGACGACCATGCCCGGCACCCGCGCCCGCTCGGCACCCCGCGGCGGCAGACCCCACGCGTCCGTACGCCTGCGGCGCCACGCCGAACGAACCGCCCGCAGGCCCTGCACCGTGCCGAACACCTTCACCGAGCGCACCAGCTCACGACCGTCCATGCCGCTCACCCTGCCATCCACCAGGGCATTGGCGAGGATGGTTCAACTCCCGTTCACCCGCGGCGGGAGCACTGCGGAAGCGCACCACGACCCCGCTCGGCACGGCCCGGCCATGGGCGGGGAGCCCTGGTGCGGAAGACGATCACATGGCATCGTCCTGTCAGCATCAGCCGCGTCGCGCGCACACCCATGCCCGTGCGCGGGACACACGCCCACCACGCGTACAGCGAGAGACACAGCCGCCGGGAGCCGCCCCATGACCGCAAGCCCTGCCCCGCTCTGGCAGCCCGACGCCGACCGCGTCGCCGCCGCCCGGATCACCCGGTTCCAGGCCTGGGCCGCGGAGCGGTACGGAGCCCCGGCCGAAGGCGGCTACGCGGCACTGCACCGCTGGTCCGTCGACGCACTGGAGACCTTCTGGCAGGCGGTGGCCGACTGGTTCGACGTACGGTTCTCCACCCCGTACGAGCAGGTCCTCGGGGACCGCGCCATGCCCGGCGCGCAGTGGTTCACGGGCGCCACCCTCAACTACGCCGAGCACGCGCTGCGCGCCGCCGAAGATCCCGCCCGCGCCCAGGAACCGGCCCTGATCCACGTGGACGAGACCCACGAGGCGACACCGGTCAGCTGGTCCGAGCTCCGCCGCCAGGTCGGGGCGCTCGCCGCGGAACTGCGCGCCCTCGGCGTGCGGCCCGGCGACCGCGTCAGCGGCTACCTGCCCAACATCCCGGAGGCGGTGACCGCACTGCTCGCCGCCGCCGCCGTCGGCGCGGTCTGGACCTCCTGCGCCCCCGACTTCGGCGCCCGCAGCGTCCTCGACCGCTTTCAGCAGGTCGAGCCGGTCGTCCTGTTCACGGTGGACGGCTACCGCTACGGCGGCAAGGAACACGACCGCCGCGACACCGTCGCCGAACTGCGCCGAGAGCTCCCCACCCTGCGCGCCGTCGTCCACATCCCCCTGCTCGGCACCGCCGCCCCCGAAGGCGCCCTCTCCTGGGCGGACCTGATCTCCCCGGACGCTGAATCCGCCGAACCGGTCTTCGAGCAGGTGCCGTTCGACCACCCGCTCTGGGTCCTCTACTCCTCCGGCACCACCGGCCTCCCCAAGGCCATCGTCCAGTCCCAGGGCGGCATCCTCCTCGAACACTTCAAACAGCTCGGCCTGCACTGCGACCTCGGCCCCGAGGACCGCTTCTTCTGGTACACGTCGACCGGCTGGATGATGTGGAACTTCCTCGTCTCCGGCCTGCTCACCGGTACCACCGTCATCCTGTACGACGGCAGCCCCGGCTACCCCGGGACCGGCGCCCAGTGGGCCATCGCGGAACGCACCGGCGCCACCCTCTTCGGCACATCCGCCGCCTACGTGATGGCCTGCCGCAAGGCCGGAGTGCACCCCGGCCGCGATCACGACCTCTCCCACGTGAAGTGCGTCGCCACCACCGGCTCCCCGCTGCCCCCCGACGGCTTCCGCTGGCTCCACGACGAGGTGCGCGAAGACCTGTGGATCGCCTCCGTCAGCGGCGGCACCGACGTGTGCAGCTGCTTCGCAGGCGCCGTACCCACCCTGCCCGTCCACATCGGCGAACTCCAGGCAGCCTGCCTCGGCACCGACCTCCAGGCCTGGGACCCGCAGGGCAAGCCCCTGACCGGCGAGGTCGGCGAACTCGTCGTCACCAACCCCATGCCCTCCATGCCGATCCACTTCTGGAACGACCCGGACGGCAGCCGCTACCGCGACAGCTACTTCGAGATGTTCCCCGGCGTCTGGCGGCACGGCGACTGGATCACCATCACCGACCACGGCTCGGTGGTCATCCACGGCCGTTCCGACTCCACCCTCAACCGCCAGGGCGTCCGTATGGGCTCCTCCGACATCTACGAAGCCGTCGAACGGCTCCCAGAGATCCGCGAGTCCCTCGTCATCGGCCTCGAAGAGCCGAACGGCGGCTACTGGATGCCGCTCTTCGTCCACCTCGCCCCCGGCGCCGCCCTCGACGACGACCTGCGTGAACGGGTCAAGCGCACCATCCGGGAACAGCTCTCCCCACGCCACGTCCCCGACGACATCATCGAGGTCCCCGCCATCCCGCACACCCTCACCGGCAAGCGGATCGAAGTCCCGGTCAAGCGCCTGCTCCAGGGCACGCCCCTGGCCAAGGCGGTCAACCCCGGCTCGGTGGACGACATCGAACTGCTGCGGTTCTACGAGGAGCTTGCCCGCACACGCGGCTGACCACCGGTTTCGCCCCACCCCGCCCTGTTTGTCAGTGCTCGCAGTTACGGTGAGTGAGCACTGATCAACAGGGCTCACGGGGACCAGGGGGAACCATGACCAGCACCGGACACCACAAGGCACCGAAACGCCGCAATGGCCACACCAACAGGCGGCGCCCACCACGGCAGTCACCGCGGCGCGCCCTGCGTCGGGACGTACCGGCCACCGTCGGCGTGCTCGTCGACGAGCGGGACTTCACCGCCATGCGGTGCTACCGCAGCTTCACCTTCTCCGACCATCCCGGCTATCTGCACCAGGTCGAAGCCCTCCTCAGAGCACTCTCCCGGCAAGGCGGCCACACCTCCGTCGCGCTGTTCGACCCGGAGGACTTCGCCCACTACTGCACCGAGATCGGACTCGACCCGGACAGCTCCGCCAGCCGCAGCCGGTACACGGCGGAGATCGCCGCCGCAGGACCCACCGTGGCCTACACGGGCCAGCCCATCGACCACCTCGTGCCACTGCTCGTCAGCCGCTCGGTCCGGCAGGCCACCTGGGACTACGCGAGCTCCCTGCTCAACGACCTGGGCACCTGCGCCGACTGCGGAGAGGACATCGGGCGCGCCGCCTTCGACCGGGCCTCGGAGCTCCTGCTGAGACTCATCGAGTGCGCAGGCCCGGGGGCGCACCATCTCGTGTGCAGTGTGCCCGTCAACGGCGAACAGCTCCTGGCCGCCCTGGACGCCGTGAACGGCAGCGGGAGCACAGCCACACTCGACTCATCCGAAGGCGCGGAGTTCGTGGCCGTGCTAGCAGCGGGCCTCGCACTCGAAGGCCCTGGCGGAGTGGTGTTGCGGACCTGCACCGACGACGCCCCCGACCAGCTCAGGGGCTGGCGCCTCCAGAACGGACGGATGCTCCCGCTGACCGAGGGCGAGGTGTTCACCGCCTATTGCACGGACGCCGATACCGGCGAGCCCATCGGTCCGGACCCGGGTGCCGAATACCGCGCGGGATTCGATCTCGGCGATCCACCCCGCCCCAGCCCGCACGCCTGAGAGAAGAAGGTCCGGACTGTACGAAGGCGCGCAGAACGGCGTCAGGGGCTTCCCGCCATGACGGGAAGCCCCTGGACACCAGCGAAGAAGCCAGGCTACTCGCCGGAGAGCACTCCCTGGGCCGCCGCCCGAGCCTCATCGGCACCGTCAGCGGCACGGGCGGCCGCTGCCGCACGCTCACACTGCGCCAGCGTGTACTTCGCCAGCGCCGCACGCACGTAGGGGATCGACGCCGCACCCATCGACAGGGAGGTGACACCGAGACCGGTCAGCGCACAGGCCAGCAGTGGATCCGCCGCCGCCTCGCCACACACACCGCAGCCCTTGCCCTCAGCCCGGGCCGCCTCCGCCGCCACCGCGACCAGGTCGAGCAGTGCGGGCTGCCACGGATCCTGCAGCCGTGACACCGCACCCACCTGACGATCCGCGGCGAAGGTGTACTGCGCCAGATCGTTGGTGCCCAGAGACAGGAACTCCACTTCCTGAAGCACCGACCTCGCCCGCAAGGCAGCCGAGGGGACCTCCACCATCACGCCGAATTTCGCCTTCAGCCCAGCCTCACGGCACGCCTGGGCGAACGCCCTTGCGTCACTGCGGTCCGCCACCATCGGAGCCATCACCTCCAGGTACACCGGCAGGCCCTCGGCGGCCTTCGACAGGGCCGTCAGCTGGGTCCGCAGCACTTCCGGATGATCAAGCAACGCACGCAGCCCGCGCACCCCAAGCGCCGGATTCGGCTCGTCGGACGGCGTCAGGAAGTCGAGCGGCTTGTCCGCGCCGGCATCCAGCACCCGCACGACCACCCGCCGCTCCGGGAACGCCTCCAGCACCTGCCGGTACACCTCGACCTGTTTCGCCTCGGACGGCGCTCGGGAGCTGTCTTCCAGGAACAGGAACTCCGTACGGAACAGCCCGATCCCCTCGGCCCCGGCCGCGACAGCCGCAGGTACATCGACGGGTCCGCCGATATTGGCGAGCAGCGGCACCTTGTGTCCGTCGGATGTCGCACCCGGCCCCGACACCGCCTCCATCGCCGTCCTGCGCTCCGCCGCCATCCGCGCCAGCTCCGCGCGCTCCTCGCCATCGGGCTCCACGAACACCTCGCCCGTACTGCCGTCGACCGCGATGACCGTCTCCTCGCCCAGCTCGCAGGCCCCCGGCAGCGCCACCACGGCCGGCACCCCCAGAGCCCGCGCCAGAATCGCACTGTGGCTCGTCGGGCCGCCTTCCTCGGTGACGAACCCCAGCACCAGGCCCGGGTCGAGCAGCGCCGTGTCGGCCGGCGCGAGATCCCGGGCGATCAGCACATACGGCTCGTCGCTGTCCGGCACACCCGGCATGGGCACACCCAGCAGCCGCGCCACGATGCGGTTGCGCACGTCATCGAGATCCGCCACCCGACCCGCCAGATACTCGCCTGCCCCCGCCAGGAGTGCCCGGTAGGAGGCGAACGCGTCGTACACCGCGCGCTCGGCCGTGCTCCCGACCGCGATCCGCCGCTCCACGTCGGCCATCAGCTCCGGATCCTGAGCCATCAGGGCCTGCGCCTCGAGCACATGCTGGGCCTCGCCGCCGGCAAGATGACCCCGCGCGTTGAGATCGGCCGCCACCGCGTCGACGGCCTGACGGGCACGACCCTGCTCCCGCTTGGCGTCCCCTGCCGGGATCTGCTTGGCCGGCGGCTCCAGCACGGCCGTCCCCATGTGCCGTACCTGCCCGATCGCCACCCCATGGCTCACACCGAGGCCCCGCAGCGTTGTCTTCATGTCAGCTCCAGCTGAACAACTCGTCGCCGATCTTCACATCCCCATCCTCGCGGAGACCGGCCAGCGATCCGGCAGCGCCCTCGAGCGCGACCACCGGACAGATGGGTGACTTCCCGGCCTCTTCGACGGCTCGGGGGTTCCAGCGGACGATCGCCTGGCCGCGGGTCACCGTGTCGCCCTTGTTGATGAGGAGCTCGAAGCCCGCGCCATTGAGCTGCACGGTGTCGATGCCGAGATGGATGAGGACTCCGTGTCCCTCAGGGTCCACGACGACGAAGGCGTGCGGGTGGAGGGAGACGACGACGCCGTCCACGGGGGACACGGCCTCCGAGAGCTCACGTGGGGGATCGATCGCCGTTCCGGGACCGACCATCGCTCCCGAGAACACCGGATCGGGCACTGCGGCAAGTCCGATCGCGCGACCGGGCAGCGGCGACGTCACGACTGTCATGGGGAGCCTCCCGAACTGGACGGCGTGCTGTTCAGAGCGTATGCCACCGGAACTTCAGGTTCCGCCTGAGCGCCCGCAGTTGACGGACACCGGCACCCGCCAGGGACGATTTGCCTCACCCGCGGACGACATGTACTGTCGTAGATCTGCCTGGCCGCGAGCGCCACTGCGACGCGTAGGTCGGCAGCACCTCATCAAGCTTGATCTTCTTATCTCATCAAAACCGCGGCTCTGTCCTGTGCACACTCATGTGCGCATGAATGCGAGCGAAGTGGGGTTGGTCAGAGGGCAGAGAAAAGACTGGTAGGGTTTGAACGCCGGAAAGGGAATTCGCGAAAGCGGAGGAACGGCCCGGAAACCCGCTCCAGCGGGTGGCGGAAACGGAAATCGGATCTGCTAAGCTGGAAACACGAAGGGAAGCGCCCGGAGGAAAGCCCGAGAGGGTGAGTACGA
>NZ_JBHWIW010000061.1:0-43851 GCF_042731955.1 Streptomyces sp. NPDC059828 | reverse complement strand
TACCACCCCCCCCGTATTGGCGCGATTTGGCCCTGACGCCCCGCATTGGTCTGATCACCCACCCTTAATCCCGCGGGGGTGGTGGCCCCCCTCCCCAAGGCCCGCCGCGCCGCGGCCGCGCACCGGTTCCGGACCCGGACTGGAATCATGGGGCCATGGCAGATGATCGGGATATCCAGCGGGTGAGCTCGGGTTCGCCCCTCGAACCGGAGATCGGCTTCTCCCGTGCGGTCCGCAGGGGCTCTCATATCGCCGTCGCGGGCACCGCCCCCATCGGCGACGACGGCAGCACCGTCGCGCCGGGTGACGTACACGCCCAGACGCTCCGCTGCCTGGACGTCGCCGAGCGCGCCCTGCACGAGGCGGGCGGCTCGCTGAGCGATGTGGTGCGCACCCGCGTCATGCTCACGGACATCGAACGCTGGCGGGAGGCCGCACAGGCTCACGGCGAGCGCTTCGCCGCCGTACGCCCGGTGTGCACCTTCGTCGAGGTGTCCCGTTTCATCGACCCCGCCTGGCTGGTCGAAGTGGAGGTCGACGCCATCGTGGACTGAGCCCCTCGCCCCCCCCGCTACGCCGTACCCGGATCGCCGCACCAGGCCGCCGGACACGTACCATGGCCGCATGTCCTTCCTCCGCCGCCGCAGTGCCGCCCACCCCGCGGGCCCTGACTTCGACGTCCTGGCCATGGACCCGAGCGACTGGCCCGGCAACCTCGGCGCGGGGCTGCTGCCCGCGCCCGACGGCAGCTGCCAGGGCGTCTTCCTGCGCTACGACCTGTTCGGCGGCCGGGGTCCGGCGATGATCATCGGCAATCTGCCCGAGGGCTCGCCCGCCCGGGAGCTCGGCGAGGGACAGATCCCCTTCGAGGTGGCCCAGCTGCTCGTCGCATTGGAGAACGACGAGGAGGTCACCGTCACCGGCACCGAGGACGTCCCCGTGATGCAGGGCGACAACCTCCTGATCGTCCGCCGGATCAAGCTCTCCGAGAGCCGTGTCTCCTGCGTGCAGTTCGACCGCAGTGACAACGTTCTGGTCACCATCGCCAGCTGGGACCGGCCGATCACCGACGACCTCTACGCGCTGCTCAAGCCGCTGCCCGCGGAGCTCTTCCAGCAGGGCTGACGGAGCGCCGCGCGAGACCTCGATGACGCCCCCGCGGGCCCGCCGTGACCACATCACGGCGGGCCCGCGGCCGTTCCCGGTCCCCTGCCACGCCCCTATGCCGGGACCGCGCCCGTCACCACCGCGCCGCCCGGCCGCCGCAGCGCCGCGACGATCCTGGCCGCCGACATGCCGACCGCCGTCGGCCCGCTGGTCCGCAGCGGCGAACCGGCGCCGTGCGGCAGGTCCTCCTCCGCGTACCGCCGCACATTGCGGTGCCAGTGCAGGATCCCGGCGAGCCAGTCCTCCAGCTCCCGCACATAGGCGTCCAATGCCACCCGGCCCCCTTCGTCGAGCCCCAGGTGATCGCACAGCACCGGCAGCTCGTGCTCTTTGAGATGCAGGAACTGACGCAGCCGGGAACGCATCAGATCGTCCGTGATGTGCACCGCCGACGGATAGTCGCAGTCGAAGAAGGACTGCACCACCAGCACGGCGTTGTGCACCTCGCCCTCGACCTCGATCTCCTTCTGGTAGGAGAACAGATCGTTCATGAGTGTGGCGTAGTCCGTCGCCGACTGCTCCAGACCCCGCACCGTGCCACTGTGGTACACCTCGGCCGACAACTCGCCCCCGTGCCGCAGCCGGCACAGCAGCATCGTCAGATCGGTGCCGAAGGTCCGCCGGCGCATCTCGATGTAGTCGACCGGGTCGGGCACGCGGTGCTGCGCCTGGTTGTGCAGCTCCCACAGCCAGCTCTCCAGCATCACCTCGATCGACTGGTGCAGCGCGGACCGTGCCTCGGGCACCATCGGCCCCGCGGTACGCGCCCACAGATCCGCGAGACCCCGCTCCATCGGGCTCACCGCCGTCGCCGCCCCCGCCGCCGGCTCATCGAGGGGCATGCAGGCCATCAGCCGCTGGTGGCACGCCTTCGCCTCGACAAGCCTGCGCGGGCGCCCGAACACCAGCGGATAGTAGTCGTCGGCGTACGTCCCCCAGGTCAGCCACTCGGCGCTCAGCTCCAGCTCGTCGGGGGTGGCATCGGGGTCGAGCCCCGCCGAGCACAGCGCGAAGTCGAACCCGGCGAGCATCGGCTCGTCCCAGATATCGCCGAGCAGCCCCATGCGGTGCGCCCACGCAAGGGACTTGACGCGTGCGTCATCGAGGTGCGGGCTGAGCGTCAGCGGGAACGGAAGCGCGAAATCGGGCAGTAGCGACGGACCGGTCCGCTGGTGCGGCGCATGGGTGAGACCGCGCAACCGGGCCGCCGCGGGGCGCCCGAAGAGCGTGCCGATGTCGAGGGCCGAGGTGCCGAGCACTCCGCCGAACAGCGAAGGGCCCGTCCGCACCTCCTTGTTCATATAGCGACTCGACCGCATATGCCACTCATGGCCCCCCGACTGCCAGTCCTGCAATCCCTTCGCATAGGCCGCGACCGCCGCGCACTCGGCCGGACCGAGAGCGAACTCGACACACATCGCGGGGACTTCGGTCAGCGCTGTGTTCTCGAACTGCTGCAACCGTGAGGTCAGCAGGTCGTTGACGGACTCGGCAGCCTCCTGCGTCGTGCACCCGAGGAACGTCTCCAGCACCAGCACACCGTTGCTGAGCTCGCCCTCGTCCTCCACCTCGCGCTGGTAGGAGAACAGGTCGTTGCGCAGATGCACGGCATCGGCGAACGTCTCGGTCAGCACCCGGACCGGCCTCGAACCCGCCACCCGCGCGGGAACCTCCGCACCCGCCGCATACTCGACGAGCCCCGCCGACCACGGCGCGCCTCCCACCTTGCGGCGCATCTCGATGTACTCGACGGGGTTGGACACCCGTCCCTCGTTGATGTTGTCGAGCTCCCAGATCGACTCGTTGAGCAGATACTCGGTCGCGAGCGCGAACCGGGCCCGCCAGTCGGGAGACATGTCCGGCACGGTGCGCGCCCACAGATCGGCGAGGCCCGCCTCCACCTGGTTCGTCGGCGCGGGGGTGACCTGCGCCGGATCCAGCGGCATGAACGCCGGCAGCCGGTCCAGATAGGCCTTGCCGCCCGCCAGGTCCCCGGTGCGTTTGAACACCTCGAGGAAGTGGTCGTCGAAGAAGAAGACCCACACATACCAGTCCGTCACCAGGGACAGGGCCTCCGCCGAACAGTCCGGGTGGGTGTACGCGCACAGCAGGGCGTAGTCATGCGCGTCGAGGTCCTCCTGCACCCAGACCCCCGACCCCTCCAGCATGCCCATCCGGCGCGCCCATTCCCGGGTGTGCTCCCGCGCCACGTCGACATGGGGGTTGAGTCGGGCCGGATAGGGGACATAGAAATCCGGCAGTTCGAAGGGCTGTGCCATGCGTGCCCGGGCCTTTCGGTGAACGTCCGCGCGTGCGCCGCGCGGACCGGTCGCGTACGGGCCAGTCCTACCCGTCGCCCATCCGGCCCACGCGACGACGATGATCACTCATCCGGATGAAAGCGCAGCCACAGCGACGGACGGGGTCCGCCGCGCGACGCGGCGCCTCCTCATGCGACCTGCCTCGGCAGACGCAGGCTCAGCAGCGCCGTGCACACGACACCCGCCAGCTGCACCAGCAGCGTCACCACCAGCGCGTCCCGCATACCCACCACCGGCACCAGACCCAGGAACAGCGAACCGAGCGTGGCCACACCCAGGGCCAGGGACGACTGCTGGGCCGTCACCATCACGCCACTTCCCACCCCGGCACGGTCCGCCGGTACCTCCGAGAGCACGATCCTGAAGAGCACGGGAAGCTGGAGGGCCTGTCCCGCGCCCGCCACCGCCGCGCCCGGCAGCAGCGACACGGCGTCGAGCCCCGGCCAGTCGCGCCAGACGGCGAGCACGATCAGGACCAGGCCCACCGCCTGCACCGCCCCGCCCGCGCTCACCACCCGCGTACCGAACCGGCGCACCAGCCGCGGACCCGCCAGCGAGACCGCGAGGAAGGCCACTGCCATCGGAGCCAGCGCCAGCCCCGCGGGGACCGGGCCGAGCAACGCGCCCTGCTGCAGGGCCACCGCGATCACGAACATGAAACCGCTGAAGCCGATCGAGAAGGGCACGATGATCAGCAGCCCGCGCCGCAGCGACACCAGCCGGAAAAGGCTCGGCGGCACCAGCGGAGTGCGGCCCCGCCGGTCGGAGCGCAGCTCGACCCGGTAGAAGCCATACGCCGATACCGGGAAGAGCGCGAGTACGAGCCACGTCCACAGCGGCCAGCCGGCGGATCGCCCTTCGGTCAGCGGCACCAGCAGGGTCACCAGCGCCGCCGTCAGCAGCAGCGTGCCCGGGACGTCGATGGGCTCGGGGCGCTGGGCGCGCGTCTCCGGCACGGCCCGCGACGCGAGGAAGAGACCGACCGCCACGACGGGCACGTTCACCAGGAACACCGCGCGCCAGCCCGTGCCCGCGAAGTCCCAGGCCACCAGGAGACCTCCCAGTATCTGCCCGGCGACCATGGAGAGCCCGGCCATCGCGCCGTACAGGCTCATGGCACGGGCGCGCCGGGGCCCTGCGGTGGCCGCCTGGATGGTGGCCAGCACCTGCGGAAGCAGCATCGCCGACGCCGCGCCCTGGGCGACCCGAGCGGCGACCAGCGTCCAGGCGTCGGGGGCGAGCCCGCAGGCGAGCGAGGTGAGACCGAAGGCGGCCATACCGCCGATGAAGAGCCTGCGGCGGCCCAGCATGTCGCCGAGCCGCCCACCGAGCACCAGAAGGACCGAGTAGGAGACGCCGTACCCGGCCACGACGAGCTCCAGCACCGCCTCTCCCGCGGCGAGATCGCGGCCGATCGTGGAGAGGGCGACATTGACGATGAAGAAGTCGATGATGGGCAGTGCCGCTCCGAGCAGCACGGTGAACAGTCCGAGGCCGCCCAGCGCGGAGGGGGCCGGCGCTTCCGGCGGGGCCGTGCTGCCATGGGTCTGAAGAGTTGCTGTTTCGCTCACGTCACAAGAGACTGCTCCCCATGCGAGCCTGGTACCAGAGTCTGTTTATCCTGGTACAAGGAGTACCTGGAAACAGGCTCGACGGTTCGGCACGCTGGGAGTCATGAGCACCATGGCACAGAGGACGCAGACGCGGGCACCGGCATCGCCGCCACCCGTACCGCAGCAGCCGGCGCAGGAGTCGGAGATCCGCCGTCGCGAGCTCGCCGCGTTCCTGCGGAGCCGACGGGAGCGGATCAGTCCCGAAACGGTCGGTCTGGACCGCGGCCGCCGTCGGCGTACGCCGGGACTGCGCCGCGAGGAGGTCGCCCAGCTCTCCGCGGTCGGCGTCACCTGGTACACCTGGCTCGAGCAGGCCCGCGACATCCAGGTCTCGGCACAGGTACTCGACTCCCTGGCGCGCACCCTGCTGCTCGACACCACCGAGCGCAGCCATCTGTTCCATCTCGCGGGCGCGATCGACCCGGCCCCCCGCACGGTGTGCCCCTCCATCACCCCCGCCCTGGTCGCGGTTCTGGAGCAGTTGGAGCCGATTCCGGCGTGCATCCAGAACGGCCGGTACGACATCCTCGCGTACAACCGCAGCTACGGGCGGCTGCTGTGCGATCTGGACGAGGTGCCGCCGGAGGACCGCAACTGCCTGCTGCTGATCCACACGAACGAGCAGTGGCGTTCATCGGTGGTGCTCTGGGAGGAGACCTCGCGGCTGATGGCCGCGAAGTTCCGCGCCGCGATGGCCGAGCATCTCGCCGAGCCCGCCTGGAAGGTGCTGCTGAAACGGCTTCAGTCCGCCTCGCCCGAGTTCTGCGAGACATGGGAGCGCCATGAGGTGGTGAGCGCCGCGCACGGCAGGCGCAAGCAGATCAACAACGCCTATGTCGGTCTGCTGACCCTCGATCACACCGATCTCTGGCTCGGTCCGGAGAGCGGCGCCCGCCTGCTCACCTACACACCGGCCGACCCGGAGTCGCGGGAACGCCTGGAGCGGCTCCAGAAACTGGCCGCCGAGAAGGCGGTCCAAGAGCTGTCCCGCACCGACAAGGCGCCGTGCGTCCAGTGTGTCGGCACTGGACGCACGGCGCACATCCCCCCTCGTTGACGGTCAGCGTGTGCCGACCGCGGCGCGCACGGCCCGCCGTGCCAGCGCGCAGTCGTCGTGCAGCCGGCGCAGCAACAGCCGTTGCTCTTCTCCGACCGACATCCCGCCAGGGTGCTGCGGCACGGTCCTGGCAGGGTCCGCCTCCCGCATCGTCCGCTGCACGGCCGTCTCGTAGGTGCGGATCTCCCTAGTCAGCACCAGCATCAGATTCACCAGGAAGGCATCCCGCGCCGCGGGCCCCGACTGCTGGGCGAGCTGGCTGATATGGCGCCGCGCGAGGGGCGCGTCGCCCATGACGGCCCAGAGGGTCGCCAGGTCGTACCCCGGCAGATACCAGCCCGCGTGCTCCCAGTCGACCAGCACGGGGCCGGTCGGCGCCAGGAGGATGTTCGACAGCAGCGCGTCGCCGTGGCAGAACTGCCCCACACCCTGCCGCCCGCCCGCGTGGGCGACTCCGTGCAGCAGCTTCTGGAGATCGCCCAGATCACGGTCGGTGAACAGCCCGAGCTCGTGATAGCGGGAGATCCGGGTGGCGTAGTCGAGCGGAGCGTCGAACATACCGGCCGGTGGCCGCCAGGAGTTGAGCCGTGTGATCGCCCCGAGCACCGCCCGTACGTCCGCGCGCGGCGGGGCATCGGAGGGATGTCGTACGAGGGCGGCGGGACGGCCGGCCATACGCTCGATCACCAGTGTGCAGTTGTCCGGATCCGCGGCGATCAGCCGAGGCACCCGCACCGGCGGGCGGTGCCGGACGAACGCACGATAAGCAGCTATTTCGTGCTGGAACCGCTCTGCCCATACCTGGGACTGGTCGAGTAAACACTTGGCCACCGCTGTGGCGCGCCCGGTGCTGCCGACCAGGAGGACCGAGCGTCCGCTCCTGCGCAGCACCTGAACCGGATTGAACTCCGGGCAGATCCGGTGTACCGACGCGATCGCCATGCGCAACTGCGCGCCCTGGGGGCCGGACAAGTCGATTCTCCCACTGAGCGGTTGGCCTGTGGTCGCCGGCCAGCGCCGGGACCGTGCGGCGGCGGGGGAGGGGTCGAGAAACGTCCTGCCGCCGACCGGGACGACCGTCTGCGGCCGGGGCGGGGCGGACACGGAGGACGATGCTGTGTACATGGGTGAGCAGATCCCTTCGTGTGCCGACAAGTCGCGTGCGCTGCCCTGCCCTGGAAGCCTTCGGCACCCTGGGGAATGCGGTCGGCCCCGGGGCGGGGTGGCGCGTTCCTACCTGACACCCGGGCGCAGGTGGCACACCATCTGGCGGACCCTGGCGAACCCTGGCGAATAGTCGCAACGCATCTGACAGGGGGTTACTGTCAACTCAGCCGAGAACCTGGGGGCTTGACGTGACCGGAGAACCCAACACCCGTCTTTCCGACCTGTTCGGCCTGGCCGGCTGGTCCAAGGGCGAACTCGCACGGCTCGTGAACCGGCACGCGGCGGCCATGGGCCATCCGCAGCTGGCGACCGACACCTCGCGGGTGCGGCGTTGGATCGACATGGGGGAGACCCCACGCGATCCCGTGCCGCGGGTGCTGGCGGCTCTGTTCACCGAACGACTCGGCCGTGTCGTGACCATCGAGGACCTCGGTCTCGTACGGCAGAAGCGCACAGGCAGCAGGCGGGACGTCAGCCACACGCAGAACCCTGACGGCCTGCCCTGGGCACCCGACCGTACGGCGGCGGTCCTCACCGAATTCACGGGAATGGACCTCATGCTCAACCGACGCGGCTTGGTGGGCGCGGGTGCCGCGCTCGCCGCAGGCTCCGCAATCAGCAGTGCCATGTACGAGTGGCTGCATACCGACCCCGCAACCATGCGTACCTCCCAGGGGGCCTCCGCCGCCCATACCCTGCTCGCCGACGCGGCAGGGTTCGACCGCTACGAAGCCGCACCCATCGGGTCGGAGGAAGTAGAGGCGCTGGAGCACTCCGTCGAAGTGTTCCGCGCCTGGGACGCCTCCCGTGGCGGGGGTCTCCAGCGAAAGGCGGTCGTGGGCCAGCTCAACGAGGTGGGTGGAATGCTCGCCTACCGGCACCCCGACCATCTCCAGCGGCGCCTCTGGGGCGTGGCCGCCAACCTGGCCGTCCTGGCCGGCTGGATGTCGCACGACGTCGGTCTCGAACCCACGGCGCAGAAGTACTTCGTGATCGCCGCCCACGCGGCCCGTGAGGGCGGCGACCGTCCCCGTGCGGGAGAGGCGCTCTCCAGGGCCGCTCGCCAGATGGTGCACCTTGGTCGCCCCGACGACGCCCTCGACCTCATGGAGCTCGCCAAGTCCGGTTCGGGTGAGGAGACCCTTCCGCGTACGCAGGCGATGCTGCTCACCATCGAAGCCTGGGCACAGGCCTCCATGGGGCGGGGCCAGGCCATGCGCCGCACCCTCGGACAGGCCGAAGAGCTGTTCGTGGCCGACAAGGGCGATGTACCCCCGCCCAGTTGGATGCAGCTCTTCGACGAGGCCGACCTGCACGGTATGCAGGCCCTCGCGTATCGCACCCTCGCCGAGCACGACGCCGCGGCCGCGAACACCGCGCAGCGCCACGCCAGGCAGGCGCTCGAGCTGAGGGAAGGCGGCCGTCAGCGGTCCAAGATCTTCGACTACATCTCCCTGGCCTCGGCCTGCTTCATCGCCGATGACCCGGAACAGGCGGACCGGTACGCCCGGCTGGCCCTGGTGTCGATGGGGGAGACCTCTTCCCACCGCACCTGGGACCGGCTGCGCGAGATGTACCGGCTCACCGGCCAGTACGCGGAGTACGCGAAGATTCAGGACCTCCGCGAGGAGATTCAGCTCGCCCTGCCCAACAGCCCGTCCAAGCGCGCTCGCAGCGTGGGAATCTGAACGGCGCCATGCCGTCGGTGACACGTGAGGCCCGGAGCGCCGGAAACAGCGGGAACACCGGCAGTGGACGGGATCCTGGTGGCGCTAGCGAACCCTGGCCGCCATCACACAGGCATCGTCGCCGGGCTCGCTCTCGCCGAACTCCTCGACGATCGACCGCACGCAGTCCTGTGCTGCGCGGGCCACGGTGAAGCGGGATGCCAGAGCGAAGAAGCGATCGGCCCTCGACCCCTCGCGTGCGTCGGCACCCCGGGTCAGTCCGTCCGTGTGGAACACCAGCAGATCACCGGAGCGAAGTCGCGCCTCGGCCTGCTCGTACTTCGCGCCGGATGTGGCTCCGAGCAGCATTCCCGCCGGTGGTGTCAGCACCCGTCCCGTCCCGTCGCGGAACAGCAGCGGGGCGGGGCTTCCGGCCTGCGCCCACTGAAGTGTCCTCGTCGCTGGATCGAAGTGGCAGCACAGTGCGCTGCCCAGGGCCGGCTGAGCGGATGCGTCGAGCAGTTGGTTGAGGTGTCCGAGCAGCGCACCGGGCCGGACACCTGCCAGGGCCATACCGCGCAACGCCCCGAGCAGCATCGCCATCGTGGACGTGGTCGTCACCCCACTGCCCGTGATGTCACCGACGCTCAGCACCACGCCACCGTCCGGCAGCTCGACCGCGTCGAACCAGTTGGCGCCGATCAGAGCACTGTCCGCCGCCGCAAGGCAGTGGCCCGCCGTGTCAAGGGAAACGGGGCCCTCACCGCTGTCGCGCCAGGACGGCAGTACCGCCTCTTGGAGCTCTGTGGCGATCCGGCGCTCGGTGCGGTCGACGTGCTGCTTGCGGGCCAGCGTGTCACGCGATTCACGCACGGCGCGCTGAGTCCTGCGCAGCTCGCTGACGTCCCGTAAGACCGCCCACATCGACGCCGTGCACCCGTCCGCGTCGAGCACTGGTTCGCCCGTCATGTGCAGGGTGCGCACTCGGCCGTCGGACCGGACGATACGGAATTCGCCATCGATGGGCTTCCCGTCGATCAGACAGTCCGTCACCATGGAGGTCAGCAGGCCCTGGTCCTCGGCGAACACCATGGATGGCAGCTCGTCGAGGGACATCGGACCGCTCTCGGCCGGCCGGCCGAAGATCTGCTGGAGCTCATCGGACCAACGGACCTGGTCGTTGAGGAGGTTCCACTCCGCGGTACCGACTCTGCTGAGCAGGGACCCGGTCTCCGGTGGGGGGGCGTCATCAGGGGCTTCGGATCCCTGTTCGAAGGGCGGCAACCCATCCTTGAGCTGGCCCAGATGGGTGCCGAGGTCGTCCAGCTGATGGACCGCCAGATCGCACAGTGCCCGCTGCCAGCGCACCTGTGGATCGTCCTCGTCCACTATGGCGTCCCTGCGCACCGCGTCCACGTCACCACGCAGCCGACGGGTCTGCGAGATCAACGAGTCCACCGTGTCGCGCCCGGGTGGCTGGGCGGAACGTTCCGCGAACAGATGGGACGGCATGTCGTACTCCGTTACAGGCGCGCATGGCCAAGTCGTAAGAGATGGACCAGTTACGACTGTTGCACAGAGTGCAAGGGCGCGTAAGGGATTTGGCAACACTCGATATGGTGGTGCTCCTGGCATATGTCGGCGGCGATGGGCGCAGAGGGACACCGCGGGCGCGTCGGCCTCACCTCAGCCCTCAGAATGCCGCCCGGAGCACCGCCCTCACCGGAGCGCCGGGTTGCAGGGTCAGCCCCGGCTTCGCCGGCACCTCGCCCCGCTCCACGTCCACATGGAACCGCTGCGCGAGCGCCGCCAGCACCAGGACCGCCTCCACCATCGCGAACCGCGCTCCCAGACACGCCCGCGCGCCCCCGCCGAAGGGGAACCACGCGTGGTCCGGAGCCACCGGGCCGTCAGCCGTGTCCCAGCGTTCCGGGCGGAAGTCGTCCGGCTCGGGGAACCAGCGCGGGTCGCGATGCGCGCTCCACTGACTCGACCACACCACCGTCCCTTCCGGGACCGGACGGCCGCCGAGGGTCGAGCCCTCCCTCGCGACGCCCGTCATCAGCCACACCGGGGGATACAGCCGCAGGGTCTCCTTGACCACCTGTTCGGTGTACGGGAGCAGACGCAGGTCGTCGAACTGCGGGGTGCGACCGCAGAGGACCCGCTCCAGCTCCTCCCCGAGCCGCGCGCGGGCCAGGGGGTTGCGTGACAGCAGGTACCAGGCCCAGGTGAGGGTGGTGCCCGTGGTCTCGTGCCCGCCGATGTAGAGAGTCACCGCTTCGTCACGCACCTCCTTGTCGGACAGCGGCATTCCCCGTTCGTCCCGGGCGGCCAGCAGTCTGGTCAGCAGATCGTCCCGTCCCCCGCCGCCGCGGCGCCGCCCACCGGTCACCCGCCCGACCTCGGTGTCGATCACGTCGACCGCCCTGCGCAGCCTCCGCCGCCCGGGTGTGGGCACCCAGGAGGGAAGGAACAAGGTGATACCGCGGAACTCGTCGCCGATCGCCCGCTGAGCCACATCCATCGCCGTCCCGATCACCTCCTCACGCCCGGCCGTGTCCGCACCGAACAGCGTGCGCACGGCGATCCGCTGGGTGAGCGCCAGCATCTCCCGCCGTACGTCGATCACGCGATCCGGCCGCCAGGTGTCCGCCACCTCGGCGGCGCAGGCCGCCATCGTCTCCGCGTACGTACGAACCTGGCGCGGTCGCACCGCGGGCTGGACCAGCGCCCGCTTGCGCCGCCAGTCAGCGCCCTCCGAGGTCACCACACCGTCCCCGAGCACCAACTTCAACGCCCACCCCAGCTCGGGATGGCTGAACACCGTCTCGATTCCGGTCAGCAGCTCACCGATGTGCTCCGGACGCGATACGAAGAGCGCGCGCTGCGGCCCCAGCCGCCAGGCCACCATGTCCCCGCGTTCCCGGAGTCTCACGAAGAACCCCAGCGGGTCGCGGGCGAACGCCGGAAGGTTGCCGAGCCCGGGCAGCCGGGGTGGTCCGGGTACGACGGGCACATCGGACACGGCAGACCGGCCGGACGGCGCCTCGTCTGCTCCCCGGTCGGCGTCGCCTCCAGTGGTCATGAGATGCCTCCCCGATTCCTGAGACCCCCGGGGATCCCCCGAGATGTCAACGGCCAAGCGCCCCAGGGGCGTTGATCCTGCGCGGCGTGTACAGGATCACCCCGGGCACGGGAGTGTCAAGGCTCTTGAAGGACCCTTCGAGATAGTCCGGATCGCGCATACCGGTAAGCCGTGGCGCTCGGCATTCTCTGACGCATGAGTGAGCCGCACTGCTCGAAGTGCTGTCCCGTGGAACCCCCCGCCCCCGCGACCCCCGACCCGCTGCCTTCCGGTGCGGTGGTGGGCGCGCTCCTCATCGCCCTCGCGGTCGTCGGCGGATGGCTCGCACTGGTGTGGGCCGGGGCGACGCTGTTCCCGGGGTGAGCCGGCCGCCGGGACCGGTGAAGGGGACCCGGCGGAAGACCGGAGCGGCGGCCGCCGGCGCGACGGCGGCGGGCCCTCGCAGGGCGGTCAGTCCACCGGCCAGGTGTGCGCCGGAGCGTTGAGGTGCATGTAGTCGATGTACTGCCGCGTCATCAGCCGCAACGCCTCATGATCGTCGACATGGCTGGTACCGGCGATCCGGTGGTACATCTCGGCCTGCCACACCGCACCGTTGCGGACGTTCACACATCGCTGCTCGATGATGCCGAGCAGCGGCTCCCGCCATGCCGCGTCCATGCCGGACAGCTCCAGCCCCTGGTGCGCCATGGGCAGCAGCCGCCGCAGCACCAGCTCCGCCACCGGCACCTCACCCACACCCGGCCAGTACAGCCGTGCGTCGATCCCCTGCCGGGCGGCCTCGTGCAGATTGTCCTCGGCCACCGAGAACGACATCCGCGACCACACCGGCCGGTCCTCCTCGACCAGTGCCCGTGTCAGTCCGTAGTAGAAGGCGCCGTTCGCCAGCACATCGGCCACCGTGGGCCCGGCCGGGAGCACCCGGTTCTCCACCCGCAGATGGGGACGGCCGTGGGTGACCGCGTACACCGGACGGTTCCAGCGGTAGATCGTCCCGTTGTGCAGGGTGAGCTCGCCCAACTCGGGGGTGTCGCCGTGGTCCAGGGTCTCCAGCGGTTCCTCGTCCTCGCACAACGGGAGCAGTGCCGGGAAGTAGCGCACGTTCTCCTCGAAGAGGTCGAAGACGCTGGTGATCCACCGTTCCCCGAACCACACCCTCGGGCGCACCCCCTGGACCTTGATCTCCTCCGGACGGGTGTCGGTGGCCTGCTCGAACAGCGGGATACGGGTCTCGCGCCACAGCTCCTTGCCGAACAGGAACGGAGAGTTCGCCGCCAGGGCCACCTGCACCCCCGCGATCGCCTGCGCCGCGTTCCAGTACGGCGCGAACTCGTCCGGGGCCACCTGGAGATGGAACTGGGTGCTGGTGCAGGCGGCTTCCGGTGTGATCGTGTCCGCGTACGTCCTCAGCCGCTCCACGCCGTCAACCGATATCCGCAGGTCCTCACCCCTGGCAGCGAACACCTGCTCGTTGAGGAGGCGGTAGCGGGGGTTCTCCGAGAGGGCCGCCTCGCTCACGTCGTGCTGCCGCAGTGTGGGCAGTATTCCCACCATGACCAGGTGCGCCCCGACGGCCGCAGCCCGCTCCTCGGCGTGGTTGAGGGCGTCCCGGATCTCCTTCTCCCAGGAGTCGGGGCCGCCTGCGGTCAGCTCGCGAGGAGGGACGTTGATCTCCAGGTTGAACCGCCCGAGCTCGCTCGACCAGGCGGAGTCCGCGATCGCCTCGAGCACGTCGGTGTTCCGCATGGTCGGTTCGGCGGCCCCGTCCACCAGGTTCAGTTCGATTTCCAGACCCACCTGGGGCCGCTCGGCCTCGAAGCGCTCGTCCCGCAGCATCTGCGCGAACGCGTCGAGGCACTGCTGCATCTTGTTCCGGTATCGGCGGCGGTCATCACGGGTGAACACCAGCGCCGGGACATCGCGCCCCATCGGCCCTCCCGAGTCTCCTCGGCCGCGGTCCCCCGCTCTCCAGCGTCCCACTCCCCGGGCGAACGGACCAGCGAAGCGTCAGTAGGCGCCGTTGACGTTGTCCATGGACCCGGAGCGGTCGGCCGCGTAGTTGCATGCTGCCGCGATATCGGCAATGGGATCGTAGATATCGCAGAAGGTACCATTTGTATGGTATATCCGAAATGTCAGATCAATCATCTGCATGAGACCTTTTGAGGGAATGCCCGCCTTTGCGTTGGAGTCCCAGAGCTCGATGGTGGAGGGCCTTGGGTGTGGCCGCTGGGGGCGTGGAAAAGCCACACAATGCCGCTCTTTCACATGATTCGCCAGAGAAGGATCCCGTGTGAGGCGGTTCATCGATGAAGGGGAATATCCGCAGGGGCGTCTCTAGCACCTGAATCATCATGGTCCACGGCGAGTGCCGCTTTCTGTAATTGCTGACACAAGAGTCCGAAATGGGCAGTTCAGGCCTCGGCCCTGCCGCAGCCCGGATCAGGAGCGCGCCACGGAGAAGCTGAGGCAGTTCGCGCCGTACACCACACCGTCCAGATGGCCCGGCGTCCCCGGGTCGTACTCCGCCGCGAGGTCGACCATCAGGAAGCCCGGAGGCTGCTCGATCCAGTAGGCGCCGCGCAGGGCGAGCTCGCCGTCCAGGAAGGTCCCGCGCATCGCGAACGAGCCGCGCGGGACGAGCGGATTGGAGGGATCGGGGAAGAAGCGGAAAAGCGCCGACACGACGCCACCGCCTTCGTCCTCGATGGTCAGGGACAGTCCCGTGATGCCCTGATTGCAGACATAGGTGCCGAGCCAGCTTCCGGCCACCGCCTCTGCCCCGCCCTCCTCGGTACCCGCCTCCGTCGGTGAGGCCGCTGAGGCTGTGGGGGAGATCGCGGCGGAAGCCACGGGGGAGGGGGCGTACGAGTAGGACTCCGACGGAGCGGCCGAGGGGGAGACCGGTGCGGACGTGTGGGCCGAGCTGCCGCCCGAGGCCGCCCCCGATGACGACGACCGTCCGGAGCCGGGGATGGCTCCTGCCTGCCAGGCGATGACTCCCACGGCCACCACCGCCACGGCCGACGCCGCGAGGGCAAGCCACCGGCGGCCCGAGGGGGAGCCTGGTGAGGCTCCGGGCACCGGCGCCGGGAACGATGCCGGATACGGCGCCCAGGCAGGTGGGGGAGTCGCGGGAAGAGCAGGCGGGGGAGTCGGTGGTACGGCTGGAGGCATCGGCGCCCCGCCTCGCGGCGGGGGCACGTCCGGTCGCACCGGGCCACCGTGCGGCACTCCGGATGCCGTGGTCACGGCGACGGTCCTGGCGTACTCGCGCACGGTCAGGGCCACCGGCCGCGGCAGCCACGCGGCATCCGTGAACACCACTGTCGTCCGCGCGGCTTCCGCCGATCCGGCCACCGCCGCCAGCACCTCCGCGACCGTCGGGCGGTCCCGGGGATCCTTGGCCAGGCAACGCGCCACCAGCGGGCGCAGCCCCGCCGGTACGGGGTCCAGCTCGGGCTCGGCGTACACGATCCTGAACATCAGGCCCTGGGCGGAGCCCGAGCCGAAGGGGCCCGTGCCCGACGCGGCGAAGGCCAGTACGGCGCCGAGCGCGAACACATCGCATTCCGCACCCGTATGCGCACCCGTCAGCTGTTCGGGAGACATGAACCCAGGGGTGCCGATCACCGCGCCGGTACGCGTGATGCCGCTCAGCTCGCTCGCCACCGAAATGCCGAAGTCGATCACCCTGGGGCCGTCCGCGGCCAGCAGCACATTGGAGGGCTTCAGATCGCGGTGGACCACACCGGCGGCGTGGATCACCTCCAGCGCCTCCGCCAGCCCTGCGGCAAGCGACATCAGCGGTGCCTCCGGCCAGGCTCCCGAACGTGCCACGGCCACGTCCAGGGACACACCCGGCACATACGCGGTGGCCAGCCACGGCGGATGAGCCTCAGGGTCGGCGTCCACGACCCCTGCCGTGAAGACGCCGTTGACCCTGCGAGCCGCCGCCACCTCGCGAGCGAACCGCTCCCGGAACTCGGCTCCCTCCGCCAGCTCCGGGCGGACCACCTTCACGGCCACTGCCCGCCCACCGCGCGAGCGGCCCAGGAACACCCGTCCCATCCCGCCCGCCCCGAGCCGTGCCACCAGCCGGTACGGGCCCACTTCCCGCGGGTCCCCGGCCTCCAGCGGCTTCAGCGGCTCCATCCCGCACCCCCCACATCCGCGTCTGCGCACCGCGGATGCCTGACATGGTGCAGCAGGTAAGCGCTCACATGGGCAGTTATCAGGAAACACGGACCCATGTACCTTCACGGTCCGCTCGCTACGCCTCCGACGGCGGACGCCACAGCGCATACGCACCGGCGCACGCCGCCAGCACCGCCACACACGCAGTGAAGACCAGCCCGGCGTCGCGCAGTCCCAGCCACATCGCCATGGCGCCCACACCCACCACCGGCACGGAGATTCCCGCGTAGGCGACGACGAAGAACGCCGAGATGGTCCCGCCGCGCTGGTCCGCCGGTGCGGCCCCGCCGACCAGGGTGAGTGCCCCGCGAAAGGCCAGCCCCTGACCCGTGCCCCCGCACAGCGCGCCCATGACGAGCAGCGGCAATGAGGCGGCGATCAGCGACGAGGCCACCAGCAGCAGCCCGACGATGAGCACGGCGCACCCCACCGGCAGCGCCCGGCGTGCGCCGAACTTCCCGGTCAGGGCCTGCCCGAGCGTCGAGGCGAGGAACACGGAGAACACCACGGCACCCGAAACCGCCAGGTTGTGCACCCCCAGTGTCTGCGCGGCGAAACTCGGCGCCACCGCCGTGAACAGGCCGAGCAGGGCGAATCCGGCGAAGGCAGCGGCGGCGGCGGGCGTGAACACCCCCGCGACCTCCGGCGGCACCCTGATCCCCTGGGGTTTCAGGGGAGGCAGTCGCTTGGTGTGCTCAACGGTCTCCGGCAGCAGCCAGGTGATCACGCCGGCCACCGCCACGAGACCCAGGTGGACCAGGAACGGCAGCACCAGCGGCCAGGGGGTGTACTCGGCCAGCAGCCCCGACAGCAAGGGCCCGCAGCCGAGGCCGCCCATGTTGGCCGCGGTGGCGGCGAAGGCGGCCCGCGCCCGCCGCTCCGGGCCCGCCAGCTCGATGACCGCCGCGGTGGCCGCTCCGCTCAGCAGCCCGGCTGCGAACCCCGAGAACAGCCGGCCGGCGAAGAGCAGCGGCAGCCCGCTCTCCAGCAGGAAACACCCGGCACTCGCGGCCGACAGCGCCATGGCACAGAGGATCACCGGCCGGCGACCGACCTCGTCGGAGTAGTTCCCCGCCACCATCAGCACGGTGATCACCGCGATGGCGTACACCGCGAACACCACGGTCACCATCAGCTCGGAGAACCCGATCTGGTCCTGGTAGAGCCCGTACAGCGGAGTCGGCAGAGTCGTCCCGGCCATTCCGATGGCGAACACCGCTGCCGCCGCCGGATAGCCCGGACGCCGGGCATCGCGCGTCCTGCCCCTGCCATCGTGCAGGTTCACGCACATCACACCCCAGGCCCTGGTCCGACAGCGGAGTTCCGCATGACGTGACCAGGCTGGCACCGGCACGGTTCCCTGCCCGGCAGCCGCCCCGCCCGCATGGCGAAGTCCACCGGAACACCGCTCCCGTAGCCGCTCGCGCCGCTCGGATCAGGCCCAGGTCTGCGAGTAGTAGTCGCGGTAGTTCCTGCGCCCCTGGGCCGACTGGATCCAGCGGCTGGCGATCAGCAGGACCAGGCTCGTGATCACTACCGCGAGCCCGGGACCGACCGCGCCGAGAGGGCCCAGGCCGGATGCGAGCCCGGTGACGATGCCCGTGCCGCTGATCCCGCCCACCCCGCCGGTTCCCCCTGCCGCGGGCGGCCCGGGCACCGCGGGGGCGACCGCTTCGGGTCCCTGGGACGCGGTGTCACCCGGGTCTTCCGCGTTCCCCGGAGTCTGCGGGCCCGAACCGCTCCCGGCACCGGAACCACTCTGGCCCGCCAGGCTCACCCCGAGCGTCGCCATCGCCTCCGTCACCGGCTGGAAGTACGTGACGCCTCCGCTGGTGCAGTCCCCGTTGCCGCCCGATGTGACCCCGAGCGCCAGCCCCTGGGCCAGCAGCGGACCCCCGCTGTCCCCGGGCTCCGCGCACACCGTGGTCTGGATGAGCCCGGTGACCGTTCCCTCGGGGTAGTTGACCGTGGCGTTCAACGCGGTCACCTGGCCCGTGCGCAGCCCTGTCGTGCTTCCGCTGCGGAACACCTGCTGGCCCACGACGGGATCGGCGGCCCCCGTGATCCGTACTCCCTGACCGCCGCCGATCTCCACCACGTCGAGTCGCCCGGACGGCGCCCCGCCTTCGTATCGCACCAGGGAGAAGTCATCCCCGGGGAAGCTGGAGGCGGTGGTGCTGCCGACTGCCCGATTGCCACGGCGGTCGCCGAACCAGGCGGTGCCGACCGGGCCGCAGTGCCCGGCCGTCAGGATGTACGCGTCCTTGCCGTCGGTCACGTTGAACCCCGCGGAACAGCGGCTGGTGTCCGCGAAGATCGGAGCGGCACCGTTCACCCGTGTGGTGAAGGTCCCCGCTGTCCGTTCCATCGTGACGAATCCACCGATCCCCTCGGCGACTTCGGACATCCGCCCCCAGTCGTCCGCCGAGACCGTGCTGTCGGCCTGGACCATGATCTCGTTGGAACGGTAGTCGACCGCCCAGGCGGTGCCCGGCACCCGGGGCGCCGCCCGCAGCCGCTCGGTCGCCGCAGTGAGCCGGTCCATGCTGTACCGCACGACCTTGGCCTCCGCCCCGGCTCGCCGTACCTCCGCCGCCGCGCCCGTGTCGGTCACGGCCACGACCCGGCGGCCCGCCGACCCCATCCAGGTGCCCGCGGTACGGGAGGTCCCGAGCCGGGTCATCGCGCGTACGGCGGGGTCCGCGCCCGGATCCGCGGCCTTGGTGGTGCCGGATCTGGTCGCCGCACCGCCCGAGGGCTCGCTCGCCACGGCGTTGGACACCATCAGCGAGCCGCAGACCAGCCCGCCGACGGCCGCCAGCCGGACGATCCGCTGGAGGGTCCGTCGTGCGTGCCTCATCCGCAGCCTCCATGCTCGTACTGACGCGACGTCACCATCGGTGCGCGTCCCCGGATACGGGGTCCTCCGTCTATACGTGCCGATGCGCCCCGCTGTTCACTGCGACCTACATGCTGTTCGGCGCGAGGGGCGTCAGAGGCCTCAGGAGCCGTTGCCCACGGCCGACAGGAGCCGGGCGCAGCGCTCACCCATGTCCTGTGCCGACTCGTCCGGGTGGGACACCCACCAGCCGACGAGGGCGCTGACGACTCCCGTCCACACATGCTTGAGGGCGTCGGCGTCGAGGGCGTCGTCGTTGCCGTGCCCGCGCAGCAGCGCCGCGGTGCCGGATGCCGCGAGGCCGTCGATGGTGTCGCGGTGACGACGGGCCGCGAGCCAGGGTTCGGAGTCCGGGGGCAGTGTGCGGTCGTACAGGACGAACCAGGCCCGCCGCTGGCCCCGCAGGGTCGCGAAGACCGCGGTGAGCACGGTGTGCGCCAGCCGGTCGTCCCCCACTCCAGACGACATGGCTGTGGTGACGGCCTCGACGAGGCGGGCGCCGATGCGGTCCACACAGGCCGTGGCGAGCCCGTCCTTCGACCCGAAGTAGCTGTAGAGCATCGGCTTGGTGACGCCCACGCTGCGGGCGATCTCGGCCATCGACGCACCGGCGTGGCCGCGGCGGCCGAATTCCTCCATGGCCGCGGCGACGATCTGTTCCTCGCGCTGTGCGCGGGGCACGCCTTTGGTGCCAGCTCCGCGCCGCGGACCCGTTGCGGTGCTCATGGAAGGGAGTATACGTTCAGGTAACTTACCAAGAGGTAAATTACCGAGAGGTCATATCCCATGGTCGACCGTGTCCAAGCCGCCTCTGCCCCGGCGAACCGGTCCTGGTGGGGCTGGGGCTCCACCGACAAGGCTCTTCCCGACACCGAATGCGCCGCACTCGGCGCCCTGGTCCCGGGAGCCGCGGCCGAGCCGCTACCGGTCCCCGAGCTCCGTGCGGTCGAGCTGCCGAAGTCGCGCGTCGCACCACCGCCAGCGCTCGCTCCGCTCCTGTCGGACGCCCCGGCCGACCGCGCGGGCCACACCTACGGCAAGGCGTACCGCGATATCGTCCGGGCGCTGCACGGAGACCTCTCACCGGCCCCTGACCAGGTCGCCTTCCCGCGCACCGAGCAGGACATCACCGACGTCCTCGACTGGGCGGCGGACGCCGGTGTGGCCGTGGTTCCGTACGGGGCGGGCAGTTCCGTGGTCGGGGGAGTGGAGTACCGCGCGGACCGCCATCGTGGCGTGGTCAGCCTGGACCTGTCCGGGCTTGACCGCGTGCTCGAGATCGATCGTGTCAGCCGGGCGGCACGGATCCAGGCCGGCGCCCTCGGCCCCCACCTCGAGGCCCAACTGCGGCCGCACGGGCTGACCCTGCGCCACTTCCCGCAGAGTTTCGAGTTCTCCACCCTGGGCGGTTGGCTGGCCACCCGCGCAGGGGGGCACTACGCGACCCTCTACACCCATGTCGACGATCTGGTGGAATCGATGCGGGTGCTGACCCCGGTGGGGGTCAACGAGTCGCTGAGGCTGCCCCGTTCGGGGGCCGGCCCCTCGCCGGACCGGCTGTTCCTGGGTTCAGAAGGGACCCTTGGAGTGATCACCGAGGCGTGGATGCGACTCCAGGACCGGCCATGCCACAAGGCTTCGGCCACCGTGTCGTTCGACTCGTTCCCCGCGGCGATCGACGCCGTACGCGCCATCGCCCAGTCGGGCCTCCACCCCGCCAACTGCCGGCTCCTCGATCCGGGAGAGGCCGCCCTCGCCGGGGTCGCCCGGGGCGGGGAGAGCGTGCTCGTGCTGGGCCTGGAGTCGGCGTACGCCCCCGTCGGCGACCGTCTCGCCGAACTGGTCACGCTCGCCTGCGACCACGGTGGCTCCCCCACGCGGGAGGGCAGTGACGCGGGCGCGGACACGGCCGCCGGCACCTGGCGTTCGGCGTTCCTGCGCATGCCGTACCTACGGGACGCACTCGCCCGGATGAGCGTGATCAGCGAGACCTTCGAAACCGCCTGCACCTGGGACCGCGCCGGTGAACTGTACGAGGCGGTACGCGGGCGACTGGGCGAGGTCGCGCGTCGGGTGGCCGGCGCCGAAGCCATGATCAACTGTCGCTTCACCCATGTCTATCCCGACGGCCCCGCGCCCTACTTCACCGTCATCGTGCCCGGACGCCGCGGTCACGAGGTCGCGATGTGGGACGAGATCAAGCAGGCGTCCATGGACGTGCTCGGCGACCTCGGTGCGACCGTCACCCATCACCACGCCGTGGGCCGCGACCACCGCCCGGGATACGACCGCCAGCGTCCGGAACCGTTCGCCCACGCCCTGCGTGCCGCGAAGCAGGCCCTGGACCCCGCGGGCATCCTCAACCCCGGAGTGCTCATCGACCCGCCCGCAGCCTGAGTACTCGTCCGCCGCCGGTACTCCGCGTTCCGGAGCCGGAGGACGCAGCCGGATCACGTAGGCTCCGTGAATGGCCAAGTACTTCGACGTGCACCCCGAGAACCCGCAACGGCGCACCATCACCAGCGTGGCCGATCTGATCCGATCCGGCGCTCTCGTCGCGTATCCGACGGACTCCTGTTTCGCGCTTGGGTGCCGCGTGGGGGACCGGGACGGCCTCGCCCGGATCAGGTCCATCCGTGGTCTCGACGACCGTCACCACTTCACCCTCGTCTGCCAGAACTTCGCACAGCTGGGCCAGTTCGTACGGCTCGACAACGATGTGTTCCGCGCGGTCAAGGCGGCGACGCCGGGCAGCTACACCTTCATCCTCCCCGGGACGAAGGAGGTGCCGCGCCAGCTCTTGCACCCGAAGAAGAAGACGGTCGGCGTGCGGATCCCGGACCACGTCGTCACCCAGACCCTGCTCGCGGAGCTCGGTGAGCCCCTGCTGTCCAGCACGCTGCTCCTGCCCGGCGAGGAGGAGCCGCTGACTCAGGGGTGGGAGATCAAGGAGCGGCTCGACCATGTGGTGGACGCCGTGCTCGACTCGGGTGACTGCGGCACGGAACCGACCACCGTCATCGACTTCTCCAGTGGCGAGCCCGAGATCGTGCGCGAGGGAGCGGGCGACACCTCTCGCTTCGCGTAGCCGTACGGTCGCGCAGTGCTCCGGGCCTCACAGGCCGAGGGAGACGGCCATGCGGGTGAGTTCGGCGGTGGTGCTGATGTTGAGCTTGGCGCGGATGCGGCGGAGGTAGGCGTCGACCGTGTGGGTGGACAGACCCATGTGACGTGCCGTCTGGAAGTACGTGCGTCCCGCGGCGATATGCCGGAGGGTCTCCTCTTCGCGCGGGGCCAGCGTGGGGGCAGGGGCCGCGGTGTCCGGTGTGGCGAGGGTGTGGTTCATGGCTGGTCCTCTGGTGTGTGTCCGTGTCGCCCGGTCTTCGCTGCTCGCACCCTCGGAAGCAGAGATCCATGACCGACATGTCCTTTATGCCTCTTTTAGATAGGTTGTCCTCGCTATTTCATGGCGCTGTCCGCCAACTGTCACAGGAGTGTCACCAGAGGCCGCCCAAGCGTGTCCGGATGCGAGCTTATGGTGAAATCCGCAGGTCACGCGGATGGCCCTCTGTGTGCTGGAGCCCCCGGTGGCACCACACAGAGGGGTACGGCGGCGGTTTCGCTCAGGCGGGCCGCAGGGCCTCGGTCCGGACCGCGGGGACCAGGTCCCACCACCAGGAGATGGACGGGATGTCCAGGGGCTCGGGGCTGCTGTCGGTCGGCGTGTCGGTGAAGGTCGCGGACAAAGCCGCCGGGTCGTCGGGCGTGGTGTACCGCAGCGAGCTCACGCTCCAGTCCTGGGTCGCCCGGATGAAGGCGGCGAGGCTGCGCAGGTACTGCCGCACCTGCGGGCTGCCCTCGTCCTCCAGCTTGGCGCGCAGGCTCATGAAGAGGCACATCGCCCGATCGCGCTGGGCTATCGCCTTGGTCAGTGCCTCGTCCCGGCTGAGGCCGTACTCGTGCTCGAGCACGCGGATGTTGTTGAGGTAGTAGTGCGTCCCGCGGCTTTCCTTGTGGTGGGAGTAGATGTCGTTGTCCCACGTGGTGATGAACGAGGTCATCTCGGCGGCGGCCCGCACCGCCCGGCTGTCCCGCTCGTACGGCTGGAGCTCGTATCCGTGTCCGATCTCCAGGAAGGGCTGCACCACCGATGTCGCACCGTCGTACAGGCGCATCAGCGTGTAGTCGTTCAGGTCGGGGACCCTGCTCGCGGCGCGGTTCTCCGCTTCCCACACCACGGCGAAGAAGTACTCGCGAAGGGTGTCCACCCACCGTCCGACCTGAAGGGGGGTCGCGCAGCGGGAAAGCCTGAGGGTCAGGTCCCGCAGTGACTCCGCCAGGGGGTCGTCCGTGAGCATCGGCGCCTCCGGATTCTGCGCGATACGCAGCAGCCTCTGGAGTGCCGCCGCCAGCTCGCCCGGCTTGCTGCCGAGTGCGCCTTCCTCGCAGTAGCCGTCGTCCACGCCGAAGAGCCAGATGACGAAGTCGGAGAGGATCGAGACGACCTCCTCCTCGCCTTCGGGGAGGATGCGCGCAGCGAACACGCCGATGTCCTGGGTCACGAGGCGGCTGCGCCACTCCTTGGAGCCGATGTCGAAGGAGTCCGCCCACGCCGCGGTCCGGGCGTCGATGGCCGCGTGGTTCGGATGTATCGCGGGCGGGATGGGCGCGTAGATCGGGGGTACCACCAGTGCAGGTTTCACTCTTGAGTCCCTTTCAGTTCGTCGGCGCCCGCGGCTACTCGCTGTGGGCGTGTACGGATCATGGCCGGAACCGCACGCTGAGTGATCAACTGGGCGCATCGTAATTGACTGGAAGTCAGCACTCCAAGCCCTCTCCGGAGGCTGCCTGGGATTCACAGGAAATGAACCCTGTCGCCCCTGTCGCCCCTGTCGCCCGTGATGCCCGTGTCGCTTGGGCCGCCTGGGTCACTCTGAGTCGCTGGTGCCACCTACGTCACCCACGTCACTCGGGTCGTCCGCGTCGCGCACGGACCGCGGGGGAGCGCCCCCAGAGCAGGCGGGCTCCGCTGAAGCGGGCGATCGCGCGCAGATGCGGGCCGGTGTTGCCGATGTACCAGACCGGCAGGTCACCGTGTGGCCAGGCGTAGGCGGGCAAACCCTCGTCAAGCAGGGATGTGAGCCGTGGTTGGCCGAGCGATTCGGCGGAGAACGCGTAGAGCTCGGGCAGCCGTGGCGCGATCAGACCGTAGTCGAGCATGCGGGCGAGCGCGTGTTCGTCGAGGATGGTGTCCTCGATGGGTGCCGGCACCGGGTAGACGGGTGGGAAGGACCGGCCGAGGTCGAGGAACATCTGGACGGTCCGGTGGCGCGGGTCGGCCAGCGGCGGCCCGAAGGGGGACAGGCGCCCCAGCGCGAGTCGCGGCCGTACGAGCATCGCGTGGGTGAAGAGGACGCGGAGCAGCGCCACGTTCATCATGAACCGCTCCACTTGCTGCTCTGCGGTGGCCAGGTCCTCGTGCTCCAGATACCCTGCGACGATGCTGGCGTTGTGCGCCTGGTACCAGCGGCCGGGGCTGGGCGTCCGGATGAACTCCACCCAGGACTCCACACTTCGGGCGCTCGCGGTGCCCGTACCCCAGGTGCACAGCAGGTGGGCCTCGGCCTTGTCCCGCAGAAGCCGTTCATTGACGGCACGCCACCAGGGGCTGCCCGCAGGTTCCGCGGACTCCGACGCGAGCACACCACGCGCCACTGACCAGTGCATGAAGCTCAGTTCGGCACGGCCGTACCGACGACGGGGACCCGTGGCGACCCGGTAGAACTCCTGCGCGAGCGCGTAGCGCCCACGCGGCTCGTCGCGCACCCGCGCCACCTGCTGCTCCGCGCGTGAGGCCGCGTCAGTCACGGCTGCCTGATCGGTTCACGGTCCGTCACACCTCGATGTGCGAGCCCATGTTGACCGTCTGGTCGCGGGGCAGGCCGAAGTACTCGGCGGCGTCCGCCGTGATGTAGGAGGTGGCGATGAACAGACGCTTGCGCCACGTCGCCATCGTCGGTGCCTTCCCGCGCCGGAGCTCGATCTTCGACAGGAAGTAGGAGGCCTGGTCGAGGTGCAAGGGGCCCTCGGTCAAGGCCGGGTCGAGCAGCGCCAGCGTACCGGGCACATCCGGCGTCTCCATGTAACCGAACCGGGCGGTGACATGGATGATCCCGTCGTCGCCGTAGCCGAGGTCGTCGACCGCGACCCGCTGGTCGTCCGGGACCCGGGGTACGGGTTCGGTGACGAGCGACAGGATCACGACCTGCTCGTGGCGTACGTGGTTGTGCTCGACGTTCGCGCGCAGGGCGAGGGGTGCGGTCTGCTTGCCGCGGTTGAGGAACACGGATGTACCGGGAACGCGGAGCGTCCACGCCTTCCCGCTGCGCAGCTGCTCCACGAACTCGGGCAGTGAGCCCTCGCGTCGTTCGCGCTCCGCGGTGACGAGCGCACGGCCACGCTGCCACGTGGTCATCACGGTGAACGCCACGAGGCCGATGAGCAGCGGGATCCACGCCCCGTGGACCAGCTTGGTCAGGTTCGCGGCCACGAACAGCAAGTCCACGACCAGCAGAACCGTGGCGCCGGTGCCGATCAGCCACAGCGATGTGCCCCACTTCGCCCGGGCGACGTAGAAGTACAGCAGGGTGGTCATGGTGATGGTCCCGACCACGGCCATTCCATACGCGTACGCCAGCGCCCCGGAACTGCGGAACGCGAAGACGAGGGTGAGCACCGAGACCATCAGCAGCCAGTTGATCCACGGCACGTAGATCTGGCCGATGGCGGACTCGGAGGTATGCGCGATCCGCAGCCTGGGCAGGTAGCCCAGCTGGGCCGCCTGGGAGGTGACCGAGTACGCGCCCGTGATCACCGCCTGCGCGGCGATCACGGTGGCGGCCGTGGCCAGCAGCACCATCGGCAGTCGCCCCCAGTCCGGCACGAGCAGGAAGAACGGGCTGCTGACATTGGCGGGATCGGCCAGGATCAGGGCGCCCTGGCCGAGATAGCTGAGCATGCAGGCGGGAAACACCAGGAACAGCCAGCCGCGGGTGATCGGCTTGCGCCCGAAGTGCCCCATGTCGGCGTACAGCGCCTCGGCACCGGTGACCGCCAGCACGACTCCGGCCAGTGCGAAGAAGGCGATGCCGAAGTGGCCGGCCAGGAAGCCCAGCGCATAGCTCGGGGACAGCGCCTTGAGGATCTCCGGGTGGTCGACGATGCCGCTCACCCCGCACGCTCCGATGGCGAGGAACCAGGCGATCATGATGGGCCCGAAGACCCGGCCGACCGCCGCCGTTCCCCTGCGCTGCACCAGGAACAGCACCACGATGATCACTGCGGTGATCGGCACGACCAGCTCTTCCAGCGACGGCTGGACCACCTTGAGCCCCTCGACCGCGGACAGTACCGAGATCGCCGGGGTGATCATGCTGTCGCCGAAGAACAGCGAGGCGCCGAAGAGGCCCAGCACCGCCAGCACGGCTGCGGCTCGCCGTCCGCGCTGGGCGTTCCACCGCCGCAGCAGGGTGATCAGGGCCATGATGCCGCCCTCACCGTCGTTGTCGGCGCGCATCGCCAGCAAGACGTAGGTGATCGTGACGATGATCATGACCGCCCAGAAGACCAGGGAGACGACCCCGTAGACATTCGCCGTGCTGACCGGAACGGGGTGCGGGTCGCCCGGGTTGAACACGGTCTGGAGGGTGTAGATCGGACTGGTCCCGATATCGCCGAACACCACGCCGAGCGCACCGATCACCAGCGCGAGACGCACCGTGTCACGTGCGCCAGAGCCATGACCCGCCGACGGCTGCGATGCCGATCCGTCATCCGGACCGGTGCGGTGCCGGCGATCGCTCACGGCGGTCCTCCTCAGCGCGGGCGGGAGCGCAGGCCGGCTGCCCGGCCCGTCGCGCCGGACGATACCGGTCCGTCGCGCGACAGCCCGGCGAACCACCCGCCGACCTGCCGGGATTCGGCACGATGCGTCAGAGTTCCCCCGGCCCGCTGAGCCATTGGGTGACCACGGCGTCGATGAACCGGTCGGTGACCTCCAGGCCTTCCACGATCAGACGGAAGAGCACGGGAGAGGTCAGCAGCGCGTACTCATCGGCGGTGACCTGCCGTCCGGAGGGTTCCAGCAGGGTGTTGAAGGCCGCGTGCCGGTTCTCGACGATCCGGGTCAGGGCCTCGGTGCTGTCGGGGTCGTAGTCGGTTTGCGCGATGACGGCGAGCACGGCGGCGCGGGTGGGCCGGTCGCTGAGCCCGGCGCGCAGGCTGGTGAGCCATTCCCTGGCGACGGTCCGCACATCGGTGCCGGGTGCGGGGTAGCCCACGTCGGGGCCTTCCAGTAGCAGGTCGGACAGCAGGCTCGCGCGGTTGGGCCAGTGTCGGTAGAGGGTCTGGCGGGTGACGTCGGCGCGTTCGGCCAGCAGCGCGTAGGTCAGTCCCGCGGGGCCGGCCTCGGGCAGGAGCTCACGGGCGACCGCCAGCACGCGGGCGCGGGTGCGCTGGACCCGTGGGTTGCTCAGCTCCGGGCGGCGCCGGTGGTTAGACATGCGGTGATCATACGCGCGTAAATCATCCGGTCTGAGTGATTGTGCAGGCCGTATGTCGAGGCTCAGGCGCAAATCATACGTCATGTGTGATAGACAGGAACAGTAATCATACGACCTGGATGATTGATATCGGAGAGGAACCCCGACATGAAGCGACTGCAGTACCGGCACCGCGGCGGACCGGACGTGCTCGAATGGGCCGAAGTCGACGAGCCCACGCCCGGGCCGAAGGAGATCGTGGTCGAGGTCAGGGCCGCCTCGGTCAATCCGACCGACATCAAGATGCGCACGGGCGAGCTGGGTGTGGCGAACATGTTCGAACCATCCCCGAGGGGCATGGGGCTCGACTTCGCCGGCGTCGTCCGCGCCGTCGGCCCGGAGGTCTCGACCCTCGTGCCCGGCGATGCGGTGACGGGCCTCTCCGCCCCGCGGTCCCGGAGCTTCGCGGACCTCGTCAAGGTGAAGGAGGGCAAGGTGCGCCGCATTCCCGACGGTCTGGGCTTCGCCGAAGCGAGCACCCTGCCCATGGGTGCCGCCACGGGCGCGAAGGTGGTCGCCAAGTATCTGACACCCCGCCACGGACAGAGAGGCCACCGCGTCGCCGTCCTCGGCGCCGGTGGCGGAATCGGGCTCTACGCCGTCCAGTTCGCGCGCGACGCGGGTGCACTCGTGACGGCCGTCGCCGGCGGCCCGGCAGCGGACACACTCCGCTCGTTCGGACTCGACGAGGTCCTCGATTACCGGACGCAGACCCTTGCCGGGAGCGGCAGGCGCTTCGACACCGTCATCGACCTGTCGGACCGGTACATGTACCGCGATGTCGAAGCCGCGCTCTCCCGGAAGGGCTGCTTCCGCACCATGACGCCCGGTCCCAGGCATCTCGGGGCCCTGGTGTCGAAGCGGCGCGCGCGGCCCGCGTTCGCGATAGCCGACACCAGTGGGCTGGACCGGGCCATCGAGTCCATCGTCAGGAAGCGTCTGGTCACCAATGTCGGCGCCACTTTCGCGATGGGGGACGCCATCGACGTGCTGCGCGACTACGAGGAAGGCCGCATCAAGGCCGTCGGCAAGGTCGTCCTCACCCGCCCCTAGTTTGCCGCTGAAGCCGCTGAAGCCGCTGAAGCCGCGGGTGTCATGCCGGTGAAGGGGAGTCGTCATCCGGAGAAAGGGCAAGCCCTGCGCGGCCCACGCCGGCTCGGCCGCGCGCTCGCCGCAGATGCTCTCGTCGGCAGTGTGAGCGTCATCGGAGCGACCACCGCGCAGGCGACGACGCCCGGCCTTCACGGTCGAAGGGTGCGACGCACTCGGCGGATCGGTGAAGGGCAGTCAGACCGATCCCGGCGTCGAGTTGTGCAGGCCGCCCGACAGGAGCACAGTGCCGGTCACCGGATGACGGGCGTCCCCAGCGATGCCTGTCCGCGCTGCTGTTCAAAAGGGGGGACTCAGCGATGTGGCCCAGCATCATCGCCGTGGCCGGCACACTGCTCGGGGGTGCGCTCACCGGGTTGCTCCAGATCAAGAGTGCCCGGATCGCCCAGCGTGCCGTCCGGGCCGACCAGCGGGCGGAGGCGCTGCGGCGGGCGCTGGGTGAACTGGTGGCCGCCCTCGGCGACCACCGGAGAGCCATGTGGCATCGTGAAGTCCTGCGCCTGGACGGCGCGAGTGAGGCGGCCCTCGATGCGGCCCGCACGGCCTCCCGTGGCACGCGCTCGGCCGTGACCAGCCCGCTGGTCGCGGTATCCGTTCTCGACCAGTCCCTCGCGGAGCCTGCCCGTCAGGCAGCCCTGGCAGCGTTCGACCTGCGCGACGCCACCGACCGCCGCGACTTGGCCGCCCGCCGCGAGACGGCGATCGAGGCGACCGACGCACTGGTCGCCGCCGCCGGCCGGGCCATGGCTCCCCCACGGTGATTCGCGGATCTCCGCCAGGTCCGCCCGGCCGTCGGGGCAACGCGACACCTTGCCCGCGGGGGCCGGGCTGCCGCGTACCCGTTCGGTTGAGCCGAGTCGCGGCTGAACATCCCAGGCGGCGCGGCAAACCTATGCTCCCTTTATGTTCCTGGTGGTCTATTTTGTTGTGCTTATTGCCTGCCCGTTGATCCACACCTTCGTCGACCGACAGCCCAATCGCCGAACGCGCTTTCGCGTCATCGAGATCTGGCTGCTCTGGTTCGTCGGCGCCAGCGGCCTCCTGTCCGTGCTCACCGGCCTCGGACACATCGGTCCCAACGCGCCAGAGATCGCCGACGGCATCGGCTTCGCCCACAGTGCGTTCCAGTGGGAAGTCGGCTGGGCCGACATCGCGATCGGCACCATCGGCTTCCTGTCCATCTGGCGCCGGGACTCCTTCATGACGGCTGCGGTCATCGCGCTGGCGATCCTGTACTGGGGGGACGCCATCGGCCACATCATGCAGCTCGCCGCCCATGACAACAGGGCTCCGAACAACGTCCAGCCGATCTACACCGACATCCTTCAGCCTCTGATCGCCGTGCTCCTGCTCATCGCGTACCGGCGCCATGGCGGCGGCCGGAACACGGCACCCCAGGACCAGAAGCCGCTGTGACAGAGCCGGACGCCCCAGGTCCGCGCACGAGGCGCGGCCCCGGGGTCTGTGCGGTTCTCTGCCCCACAGTCAGGGGGACGGCTGGTCCGCCGGCTGCGCGCGGTTGCGTCGTCTGCGACGGATCAGCACCCATGCGATGAGCCCGCACACGACGAGGGCAACTGCCGCCCCGATCGCGTACAGGTGTGCGTATGAGGTGGGTTCCTTCCACTGGGAGAGCATCACGGTTGCCGTGGCGGAGCGCTTGGCAGGGCCGCTCCGCAGCTCCAGGGTGGCTTTCCACGGGCCGTCGGGCAGGCGGGGTTCGAGCGGAACGACGACTGTGCCCGAGCCGTGCGAGCTCAGAGTGGTGCCCGGAGGGGCCCGGAAGGGACCCGCGGTGACTCCGCCGGGGCCCTTGGCGAGAGTGAGCTGACCGCTCAGGTCCACGGCCCGTCTGCCCAGGTTGCGCACGACGGCGGTCACGCTCGGGCGGCCCTGTTCGTCCCGGGCTCCCGTCATCCTCTCGATGACGAAGTCGGACAGCGGCTCGCCGCCCGGACCCACGTCGAGGTAGACGCGCACTCCGACGCGGTGGATGCTGCCGACGTTGTGCTGCGCATCCGGGGCGGCCTGGGCTTCGGCCCAGACGACCGCGTAGCGCTCTCCGTCCAGCGCGGTCCTCGGAACCGTGACGGTCAGCATGGCCTGGGTTCTGGCGCGGGGCGCCAGAACCACCCAGGCGGGGTTGACCTTGATCCACCCGGACAGTTCGTTGGCGGTGTGCTTCTGACCGAAGGTGAACGTGTTCTTGTGGATGCCGGCGGAGGCGGCGTAGAGGTCGAGACGCCGGGCTGCGGCCGACTTGTTGTAGACCTCGATCCTGCGTTTGATGGTGGTGCCCGGTCTGAGGTGGTCGACGATGTACCTGCGTGCGCGTGGGTCGTCGCGCCGGGCCACGGGCGCGTCGACGAGACGGACGCCGATCAGGCCCGGATCCGGATCGGCCACGGCCGTGGCCATGACGGGTGCGCCGGCCAGTACGCCCAGCGAAGCCGCCGTCGCGACAGTCGCGGTGGCGGCCCGGATGCACAGCCGGGCCCATGGATGGTTACGCAACAGGACAGGTCACCGTCCCGGCGCGGGTCCCGACGGGGTGGATCTCGGCGCCGCCGCACCAAGTGCCGTGTCTGCGCGCTTCTGCAGAGTGTCCGACGCGATGAGCCCGATGATCGAGCACGGCGACCTCCGTGTCCATGATGTCGGCCCCGGTTCGCGTCGGGGCGCAGAGGCCATCTGTGATGACCCGGAGGAACTATAGGGATGAATTTCCGCGGGGAGCGCGCTGGATATACGCGTGTCCTTGCTTCTCGCTATTGGGCTTGTCCGGGAACTGTTGGTCGGACTTTCCGTACTCCGAATCAAGTGAAATGACATAAGAGGGCGAGGTGATGTGCCGTCATATCAGGCCACCGAGTGGGTCACGACTCCCCGGTACGTACCGGCTACCACCAGCGTCGGCACATGGACCTCCAGCGTGGGGTCCCAGGCGACGGAATTGCTGCCCGAGCCGGTCGGGTGCCGGAAGGCCGCACGAGAGTCCGCGAGACTGCCGGGAAGTCCTGGGACGAAGGGACCGTTCACGGGATCGATCGCTTCCCCCGGGTCGTACCGGACACGGGAACCCGGGATGGTTTGGTGCCAGTGTCCTTCCCCCGTGCTGAACGCACGGCTCAGCGAGACGACGGCAGTCCACTGGGCGTCGGAGACCGCACGCTCGTCGACCACCTCCACCTCGCCGATGCTGCCGCGGGAGGTTCCGCCGGGGACCGTGTGCGTGAGCGTCGCCGCGGCGGGTGCGCTGATGCTCAGTCCACCAGTGGCCTTCACCTCGAAGACAACCGCCGTCTCCGCCGAGTCCCCGCTGTCTCCGGCGGACCGCTCGGCATGGGCCGACGTGGGCGCGATCAGCGCACAGCCCAGGATGACGTGCGGCACGGCCGCGAGAACAATGCGCCGCCGAGCCGACATTCGCATACCGTCAGTTCGTACCATGAGGCGACCGTATGGCAAGGTTTTGCGGCCCTCATCCCGTACACCGCCGCTTGGGCGGCACACCGCCATCCGGGGACAGGCGTGTTCAGCCCCCCATGGTCTTGGCCCACTCCCGGTCCACCGTCAGCCTCGCCTTCTCCAGTTGTGCGTCCGTGGGGAACTGCGGCTCCCCTTCGACCGTCGGCAGTCTCGCCGCTGAGGCTTCGTCAAGGGTGCCGTCCTTGCGCATGGTCTCCATCAGCACCGGGCGGGCGTAGCCCGCGAGCCGGAGGTTCTGCCCCGCCACACTGAAGACATACTCCAGCCACAGGCGGGCCGCCGCCGGGTGTGGGGCGTTCTTGTTGACGGCCAGGGCGTAGTACTGGGCGAAGCTTCCGTCGAAGGGGATCGAGACCTGCCAGTCCACTCCCTTGTCGCGGAACTGGTCCGCGTAGTCGAGATTGATGTAGTCCCAGTCGATGCTGATGGGGGTTCTGCCGGTCTCCACCGCGGTTGATGTGGACTCGGCGGGATTGAAGTTGCCCCGCTCCTTGAGCTCGGCGAAGAAGTCGAGCCCGGGCTGGATGTCGTCGAACGACCCTCCGTTCGCGAGGGCTGCCGCGTACACACCGGCGAATGCGGTGTTGGAACGGGTGGGGTCACCGTCCAGCGAGACCTTCCCCTTGTACCGGGGATCCAGCAGGTCGGCGAAGGTCTGGGGGCAGGGCTTGACCCGGGTGGCGTCGCACCCGATGGAGATATAGCCGCCGTAGTTGTTGGACCAGCGGGCCTCGCCGTCCTTCTGGCTGGCCGGGATCGAGTCGTACGCGGCGACCCGGTACGGCGCCAGCAGCTTCTGCCGGGCCGCAGCCCGGGCGAACGTGTCCCCCACATCGATGACATCGGGGGCGTCGGCACGCTTCCCGCCCATCTTGATGGCGTCGATCTCGTCCTGGCTGGAGGCCTCGGGATCGGCGACAGCGACCTTGATCCCGTACTTCTTCTCGAAGCCGTCGATCAGGCCGCCGTAGTTGGCCCAGTCGCGCGGCAGCGCGATGGTGTTCAGCGCACCCTCCCGCTTCGCCGCGGCGGTCAGCGCGTTCATCCCACCCGCCTCAGCCGCCGAGGTGGCGACCGCGGGCCTCACGGGCCTGGAGTCCGGTGCCTCGCTGCAGCCGCTCGCGAGCAGCAGACCGAGGCAGCCTGCGGCCACAGCCGATCGAACACAAGGTGCGGTCACGATTGCTCCAGGACACGGGCGCCGGGGAACGGAGGGGAGGGGAAACGCGTGGCTCCGCAGGCGAGGCACGGTGGCCCGGCCGCGCGGATACGGGCCTTCGGAGGATGCGGCGCGTCCTCGGGCGCGCCGGGGGAGCGGAGGCGCGCTGACCACACGATTGTCCCTCACCGTCCTGTGCCGGCCTGCTCTCCGCCTGCGCCGGCAAGCGGCTCCACCTCGTCGAACAGGAAATCGGCCGGTCCGTCCACCGATGGGCCTGCGCCGCCGTGGAGGGAAAGCTCCGCCCAGATCACCTTGCCGGTGGGGGTGTAGCGAGTACCCCAGCGTTCGGCGAACTGAGCCACCAGGAAGAGCCCGCGACCGCCCTCGTCGGTGACCGTCGCCCGCCGCAGCCGTGGCGAGGTGCTGCTGCCGTCGGAGACCTCGCAGATCAGGGCTCGGTCGCGGAGGAGCCGCACAGTGATGGGATCGGTGCCGTAGTTGACGGCGTTGGTGATCAGCTCGCTGAGGACGAGTTCGGCGGCGAAGTCGATCCGGTCGAGTCCCCACTCCCGGAGCCGGCGTACGCAGTCGGCGCGGACCGGGCCGACCGCCGCCGGGTCGCGGGTCACCGTCCATTCCGCGATCCGGGAGCGGGCGAGCCGGTGGGTACGGGCCACCAGCAGCGCGATGTCGTCCCTGTGCTGGTCGGGCATCATGGCGTCCATGACCGCTGCGCAGGTGGCCTCCGGGGACCGGTCGGGCCCCGTCAGCGCGTCGCGCAGAGCAGCGAGACCGTCGTCCAGGTCGCGGTCCCGGTCCTCGATCAGCCCATCGGTGTAGAGCACCAGTCGTGACCCCTCGGGCACGGTCAGCTCGGCGCTTTCGGCGGGCATCGAGGCTCCGAGGCCCAGCGGCGGGGAGACCGGTAGCTGCGGGAATTCCACCCTCCCGTCGGGGCCGACCACCGCAGGTCCTGGATGGCCCGCGGTGGCGGCCGTCAACTGCCCCGATGCGGGGTCGTAGACGGCGTACAGACAGGTCGCGCCGGTGATCCCCAGCCCCTCGCCGTCGTCGGACTCGTCGAAGTCGATCTGGGCCACCAGCTCGTCCATACGCCCCAGCAGCTCCTCCGGCGGGATGTCCAGGACGGAGAAGTTGTGCACGGCGGTGCGCAGCCGCCCCATGGTGGCCGCTGCGTGCACACCGTGCCCCACGACGTCACCGACGACCAGGGCGACCCGGGCACCGGACAGCGGGATGACGTCGAACCAGTCCCCGCCCACGCCGGCCCGGGCGGGCATGTAGCGGTAGGCCACCTTCAAGGCCGACTGCTCGGGCACCCCGCTGGGCAGCAGACTGCGCTGGAGCGCGACCGCCGTGGTGTGCTCTCGGGTGTAGCGGCGGGCGTTGTCGATGCACACCGCCGCCCGGGCGGTCAGCTCCTCCGCGAAGGTCACGTCCTCCTCGTCGAACGGCGCGGAGGCCTCCGACCGCCAGTAGTGGGCTGTTCCGAGCACCACCCCGCGGGCCTGCAACGGCACCACGACCAAGGAGTGGACTCCGTGCTCCAGGATCCGGCGGGCCCGCTCGGGGTTCTGGGCCTGCCAGCCCGGAGAGACGCTCAGGTCCTTCACCAGGACCGCCCGGCCGTCCGCCGCGCCTGCCGCCGTGGGAGTGGAGCTGACGAACCGGATCAGTGTGCCGGCCGGGTACAGGAGATCGTCCCGCTCCAGGCCCGCGACGGCGGTACGGCGCATCTCGGTGCTCGCGCCCGACGGCTCCTCGCCGTGCAGGACCGGTTCGAGGAGCTCGACGGATACGACGTCGGCGAAATGGGGGACCGCGACCTCCGCGAGTTCCCGGGCGGTGCGGGTGACGTCCAGGGTGGTCCCGATCCGCACCCCGGCGTCGTAGAGCAGTTGGAGCCGCTCGCGGGCGGTCTCCGCCCGGCCGGCGAGGGCCTGGAGCTCGGTGGTGTCCCGCAGCGTCATCACCCTGCTCGCTGGACCCTCCGGTTCGGCGAACCGTTTGTTGACGGCAAGCAGCCGGTCGCCGGCCAGATGCACCTCGTCGGTGGCGGGGAGATCCGATGTCAGCAGTTCGGCGAGTTCGGCGCTCAGCCCCAGCGCGTTCACGGGGCGGTGCTCCGCGTCCGCCGGCAGATCCAGGAGGCGGCGGGCCTCGTCGTTGACCAGCAGCAGCCGGCCGTCGGCCCCGACGATCAGCACTCCTTCCCGTACGGCGTGGAGTACCGCGTCATGGTGTTCGTACATCCGGGTCATCTCGGCCGGGCCCAGGCCATGGGTCTGCCTCCGCAGACGGCGGCTCACCAGTGCCGATCCGCCCGCCGCCAGGGCGACCGACCCGATCGCGACCCCGAACAGGACCGGCAGCTGCTGGTTCACCCAGTCCTGCACCTTCCCGACCGTCACGACGGAGGAGACGATGGCGACGACGGAACCCCGGCCGTCCCTGACGGGCACGGCCGAGATCACGGAGAGCCCGAGTGCCCCCTGGAAGGTCTTGGTGAACGTCTTTCCCGTGGCTGCTTCCGCGTAGGGGCCGATGACGTGCTTGCCGATCTGGTTCGGATCGCTGTGGGTCAGGGCGATTCCGTCCCGCTGGTAGACGATGATCGCGTCGACACCGGCGGCCTTGCGGACCGCCTCGGCGCTCGGTTGCAGCACCGCGCTGGGGTCGGGACTCTCCAGAGCGGCGAGAAGCCCCGGCGAGTGTGCGAAGGTCTGGGCCGCGGTGAGTGTCCGCTGCTGGGCGTCCTCCGTGCTGTGGTGGCCCGCCTGTACGACGAGGGCCACCAGCGCCGTGGCGACGACCAGCACCACCACCCCCAACTGGAGCAGGAACACCTGGCCTGCGAGGCTGCGTACATCCAGCAGGGAACGCAGGCGCCGTAGCGACCGCCGCATGCTCCACCCGGACGCATGGCCACCGCCGGGCGGTTTCGGCGGTTCATCCCTGATCTGCCCCGAAGATTCACGCACAGGGCATTTCTATCGTTCTCGACCGCCGATCACGGGCCGATCCAGGCGATGGCCCAACGGATTTCTGGCCGTGGGAGCGTGTCAGTGTCGCTGGCTACGGTGGGGCGCATGATCGAAGCCGACGACATCCGCCGAATCGCCCTGTCGCTTCCCGAGACAACGGAGAAAGAGGCGTGGGACATGCCCACATTCCGCGTGGCCGGGAAGATGTACATCACCATTCCCGATGATCAGACGTCGTTCGCCGTGCGCTGTCCCAGACACGAGCGCACAGAGCTCATCGCCGCTGAGCCGGAGAAGTTCTGGGTGCCACCGCACGAGGCGAGCTCGGCCTGGGTGAGGGTGCGACTGGCCGCACTTGAGGACCTGGACGAGCTGCGCGACATCCTCGTCGACTCCTGGAGGCAGGCGGCGCCGGACCGACTGGTCGAGGAACACCCCGACCTGCGGCCCGGCGCCGCGGGCACGTGAGTCGGTCCGGCCGAGGGCGATCTCACGTCCGCTGTCGCTCAGCGGATCCGGCGCGGTCCGGCGGCGCCCCATGGGGCGGGGGGACTGCGCGATCAGCCATGACGGACCCGCAGGCGACGCGCCCGATTGCCGACAGAGCACCTAATCCTTGATGTCCACATGCATGTTGAAGGTCCGTCCGGCGATCTTCACGAGCAGGTTTCCCTGCGTGCCCCGGTGCGCGAGCGTGTCGCCCACCGAACCCTTGCCCGCTTTCTGTTTGTCCTGCGGCGGGAAGCTGTGGAAGTTGGTGAACATGCCGTCGCCCGTGGCGTACTCGCCCGCCACCGTCCAGTCCTTGCGCAGCTGGGCGAACTCGGTGCGGGCCATGGCCTTGGAGAAGCCGAGATTGACCCGCTGCCCGCCCAGGTAGGCGTCGGCACACTGCTGGAGGATGTTCGGCACGAGCGTCTTCGCCAGCTCGTCGGCGCGCTCCACCAAGGAGAGAAGGTCGTCCTCGTCGGCGTCCAGCTTGCTCTTGCGCCCCTGCTTGGCGGTCTCGGCGAGCAGGGCCACCTGATCCGTGTCGATGGTGCGGTAGGCCTCGTCGTAGCCGTACTCCTTGTCGCAGGCGATGCGGACGGTGGTAGCCCATCGCTCGTCGCTCATCCACTCCCGGTCGAAGTGGCTCGCCTTGCAGTAGGCGATGAGGTCAGTCTCGGCTTCCGTCGCGTCCTTGGCGTAGGTCCCCTTGGGCACAGTCGTTCCCCCTCGTCTCGTGACCGACGCACCGTCCGGTGTGGACGGCGACGTCCACCGTCCCACCCCGTACGGCGCATGTCAGCCGGTTCTTCGCATTCCGTACCTCTGAGGCGGATGAGGCACAAGACGCGCTCAGTCAGGAACTGGTGAGCGGCGGAGCATACGTTCGGATCCCCCGGGCAAGCGCAATACATCCGGGCCATGTGTTTGAAGCTCGTCAAAAGGGTCAGTCGGGCCGTGAGGTGGATCTCATGAACACCCAAGAGGAAAAGGGCCGTAAGGCTCCCGAGAAGCGAATGGACGTCTCCAGCGCCTTGCGTTGCGCTTCGGGTCAGCTCGCGGAACTGCTCCAGTGCAAGCCGGGCACCGTTTCCGCGATGAAGGCCACGGACGACGGTTGGTGTGCCGATGTGGAAGTGGTCGAACTCGAAAGAGTCCCCGACACCATGAGCGTGATGGCCTCCTACCGCGTTTCTCTCGATGCCGGCGGCAACCTCGTCGGCTACGAGCGCATACGCCGGTACGCGAGAGGTCAGATCGACCGGCGCTGAACCGACCGTAAAGAGTGACGCCGAAAGGAGTTTCATCATGACGATCGTGCAGCAGAGCAACGCACCCAGCAGTTCGGGAGGTTCCGGGAATCTCTACGATGTCCTGGAGCTCATTCTCGACCGCGGACTGGTCATCGACGCGTTCATCCGCGTCTCCCTGGTCGGCATCGAAATCCTGAAGATAGACGTGCGGGTCGTCGTCGCGAGTGTCGACACGTATCTGCGCTTCGCGGAAGCCTGCAACCGCCTGGATCTGGAGGCGGGCCGCAAGGCACCCAGTCAGCTCACCGACCTCGTCGGCGATATGACGGAGAGCGGAGCGAAAGGCAAGTCGAAAGGCGCGCTGAGCGGCGCCGTTGAGGCATTCACCGATTCGCTGCAGGGCAGGAGCGAGGAGTCCGAGGAGCAACCGCGAAAGCGCCCCGCGCGCAAGTCCGCGTCGAGTCGCCAGTCGGCGCAGAGCAAGGGGGAGTGACACCGTGTCCACGTACGTATACGCGATCACGCATGCTGACCACCCCCTGCTCCTGGACGAGCTCGCGGGCATCGGGGACCCGCCACTCCCCTTGCGGACCATCACCACCCGGGGCCTGGCCGCGGTCGTGAGTGACGCGCCCCCCGGGCTGAGGGCCAAGCGCCGTGATGTGATCGCCCATCAGACCGTGATCGAACGGCTGATGCGTGACGGCGCGACGCTGCCGATGCGTTTCGGACTGGTCGGATCCGACGATGAGCAGGTGGCAGAGGCTCTCGAGCAGCAGCGCGACACCTACGGCGAACGCCTCGCCGAGCTCTCCGGGCACGTCGAGTTCAATCTCAAGGTCACCCGCGACGAGGACGATCTGCTGCGGGAGATCATGACGGATTCCGAGGAGATCCGCCGCTTCAACGAGCGCAGCCGGGCTGCATCCGCGGCGCCCGACGAGCGGATGGCTTTCGGCGAGCGGGTTGCCCACGAAGTGGCGTCGCGTCAGGAGCGGGAAGCGGCTGAACTGGTGGCGCGGTTCGAGCCGTCAGCGGCCCGCACCTCTCTCGGCGAACCCACCAGGAACCACTTCCTCAACGCCTCGTTCCTCATCAAGGGCGAGACGGCGGCGGCATTCTCACGCGTGGTTCAGGAGGAGGCGGGGCGGCGCGGGGACGCCTACACCCTCACGCTGACCGGACCGCTGCCGCCGTACAGCTTCGTCTGAACTGCCGACGTTCGCGTTCCACGAACCGACACCGAAGGCATCCGCCATGGGCCTTATCACCGGCATCCTGACCCTCCCGCTCGCTCCCGTCCGGGGCACGGCGTGGGTTCTCGACCAGTTGGTCCTGGCCGCCGAGCGCGAGTACTACGACCCGGCGCCTGTGCGCAGCGCACTCGCCGCACTGGAGCAGGACCTGATCACCGGACGCATCACCGACGAAGAGTTCGACCGGCGTGAGGATGAACTTCTCGACCGGCTCGACGCGATTTCCGAGCACGAAAGTGTGAGGTGGAGGAGCAGATGACGACCAACGTCAAGATAGGTGTCGCACTGGTTGGTGGCTACTTCCTGGGCAGGACACGCAAGGCCAGGATGGCGATCGGTCTGGGCATGTTCCTGGCCGGCAGGAAGCTGGATCTCGATCCCAGGCACCTCGGCAAGGTGCTGGCCAACTCGTCGCTTCTGGGGCCTCTCAACGACCAGGTCCGCCGCGAGTTGTTCGAGGCCACGCGGTCCGCCGCGACCACCGCGCTCTCCGAACGGGCCACGAGCCTGGCGGACTCCCTCCACCAGCGCACGCTGGAACTCAACCAGGGGGATGAGCCGGAGGCCGAGGACACGGCTGCGGATGACGAGGAGGCTCCCCCGGCGGCGAAGAAGAAGGCAGCCACCCGTACTCGTTCGGCGTCGGGCGGTACACAGAAGAAGACCGCCGCCGCACGCAAGCGCAGCAGTGCCCCTCGCCGTTCCACATCCGCGGCGGGCCGCAAGACCCGGGGTGAGGCCAATGACTGACTCGATGCTGAGCAGGATCAAGGATGACATCGGCCGCAGCGCGGAAGCCGATCGGCTCAAGGAGGAGCTCCGGGGCTATCTGACCGCCCGAGCCGAGCACGCGGTGACGAATCTGGGCCATCGCCTCGGCGAGGGAGTTTCCCAGCTCGCCCAACCGGGACACGGCTCAGGGACGTTGGCCAAGAGCGTGGCCAAGGGCGGCAAAGCGCTCCGCGACGGCAGGACACCTGCTCAGGCCATGGTGGCCGCGGGAGCGTCCCATCTGAAGGACACCCTCAAGGAGAAGGTCAGGAGTCTGTTCGGCAAGGGGCGCAAGAGCGGCGGTGGAAAGTCGAAGAGCGTCACCATCGTCGAGGACATCGACGTGGGTGTTCCGGTGCGCGAAGCGTACGACCAGTGGACCCAGTTCCAGGAGTTCAGCACTTTCGCCAAGGGTGTCGTGAGTGTCGAGAAGGCGGACGACACGAGCAGCAACTGGAAGGTGAAGGTCGCCAAGTCCACACGCAGCTGGAAGGCGAACGTCACCGAGCAGATACCCGACGAACGCATCGCCTGGACCACGGAGGGAGCCAAGGGCACGGTCAAAGGCGTGGTGACCTTCCACGGCATCACGGACGACCTGACTCGGGTCCTCCTGGTCCTCGAGTACTTCCCCAAGGGCCTCTTCGAGAAGACGGGGAACATCTGGCGTGCCCAGGGCCGTCGTGCGCGTCTGGACCTCAAGCTCTACCGCAAGTTCATCATGATGCGGGGCGAGGCCACGGACGGCTGGCGCGGCGAGATCCGGGACGGCGAAGTCGTCGTCGAGCACGAGGACGCCATCGAGCACGAAGCCGGAGAAGAACCTGAAGACGGCGAGCTCGAAGCCGGAGAAGAACTTGAAGACGGCGAGCACGAAGCCTATGACGACGGGGAGGTCCCGGACGAGGACCACCCCGATGAGGAGATGGCAGACGACGATCTCGACTACGAGGACGCCGAGGACGCCGACGAGTTCCAGGATGACGAGGTGGTCGATGACGAGGACGCGGCCGAGGAGGAGCCGCCCGTCCGCCGCCGCACCTCGTCGGCCCGCCACTGACGGCGAGCAACGACCGCACACAGGGGTGAAGTCATGACCCAACCACTCGCCGGCCGCGCGAGCGTTCCGCTTCACGGCCAGCACGGCTCATCTGCCAATCTCGCCGACATCCTGGAACGGGTACTGGACAAGGGCGTCGTCATCGCGGGCGACATCCAGATCAACCTGCTGGACATCGAGCTCCTCACCATCAAGCTCCGGCTGCTCGTCGCCTCCGTGGACAAGGCGAAGGAGATGGGGATCGACTGGTGGGAACGCGATCCCTCGCTGTCGTCCCGTGCCCCCGCGCCGTCGGCCACACCGGTCGCAGCCGAGGCACTGGCCGAGGAGAACGCATTGCTGCGGGCCCAGCTCGCCGAACTGCGCCAGGCAGCCGGTCCTGTGGCGACGCCGGAGCAGACGCGGCAGCAGGGAGCCACCTCCGGAAGGGAGGTCGAGCGGTGACCGCCGAACCCGCCGACGCCTCCACTGACCAGGAACTGTCGTACGTGTACGCGATCGTCCCGGAGGACACGGCGCTGAAGCACATCGCCGATGAGCTCGAGGGCATCGACGACCGGGCGGTTCGCTGGGTGAGCGAGGGGGCGGTCGCCGCCCTGGTGTCGTCAGTCCCGGCGGACGCGTTCGGTGAACAGGGGCTGAAGAAGCAGATGGAAGACCTCTCCCGGCTCGAGAGCATCGCCCGTGCTCACCACACCGTGGTCGGGTCTGCTTTCGCCGTGGGTACGGTGCTTCCCATGCGGTTGGCGACCGTGTACCTGGACGACGCCCGGGTGCGCGCTCTACTGCGGCAACGACGTTCGGAGTTCGAAGGGCTGCTCGATCGGCTCCACCAGCACGTCGAGCTCGGGGTGAAGGTGTACGTCGAGCCTCCCCGCACCGAGTCCGCGGACGCGGCACCTCGCACCGCCACTGCCGGCACAGGGCGTGCCTACCTCCAGCAACGCCGGGCACAGCGGCGCAGCGGTCAGGACCTCCACCGGCGGGCCGCCGCCGTCGCCGAGGAGGCCGTCCACGAGGCGGCCGGCCTTGCCGCCGCCCGGGTCGTCCACCGTCCGCAACAGGGTGATCTCGCGTCAGCCCCCGGAACGAACATCACCAACGAGGCCTACCTGGTGCCCGCGTCGCACGCCGCCCGGTTCCGCGAAGTCCTCGACGCCCTGGTCCGGGACAGCCCTGGCGTGCGAATCGAGGTCACCGGGCCATGGGCCCCGTATTCCTTCGCGGGCCTCTTGGAGCACGGGGGCGACGCCTCGCGATGACACCGGAAACCGCCTCCCGGGCGACCACGGCCACCGCTGCGCGGACGCCATCGCGGAACGACGGTGCCTCTGCGGGCCCGCCTGTGGCCCTCATCGATCTGCTGGATCGCCTGCTCAACGGGGGAGCAGTGGTCACCGGGGACCTTGTGCTGTCCATCGCCGACGTCGATCTCGTGCACATCAGTCTCCGGGCCGTCATCCGGTCCATCACGGCTGACGAACCGGCCCCCTGGTGATGTACGGAAACAGCCCAGCACACAGGGCCGCACAGCCATCAGCAGAGGAGGTTCGCATGCCGGGCACCAACGCATCCCGCAGTCCCGGAAACGCCATCGCGCAACGGTTGGAAACGGACCCCGAGTCGGTGGAACGGGACCTGATGAAGCTCGTCCTCACCATCGTGGAGTTGTTGCGGCAGTTGATGGAGCGGACGGCCCTCCACCGCGTTGACCAGGGCGACCTCAGCGAGCAACAAGAGGAACGCATCGGTATGACGCTGATGATCCTCCAGGAGCGCATGACTGAGCTGTGTGAGCGTTACGACCTCACACTGGACGATCTGAATCTGGATCTCGGACCTCTCGGCTCGCTGCTGCCCAGGCAGGAATGAAGCCACGACGACATCACAACAGCGAGCGTTTCAGACCATGTTGTGAGGCAAGGAGCAATGTTATGACCGCTGAAAACAATGACACCAAGCAGACTGGCGGCCGCAGCGCGAAGAAGGCCGCGAGCCCCAAGACGGCTGCCGCCACCAAGCGTGCCGGAGGGCACGCCGCGTCCAAGGCCAAGACGGAAGCGGAAGGTGCGGCGTCGGCGGCCCTTGACGCGAAGAAGTCCGCATCGGAGGGTGCCCGGTCGGCCGGTGCGGCCACCAGGCGTGCGGGCCGCGCCGCGGCCGCGGGACTGTCCAACGGACAGGAGGCTGTGACCGCCACGGCCACCAAGGCGGCGACGGTGGCCACGACCGCATGGACGGTGGTCAAGCACCGGAAGGCGATGGTCGCCGGGGCCGCCGCAGCCGTCGCCGGAGTCGCCGGAACCGCCTTCGCCGTGGGGCGCTCCACAGCCAAGCCCACCACCGGCCCGCTCACCCGTCTGGCCCGCGGCCGGGTCTGACCACGGATGCATCGCACCCCTTCGCCCCGGGGGGGGGGGCCGCCGGGGCGGAGGGGTGCGATGTCGCGTGTGGACGCACCGGGAGTCGTGCCGCCTCAC
>NZ_JBHWIW010000060.1:0-45925 GCF_042731955.1 Streptomyces sp. NPDC059828 | reverse complement strand
TCGGTATCACCAAAACTGTCTGGGGGGTTACTTAGACTTTGCATTTTTTTGTTTCGACCAATTTCGGGTGGGGGCCGGGCCCCCGGGGGGGGCCCCGGCCCTCTCGTATGCGCCGGTTTGCTGCGGCTTGGTCGTCCAACCGTCTTCGGCCGCGCCTACCCCGTGAGCGTCGTCGTGCGCTGCCGCGTCGGTGCCCAGCAGCGGATGATGTCACGTACGGAGACGATGCCGATGGGCTCGCCGCCGTCGAGCACGATGAGATGGCGGAAGCCGCCGTGGGTCATGGCTTCTGCGGCCTCGTCCAGTGTCCAGGAGGGGGCGGCGAAGACGACGTCGGTGGTCGTGTGGGCGCCTGATGCTTCGTGGTCGGGGTCCTGGCCCGCGCCGAGCGAGTTCAGGATGTCGCGCTCGGTGATGATGCCGAGGCCGCTGGTGTCGGGGTCGAAGACGATGGCCGCTCCGACGCGGCGGCCGGCCATCAGCCGTGCTGCCTGCCGGAGGGTGTGGGCGGGGCCGATGCTGAGAACCACCGTGCTCATGGCGTCACGGACGAGCATGGATGGAGCCACCTCCTTGGTGAACCCCCCGGGGTGGACGGGACTCGGCGCCCCGACGGGCGCCTGAGAAATCTTTCACAAGTTCACAAGTGGGGGGACTCTCAGAGTCGCAGTGATTCCGGATGCCAACAAGGGGTGGCGCGTGGCCCGTCAGGGGCGTGCGGGGGCGCGTGGGCGAAGTCGCCGTCGGAAGTTCTCAGTGATGCGGGTTGAGGAAGCCGAGCAGTTCGTCGTGCAGCAGTCCGTTCGACGCTGCCGCGTTGCCGCTGTGGGGCCCCGGAGTGCCGTCGAGCCCGGTGAACCTACCCCCCGCCTCCTGGACGATGATCGCGTTGGCCGCCATGTCCCACAGGGACAGCTCCGGCTCGGCGCAGATGTCCACCGAGCCCTCGGCGACCATCATGTACGGCCAGAAGTCACCGTACGCACGGGTGCGCCACACCGAACGGGTCAGATCCAGGAAGCCGTCCAGCCTGCCGCGCTCCTCCCAGCCGCTCAGCGAGGAGTACGCGAAGGAGGCGTCGGAGAGCCCGGAGACCTTGGAGACACTCAGCCGTGTCGCCGACAGGAGGCTGCGGCCCGAAAAGGCGCCGGCGCCTTTCGCCGCCCACCAGCGACGTCCCAGCGCAGGTGCGGAGACCACTCCGACGACCGGATGGTAGCCGCCCTCACCGGCCTCCATCAGCGAGATCAGGGTCGCCCAGACGGGCACGCCGCGAACGTAGTTCTTGGTCCCGTCGATGGGGTCGATGACCCAGCGCCGAGGTCCCGTGCCCTCGATGCCGTACTCCTCGCCGAGGACCGCGTCACGCGGCCTGGCGCGCTGGAGCTGGAAGCGGATCAGCTCCTCGGCCGCCTTGTCGGCCTCGCTCACGGGTGTCATGTCCGGCTTGGTCTCGACCTTGAGGTCAAGGGCCTTGAACCGGTCCATCGTCACCGCGTCCGCGGCGTCCGCCAGGACATGGGCAAGACGCAGATCATCGTGGTAGTCGGCCATGGCCGCACTCTACTGCCGTGGTGGACAGGCGGGATTCGGAGGCCCTCTTGACGATGTGTGGCGATACGTCAACTCTGGGCCCAGAGCCGCAGGTACGCGAGGCCCGCGAGGCCCCGCCCGGGAGGCCACGATGCCCACAACCCGCGAAGCACTACTGAACGCCGCCTTGACCGCGCTGTCCGAGCTGCCCTGGTCGGGGATCCGGATGGTCGATGTCGCCGTTGCCGCCGGAGTGTCCCGGCAGACGCTGTACAACGAGTTCGGCAGCAAGGACGGCCTCGCTCGCGCTCTCATACGGCGCGAGGCCGATGGCTATCTCCATGGAGTGGACCGGCTCCTGGGTCGGGACCGGGCGGCGAACTGCGCCGAGCGGCTGGCGGCGATCGCCGAGTGGACTGTGGGCGAGGCCCGCTCCAGGCCGCTGCTGCGCGCTCTGCTCACCGGCTGCTGGGGCGAACACCTTCCCGCGCCTCGCGCCGCCCGGCCCGTGTCGCGCGCCATCGTGCCCGCACAGCGGCGGGCCGACGCCGGCCATCCGGCACCCGGGGAGCTGGTCGCCTCTGTACGGGACCGCATCGTCGCCGTGTTCGAGCATGAAGGCAGGGGACGTGGCAGGGAGGAGCCCGCGCAGCTGGCGCGACGCTGTGAGCTGGCCATCAGGCTCGCGCTGTCCTGTGTCGTCGCACCACCATCCGGGGGTGTCGCAGGCGTCGGTCCACTGATCCGTCACATGGCCGGTGGTGGCGCCAACGGCGTCATTGGCTCGAACCCGAGAGCTGGAGGCCGATGACCCCGGCGATCACCAGCGTGATGGAGACGATCTTGAGTGTGGAGGTGACCTCGTTCAGGAAGATCATGCCGTAGATCGCCGTCCCGGCCGCGCCGATACCGGTCCACACCGCGTACGCGGGACCCACGTCGAGCTTGCGCAGGGAGAGGGTGAGCAGGCCGAAGCTGCCCAGGGCGAACACCGCGAACGCGATCGTCGGCCACAACCGCGTGAAACCGTGCGAGAGCTTGAGACAGACCGCGAATCCCGTCTCCAGGAGCCCGGCAACCACTACGAGCAGCCACGCCATCGTGTGTGCCTCCCGCGTCGGTGACTGCTTCGTGTCACTTGGTGCGATTATGCACTTACCAGCGGCGGTCACCCGCAAACGTGCACGCCATGATCATCCGCGCGTCGCCCGTCCGATCGCCGGCAACGCACGGTGTGGCCGCCTCTTCGGCAGCACACGCCCGGACCGGACCCAGGTCCTGTCCGGGCCCAGGCCGTGGTTGAGAACTGGCCTCGCGAGCCAGGCGGGAGTTCTCAATACGGCCTAGTCGCCGTCGCGCCGCTCGCGGGTGGCCAGCAGTCGCCGCAGGGAGTACAGGCGCGCGGGATCGGCATGTCCCTGCTCCACCCACTCGTCGAGCGCACAGTCGGGCTCGTCGTGCGAACAGGCGCGCGGACAGCCCTCCGTGCCCGGCTCCAGGTCCGGGAAGGCGTGGATGACCCGGGAGGGGTCGATGTGGTGCAGCCCGAAGGAACGCACTCCGGGGGTGTCGATGACCCATCCCTCGAGTCCTTCGGCCGGGGCGGCCCCGCCCACGCCCGCGAGCGGCAGTGCCAGGGCCGATGTCGTGGTGTGCCGGCCGCGGCCCGTGACCGCGTTGACATGGCCGGTCGAACGCCGCCGCTCCTCCGGCACCAGTGCGTTCACCAGCGTGGTCTTGCCGACGCCCGAATGCCCGACGAACGCGGTGGTCCGCCCGCCCAGATGCTCGCGGACCCGGTCGGCCGCGTCTCCTCCGTACAGCTCCTCGCGCGAGGTCACGACATAGGGGATGTCCAGTGCCCCGTACAGCTCCAGCAGCTTCTCCGGCCCGGCCAGATCCGATTTGGTCAGCACCAGGAGCGGCTCCAGACCGCCGTCGTAGGCCGCGACGAGACAGCGGTCGATCAGCCGGGGCCGGGGCTCGGGGTCGGCGAGTGCCGTGACGATGGCGAGTTGGTCGGCGTTGGCGACGACCACCCGCTCGTACGGGTCGTCGTCGTCTGCGGTGCGCCGCAGTACGGAGGCGCGCCCCTCGATGCGGACGATACGGGCGAGGGTGTCCTTGCCTCCTGAAAGGTCGCCGACCAGGCTGACCCGGTCACCGACGACGGCCGCCTTGCGGCCCAGTTCGCGGGCCTTCATCGCCATGATGGTGCGTCCGTCGACGAGGCAGGTGAGCCGGCCGCGGTCCACGGTGAGGACCATGCCCTCGGCGGCGTCCTCGTGCTTGGGCCGGATGTTCGTACGCGGGCGGTTGCCCTTGCGGTTGGGGCGTACGCGGACGTCGTCCTCGTCGGTGTGCTTTCCGTAGCGGCGCATGTCCTGCCGTCCCCGCTCAGTTGCCCGCGAGCATGTCGGTCCACATCCTCGGGAAGTCAGGCAGGGTCTTGGCCGTCGTCGCCACGTTCTCGATCTCAACCCCGGGGACGGCGAGCCCGATGATCGCACCCGCGGTGGCCATCCGGTGGTCGTCGTAGGTGTGGAACACCCCGTCGTGCAGCGGCCTGGGCCGGATGTGCAGCCCGTCCGCGGTCTCCGTGACATCGCCGCCGAGCTCGTTGATCTCCTTGGTGAGCGCGGCGAGACGGTCGGTCTCGTGCAGTCGCAGATGCGCGACACCGCGCAGAGTGGAGGGGGAGTCGGCGAGAGCCGCCACCGCGGCGATGCCCGGGGTCAGCTCGCCCACCTCGCCGAGGTCGACGTCGATGCCGTGGATCCTGCCGGTGCCGGTGAACGTCAGACCGGAGTCCGTCAGCTCACAGGAACCGCCCATCGCCGTGAAGATCTCCCGCAGTGCGTCACCGGGCTGGGTGGTCCGCTCCGGCCAGTCGGGGATGGTGACCCTGCCGCCCGTCACCAGGGCCGCGGCCAGGAACGGCTGGGCATTGGACAGATCCGGTTCCACGGTCAGATCGCGGCCGAGCAGGGCACCGCTGCGGACCCGCCACACATTGGGCTCGCCACCGGTCTCCGGCTCGTCGACCTGCGCCCCGACCGCGCGCAGCATGTCGACGGTCATCCGGATGTGCGGCATCGAGGGCAGCGTGGAGCCGGTGTGCCGCACTTCCACGCCCTGGTTGAAGCGTGGCGCGGACAGCAGCAGGGCGGACACGAACTGGGAGGACGACGAGGCGTCGATCTCGACCGGTCCGCCGTCCATCGCACCGCCGCCGTGCACGGTCAGCGGGAGGGCACCGCGGCCGTCGTCGTCGATCCGGGCGCCGAGGGCGCGCAGACCGTCGATCACACCGCCGAGCGGACGCTCGTACGACCGCGGGTCGCCGTCGAAGCGAATGGGCCCGTCGGCCAGGGCGGCCACGGGCGGCAGGAAGCGCATCACGGTGCCGGCGTTGCCGACGTCGACGGTGGCGGGGCCGTGCAGCCCGGCCGGGATGATCCGCCAGGCCTCGCCGCTGTCGGGGCCGCCGGTCGAGGTGGAGCTGGAGGAGACCTGCTCCTCGATGCCGACACCCATCGCCCGCAGGGCCTCGGCCATCAGCAGGGTGTCGCGTGAGCGCAGCGGGCGGCGCAGCCAGCCCGGCTCGGCGGCCAGCGCCGCGAGCACCAGCGCGCGGTTGGTGACGGACTTGGATCCGGGCACGGTGACCGTCGCACGGACGGGCCCGCTTGCGTGAGGGGCGGGCCAGGGGTCGGGGTGCACGGAGCTGTCGGTCATGGCCATCACTTTAGTGGTCCGCGGCAGCGGGAGCCGTTCCTCCGCCGGTCGTGGACTACGGCCACATGCGCTGGTCGCATACGCAGCTCAGGGACGTACGCGGCTCACAGGCCGAGCAGCCAGCGACCGCCCCCGATCAGCGAGCACAGTGACACGGCGTGGAAGAGGAAGAACCACATCGCGGGCGGCACATGCGTCAGCCGGGCCAGCTGGTCCGCGTCCGAGTCGGGCGCACCGCCGTGCCGCCGCTTCGACTGGAGCTCGAAGGCAGGCCGCACCCCGCCCAGCAGCAGGAACCACACCGCTGTGTACGCGAACCCCGCCTGCACCAGCGGGCCGGTCAGCCAGGACACCAGCAGGAAGGAGGCTCCGGTGAGGATCACGGTGAGCGCCCCGTAGGCATTGCGGATCATCACCAGCATCGCGACCAGCAGCGCGGTCGCCACCCACAGCAGCAGCGTGATCCGGTGCGCGGCGAGCAGCCAGGCGCCGCCCAGCCCGAGCAGCGGCGGGGCGGTGTAACCGGCCGCGGCGGTGAGGATCATGCCGAGACCCGTCGGCTTGCCCCGGCTGACGGTGAGTCCGCTGGTGTCGGAGTGCAGCCGGATGCCGTCCAGCCTGCGCCCGGTGACCAGGGCGATCAGCCCGTGCCCGCCCTCGTGGGCGATCGTGATCGCGTTCCGGGACAGCCGCCACACCACGCGCGGGGCCACCGCGGCGAGGGCGAGGGCGGCGGTGCCTATGACCAGCCACATGTCCGGGGCCGGCTGGGTGCCGAAGATTTCGGTGGTGGCCATTTTCGGGGAGGCTCCTCGGGGCGCTGGGGGTCGTGGCAGTGTGGCACTTATGTGCGGACGGTATGCAGCGAGTCGCAGGCCCGAGGACCTCACGGGGCTCTTCCAGATCGAGAAGTGGGAGCCGGCGGAGACCCTGGCCCCCGACTGGAACGTGGCTCCCACCAAGGAGGTCTACGCGGTACTCGAACGTCCTCTGAAGGACGCGGAGGACCGCCATCCGGTTCGCCAGCTGCGAAAACTCAAGTGGGGCCTGGTCCCGTCCTTCGCCAAGAACCCCGAGGGCGCGGCCCGGATGATCAACGCCCGTGCGGAGACCGTGCACGAGAAGCCCTCGTTCCGGCGCCCGTTCGCCGCCCGCCGCTGCATCCTCCCCGCGGATGGCTACTACGAGTGGGTCACCGGGTCCGACGAGCGGGACCTGGAGGTCCAGGGCAAGAAGAAGAGGCCGCGCAAGCAGCCGTACTTCGTCACGCCCGCCGACGGGACGGTCTTCGCGATGGCCGGCCTCTACGAGTTCTGGCGGGACCGGACCCTCCCGGACGACCATCCGCAGTCGTGGTGGGTGACCTGCTCGGTGATCACGACCGAGGCGGAGACGGGCCCACTGGCGGTCGCGCCCGCCGACGGCCCGCACTCGCTGTCCGACATCCATCCGCGGATGCCGCTGATGCTGACGCAGGACCGCTGGGATGCCTGGCTCGACCCGTCGCGCACGGACGTGGACGAGCTGCGGGAGCTGCTCGCGCCGCCGCCGACCGGGCTGATGCGGGCGTATCCGGTGGCGACGTCCGTCAGCAACGTACGGAACAACGGCCCCGAGCTGCTGGAGGAGCTGGCGGCGCCCGAGGTGGGCACGCTCTTCTGAGCGCTGACTGACCTCGAAGCCCTGGGACGCTTTCATCGAAGGCCCGCGCCTTGTGAAGGCCCGGGCCTTCAGCCGTACGGCGTGCACTGATGTGAGACTGCGTCCGTGACTTCCGTGACACAGAGCGAGATCGTCGAGACACCGGCCGGGGACGCCCGGATCACCTGGCACCCCGCACAGGGCGCGGCCCGGCTCGTGCTGGCCGTGAGCCACGGCGCGGGCGGCGGTATCGGGGCGAGCGACTTGCAGGCGCTCGCCGCCGCGCTGCCCGCTTCCGGCGTGAGCGTCGCTCTGGTGGAGCAACCCTGGCGGGTGGCGGGCAAGAAGGTCGCGCCCGCGCCGAAGACCCTGGACACCGGCTGGCGGGGGCTGTGGCCCGCGCTGGAGAAGCCGGGGCTGCCGATCGTCGCGGGCGGGCGCAGCGCCGGGGCGCGCGTGGCCTGCCGTACGGCGAGTGAGCTCGGGGCCCGTGCCGTGCTCGCGCTGAGCTTCCCGCTGCATCCTCCGGGCCGCCCCGAGAAGTCCAGGGCCGATGAGCTGCTCGGCGCCGGTGTGCCGGTGCTGGTCGTCCAGGGCGGGAACGACCCCTTCGGCAGACCGGAGGAGTTCCCCGCGGGGGAGTACGAGCTGGTCGAGGTGGACTCCGCCGATCATGGACTGTCCGTACCCAAGCGGGCGGCGTTGAGCCAGGAGGAAGCGCTGGCCGCGGTGGTCGGCGGCGTACGGAAGTGGATCACGGCTCTGCGGTGAGGCGCGGCCGCTGGGAACGGCGGGGAACGCCGTGCGGGCGCGGGAATACCCGGGGCGTTGCCTCCGTTGACCTGCACGTCACCACACGAGCTTGGAGAGGAAGACCGCCACATGGGTTCGACCATCTGCCCGAGCCTCCCGCACGCCTCTGACCTGCACTGGACTGTGCTTTCGACGCCCAGGAGCGGGGCTATTCAGGCGGCGGGCGGAGGGGTTGGTCGTCTATCCTCCGATTCGAGCGGGTCCGCTTTCGGCCCCGCCCCAGCGTTGGAGGAGGTGGGTCCGGTCACTGGGACCGACGAGGGCCGCACGGAAGAGACGGCCGCCGAGCGCAACGCACGATTCGAGCGGGACGCTCTCGGCTACCTCGACCAGATGTACTCGGCCGCGCTCCGCATGACACGCAATCCGGCCGATGCCGAGGACCTCGTGCAGGAGACGTATGCCAAGGCGTACGGCTCGTTCCACCAGTTCCGTGAAGGCACCAACCTCAAGGCCTGGCTGTATCGCATCCTCACCAACACCTTCATCAACTCGTACCGCAAGAAGCAGCGCGAGCCTCAGCGCAGTGCGGCGGAGGAGATCGAGGACTGGCAGCTCGCCCGTGCCGAGTCGCACATGTCGACCGGTCTGCGCTCCGCCGAGTCCCAGGCGCTCGACCACCTGCCCGACTCCGATGTGAAGGAAGCGCTCCAGGAGATCCCCGAGGAGTTCCGCATCGCGGTCTACCTGGCGGATGTCGAGGGCTTTGCCTACAAGGAGATCGCGGACATCATGGGTACCCCCATCGGTACGGTGATGTCCCGACTGCACCGCGGCCGTCGCCAGTTGCGCGGAATGCTGGAGGACTACGCCCGTGAGCGCGGGCTGGTGCCCGCGGGCGCCGGGGAGTCGACGAACGATCGGAAGGGCTCGGGCTCATGAGCTGCGGAGAGCCGCATGAGACGGATTGCGCAGAGGTACTCGGCCATCTGTACGAGTTCCTCGACCGTGAGATGCCCGACGCCGACTGCACCAAGTTCGAGACGCACTTCGAGGAGTGCTCGCCGTGCCTGGAGAAGTACGGGCTCGAGCAGGCGGTGAAGAAGCTCGTCAAGCGCTGCTGCGGGCATGACGACGTGCCGTCCGACCTGCGGGCGAAGGTCATGGGCCGGATCGAGCTGATCAGGGCCGGTGAGGCGGTGCCGGAGCAGGAGCTGACGGTCGGGACGGATCTGCCGGGTGCGACCGCGCAGTAGCCGCCGCAGGTTCGGCATTCGACTTCCGTGAGGGGCGCACCTGTGGGGTGCGCCCCTCACGCGTGCCCGGTGTCACCCGATGGTGCGAACCCTTGCTCTTCCCCCCTCACCCGCCGGTCAACTCGCTAGCCTGGCGCTCTGTTTGTGGGCAGCCGGGGGAGCCGAGGAGGGCCCGGGCGGGTGAGAGGCATTGCAGGCAGAGCACGCGTGCTGATTCTGTGCGCCGCGTTGTGCGCCGTCGCGAGTGCGCTGCCCGCCCTGCGCCCCGGCGCACGGGTCCCCTGGGCCGATCTCGCCCTGCTCGCCGGGGCCTGCGCGGTGGGCGAGATCCCTCTCCGCCGGCTCTTGGGGCTCATACGGGGCCGGCCCGCTGACCGGGTTCCGCCGGCCGGTACCGGATCGTTCTTCCCCGTACTGCTCGCCGCGGCCCTCGTGCTGCCACCGCCCGCCGCCGCGCTGGCCGCGATCCCGGGTGCGCTCGTCGCACCTGTGGACCGCACCCCCGTGGGCGTAAGGCGGCTGTGGCGGGCTGCCGCACTCGCCCTGGCGGCATGGGCCGCCTCCTGGGCCACTGTCCTGTGCGGAGGGCTCGGCACCGCCCCGGCGTTTCCCCGGGCGGTGCCGGTGGCGCTGGCGTCCGCGCTGACGTTCTGCCTGGTGCTCACCGCCCTTGACGCGGCGATCCTGGCCACCGCCGAGCGCTCGCCACCGGTCGCCACCTGGGGCGGGCTGCTGCCCCGCTCGCTGGCCCCGCACCTGGTGCACGGGCTCGCCGCGGCGACGGCGGCCGTGCTGTGGCACAGCCCCTATGGGCCGGTCTCCGCGCTGTTCGTGCTGCTCCCGGTGTACATCTCCTCGTGGGTGTTCGCCCAGTACCACCACGAACGCGGCGCGCACCGCGCCACCATCCGCGCCCTGGTCCAGGCCGTCGACATCAAGGACGAGTACACCCGCGGGCACAGCGAGCGCGTGGGACGGGCGTCCATGCTGATCGCTCGTGAGCTGGGGATGGACGAGGAGCGGCTCGAGGTCATCCGCTTCGCCGGGATCCTGCACGACGTCGGCAAGCTCGGTGTCCCCACCCGGGTGCTGCGCAAGGACGGTCCCCTCACTCCCGACGAGCGCCGGGTGATCGAGCTCCACCCCGAGTACGGGCACGAGATGGTCCGCGGCATCGGCTTCCTCGGGGAGGCCAGGGCGGCGATCCTGCATCACCACGAACGGATGGACGGCAACGGCTACCCCTACGGTCTGGCCGGGAACCAGATTCCCGAGTCGGCCCGTGTCGTGGCCGTCGCCGACGCCTTCGACGCGATGACGTCGTCCCGCTCGTACAGCAGGGCCAGACCGGTCTCCGTGGCCGTCGGGGAGCTGGAACGCTGTGCGGGCACCCACTTCGACCCCCGTATGGTCAGCGCGCTCGTCCGCGCCCTGTCCCGCCACGGCTGGCAGACGGAGGTCACCGCGGACGAGGCCCATGGGCGGGACTCCGCAGCCGTACCGCCGTCGCGGTCCGCCCCGCAGCCCCGGGCGACGGCGCCGGCCGCCCATAACGCCGACGGGCACGGCGCATGACCCGCTTCAGGGTCCCGGTCACCGTCGTCGCCGTGTACGGGGCCGCGGCGGTGCTGGCGGGGACGGGATTCGTCTGGACGCTGTGGCACGGCGTCGAGGACCCGGACATCGCGTGCGCGTTCGCGCTGCTCACCGCCCTCGGCGAGCTCGCCCGCCGAGGCCCCGCGCACCGCGGAGGCGCCCCCCGGGCCCGGCTCGCGGGCCCCCCGCTCGTGGCCGACGAGCCCTGGGGACGGGAACCCGCACCGATCGGGGCGGCCGGGGCACTGGGCTATGCGCTGCTCGGCGAGTGCGCGGGCCGCGTCACCAGCCACGGCGCCCTCCAGGTCGTCGCGGTCGTGGTCACCGGAACGCTGGCCGGAGCCGTGGTGCGCCTCGCCCGCGGCGGACGGGGTCCGGCCCCCGATCGCATGGCCCGCCGGGTGCTCACCCTGGGTTTCGCCGCCGCCTGCTTCCAGCCGCTCTACAACTCGGGCGAACTGGTCGGGCGAATAGGCAAGGGCCCGGCCTACGCGCTCTACCTGCTGCTCGTCCTCGTCCTCACCGCGCTCTGTGACGCCGTGCTCGCCGCCCTGATCCGGCGCGTCCGCGCAGTCCCCCACTGCGCGCGCTGCGAGGAGGCCGCCCCCACGCCGTTCGGCCCGCTGCTCCGCGACGAGCTGCGGGCGCTCCCCGGTGTCAGCTCCGCCGTCTGCGCGACCGGCGCGGTGATGGCACTCGGGGCCGCAGTCGGCGGACTGTGGGCGCTCCCCGTGCTGTGCGTGCCCCTGCTGCTGGCTCAGCTCGCCTTCCGCCGCCACGCCGGTGTCCGCGCCACCTACCGGCAGACGATCGCCTCACTGGCCCGCGCCACCGAGATCGCCGGCTACACGCCCCGCGGCCATGCCCGCCGGGTCGCCGCGCTCAGCACCGCCGTCGGTCGTGAGATGGGTCTCGCCGGGCCCGATCTCGCCGTCCTGGAGCATGCGGCCCTGATGCACGACATCGGGCAGCTCTCGCTGGTCGACCCCGTACCGGAAGGCGCGACCGCCCTGTTGCCGGAGGCGGAGCAGCGCCGTATCGCCCTGCTCGGCGGGGCCGTGGTGCGCCAGACCGGTGCGCCCGCCGCCGTGGCGGCGGTGGTGGAGCGGCAGGCGGATCCGTACCGTGAGCAGCCGCTCGCCGCCCGGATCGTCCGCGCCGTCAACGCCTACGACGATCTCAGCGGTGCCCGCGCGGGAGACGCACGGACCGCGATGGGCGCGCTGAGAGCGCTGGAGCGGCTGCGCCTGCGCACGGCCCGCGACTACCAGCCGGAAGTCGTGGAGTCTCTCGCACGGGTGCTGTGCCGGGGCTGTGGATCCCCTCCGGTCTGGGTAACCCATGGGTAATGAGCGAGCGTCCGACCGGGCATGGTTGGATGCGAATGACGGCAGACACAAGCGACACGGCGAGACTGGCAACACAGACACAGGACGACATTCGTGTCCGGGGGAAGTGACCCGAGCGACCGGCAGGCGGGAATCGTGAGGATCTTCGGGAAGGTACGGCATCGGCCGTCCGCCTCATGGCGGCAGGCCACCGACCGCGCGTTCACGCTGATCGGTGACGGCCGTTACGAGGACGCGGGCGCGCTGCTGACCCGCGCGGCGGATCTGGAGCCCTGGCTCTCGGAGTCCTGGTTCAATCTGGCGCTGCTGCACAAGTTCCGGCACGACTGGGAGCAGGCACGCGCCGCGGGACTGCGTGCCGTGGCCCTGCTCGACAAGGAGACCGGAGCCCCCGACTGGTGGAACGTCGGTATCGCCGCCACCGCCCTCCAGGACTGGCCGCTCGCCCGCCGTGCCTGGCAGGCCTACGGGCTACGGGTCCCAGGTGAGGCCGCGACCGGCGGCGAGCCCCTCGGCATGCAGCTCGGCAGCGCCGCCGTAAGGCTGTCGCCCGAGGGCGAGGCCGAGGTGGTGTGGGGCAAGCGGCTCGATCCGGCCCGGATAGAAGTGCTGTCCATCCCCCTGCCGTCATCCGGTCGCCGCTGGGGCGAGGTGGTGCTGCACGACGGCGTCCCGCACGGCGAGCGCACCACCGCCGCGGGCCACAGCTTTCCGGTGTTCGACGAGATCGAGCTCTGGGCGCCTTCGCCCGTCCCCACCTGGGTCGTGCTGCTCGAAGCCGCCGCGGAGGAGGACCGGGACGCCCTGGAGCGGCTCGCGGCCGACGCCGGATACGCCGCGGAGGACTGGTCCTCGTCGGTGCGGCTGTTGTGCCGGGCCTGTTCCGAGAGCCAGATGCCGAGCGCCGAGGGCGAGGGCGAACACCTGGACCCGCACGACCACAGTGAGCCCGGCCATCCCGGGCCGCTCGGCCACCGCACCGCCGGCGACCTGTGGGTGCCTGAGCGCGAATGCGGTATCGCGGCGCCCGCCGGACTGGTGCGGGGGCTGCTCGACGGCTGGGTCGCCGACAGCCCGGACACCCGTGAGTGGCGGGATCTCGAGGAAGTCTGCTGACCACTGCGGCAGGGCCTTAGGCTGTACGGGACACCGAACAGGGTTTGCAGGAAGGCTTACGGCGGCATGGCGCAGCAGACGGACGAGCAGATCAACGACGGCTTCGTCGTCGACACGGAGGACTGCGAGGAGCGCGAGCAGGCGTACCGCGTGCGCGGCACGGCCCGCCCCATCACCGTCGTGGGCAACCCGGTGCTCCACAAGGAGTGCCAGGACGTCACCGAGTTCGACGACGAGCTCGCGGCGCTGATCGACGACATGTTCGCCAGCCAGCGTGCGGCGGAGGGCGTGGGCCTGGCGGCCAACCAGATCGGTGTGGACCTGAAGGTCTTCGTCTACGACTGCCCGGACGACGAGGGCGTGCGCCACACCGGCGTGGTCTGCAACCCGGTGATCCAGGAGCTGTCGCCTGAGCTGCGCGTGCTCGACGACTCGAACGAGGGCTGCCTGTCCGTCCCGACGGCCTATGCCTCGCTGGCCCGCCCCGACTACGCGGAGGTCCACGGTCAGGACCCCCAGGGCAACCCGGTCAAGGTCCGCGGCACCGGCTACTTCGCGCGCTGCCTCCAGCACGAGACCGACCACCTCTACGGGCGCCTCTACATCGACCGGCTGTCGAAGCGGGAGCGCAAGGAAGCGCTGCGGCAGATGGCGGAGGGCACTGCGCGCTACGAGACCGTGCCGAACGACTGAGCAGCCGCCGCGCCGGTCGGGCCCACCCGCACCGGGCCGCGGAACGTGCGCCGGTAGGTGTTCGGGGTCGTCCCCAGCGTGCGCAGGAAGTGATGGCGCAGCGCAGCCGCGTTCCCGAAGCCCGCACGGCCCGCGATCGTGTCCACCGTCTCGTCCGTCGCCTCCAGCAGCTCCTGCGCCAGCAGCACCCGCTGGCGCAGCAGCCAGCGGTACGGCGTCGTGCCGGTCTCCTGCTGGAAGCGGCGGGCGAACGTACGGGGAGACATATGGGCCCGTGCTGCCAGGTGTTCCACGGTCATCTCCCGATCGAGGTGCCGCTCCATCCAGGCCAGCACCTCTCCGACCGTGTCGCACCGATGGCGCGGCAGGGGCCGTTCGATGTACTGCGCCTGCCCGCCGTCGCGGTGCGGGGGCACGATCATGCGCCGGGCGATGGTGTTGGCGACCTCGGGGCCGTGCTCACGGCGTACGAGGTGCAGACAGGCGTCGATCGCGGCGGCGGTCCCGGCCGAGGTGATCACCGATCCCTCGTCTACGTACAGCACGTCCGGATCGACCCGCGCCCGCGGATACCTGCGTGCAAGCGCCGTGGTGTGCCGCCAGTGGGTGGTGCAGCACCGGCCGTCGAGCAGACCAGCAGCCCCCAGCACAAACGCCCCGGTGCAGACGGACAGCACCCGCGCACCCCGGCCGACGGCCGCCCGCAGTGCTTCCAGCAGGGCCTCGGGATAGTCGCGCCGCGTGTAGTCGCTGCCGGTGGGCACGGCGATCAGGTCGGCCTCGTCCAGCCGTTCCAGTCCGTGCTCCACCTCAAGCGTGAAACCGGCATGGGTGCGCAATCGGCGCCCCTCGGCGGAGACCGCGGCGAAATCGTAGACGGGGAGCCCGTCGTCGCTGCGGTCCAGGCCGAAGACCTCACACAGCACACCGAGTTCGAAGGGATGCACGCCGTCGAGCAGTACGGCCGCCACGTTCTTGAGCATGCCGCGAGTGTGGCAGTAATTCGATGGTTGTCGACAGTCCTGCCACTGCTCTTCTCGGCGTCCCGGGACGAGAGTGAACGTCATGAGTACGTTCCTCAGCTATGTCGTAGTCCTCGGAATCCTTGTCGTCGTGGGACTGCCCTCGTTCGTCGGCCATCTGCGCGACCGTGCGATCGACCGGCAACTGCGTGATGCGGAAAGGCCGATGGCCCGGACCGCGGTGCGGGCCGAGCCATCGATCGTGTGCGGGCGCCTGAGCGGTCAGAAGTCCTCGTCCAGGTCCACCGAGCCCTCGACCGCGACCTGATACGCGGACGGGCGGCGCTCGAAGAAGTTGGTCAGCTCCTGGACGCCCTGGAGCTCCATGAAGGCGAACGGGTTCTGTGAGCCGTACACCGGGGCGAAGCCGAGGCGGACCAGGCGCTGGTCGGCGACGCACTCCAGGTACTCGCGCATCGACTCGGTGTTCATGCCCGGCAGGCCCTCACCGCACAGGTCGCGGCCGAACTGGAGCTCGGCGGCGACGGCCTCCTTCAGCATCTCCGTGACCTGGTGCTGGAGCTCGTCGTCGAAGAGCTCAGGCTCCTCCTTGCGGACCGTGTCCACGACCTCGAAAGCGAAGTTCATGTGCATGGTCTCGTCCCGGAACACCCAGTTGGTGCCGGTCGCGAGACCGTGCAGCAGACCGCGGGAGCGGAACCAGTAGACGTACGCGAACGCCCCGTAGAAGAACAGGCCCTCGATGCACGCCGCGAAGCAGATCAGGTTCAGCAGGAAACGGCGGCGGTCGGCCTGGGTCTCCAGGCGGTCCAGCTTCTCGACCGAGTCCATCCACCTGAAGCAGAACGCGGCCTTCTCGCGGATCGAGGGGATGTTCTCGACCGCGTCGAACGCGGCGGCCCGGTCCTCCGGGTTAGGCAGGTAGGTGTCCAGCAGGGTCAGATAGAACTGGACGTGCACGGCCTCCTCGAAGAGCTGGCGGGAGAGGTACAGCCGCGCTTCGGGGGAGTTGATGTGCTTGTAGAGGGTGAGCACCAGGTTGTTGGCGACGATCGAGTCGCCCGTGGCGAAGAACGCGACCAGGCGGCCGATCATGTGCTGCTCGCCGGGGGAGAGCTTGGCCAGATCGGCGACGTCGGAGTGGAGGTCGACCTCCTCCACCGTCCAGGTGTTCTTGATCGCGTCCCGGTAGCGCTCGTAGAAGTCGGGGTAGCGCATCGGGCGGAGCGTCAGCTCGAAGCCGGGGTCGAGCAGGTTCTTCTCCCGCGCCGTCGTGGCGCTGGTGGCTTCGGTGGACATTACTGGCATGCCTCGCAGGACTCGGGGTTCTCAAGGGAGCAGGCGACGGCGTCCGCGTCGGGAGCGGCCTGCTGGGCGGGGATGGGGGCGGCGACGGCCGCCGGAGTGCCGGACGCGGCGCGGGCGATCCGGGTGGCCGGGCGGGAGCGCAGGTAGTACGTCGTCTTCAGGCCCCGCTTCCAGGCGTACGCGTACATCGAGCTGAGCTTGCCGATGGTCGGCGTCTCCATGAAGAGGTTCAGCGACTGCGACTGGTCCAGGAACGGGGTGCGGTCCGCGGCCATGTCGATCAGGCCTCGCTGCGGGATCTCCCAGGCCGTGCGGTACAGCTCCCGGACGTCCGCGGGGATCCAGCTGAGGCCCTGCACCGAGCCGCTGGAGTCACGCAGCGCCTCGCGGGTCTGCGCGTCCCACACGCCCAGCTGCTTCAGCTCGTCCACCAGGTACGAGTTGACCTGGAGGAACTCGCCCGACAGCGTCTCGCGCTTGAACAGGTTGGAGACCTGCGGCTCGATGCACTCGTAGACACCCGCGATCGACGCGATGGTCGCGGTGGGGGCGATGGCGAGCAGCAGCGAATTGCGCATCCCGGTGGTGTTGACCCGCTCGCGCAGCGCGGCCCAGCGCTCGGGCCAGTTGAGCTCGACCCCGTAGTGGTCCGGGTGCAGCACACCGCGTGCCGTGCGGGTCTGCTCCCAGGCGGGCAGCGGGCCGCTGCGCTCGGCGAGGTCGCAGGACGCCTCGTACGCCGCCAGCATGATCCGCTCGGCGATCCGGGTCGACAGCGCCTTCGCCTCGGCGGAGTCGAAGGGCAGCCGCAGCTTGAAGAAGACGTCCTGGAGGCCCATCGCCCCCAGGCCCACCGGGCGCCACTTCGCGTTGGAGCGGCCGGCCTGCTCGGTCGGGTAGAAGTTGATGTCCACGACCCGGTCGAGGAAGGTCACGGCCGTACGGACGGTCTCGTCCAGCCGCTCCCAGTCGATGGAGCCCTCGGGGGTGACGAACGCGCCCAGGTTGACCGAGCCGAGGTTGCAGACGGCCGTCTCGCCGTCGTTCGTGACCTCGATGATCTCGGTGCAGAGGTTCGAGGAGTGGACGACGGTGCCGGGCTCCGCGGTCTGGTTCGCCGTGCGGTTCGAGGCGTCCTTGAACGTCATCCAGCCGTTGCCGGTCTGGGCGAGCGTGCGCATCATCCGGCCGTACAGGTCTCGGGCGGGGATCGTCTTGCGGGCGAGCCCCGCCTCCTCCGCCTTGCGGTAGGCGGCGTCGAACTCGGCGCCCCACAGGTCGACCAGCCCGGGCACGTCCACCGGAGAGAACAGCGACCACTCGGCGTCGGCGTTCACCCGGCGCATGAACTCGTCCGGGATCCAGTGCGCCAGGTTGAGGTTGTGCGTACGCCGCGCTTCCTCACCCGTGTTGTCGCGCAGCTCCAGGAACTCCTCGATGTCCGCGTGCCAGGTCTCCAGGTAGACGCAGGCCGCACCCTTGCGCCGGCCCCCCTGGTTGACGGCGGCGACCGAGGAGTCCAGGGTGCGCAGGAACGGCACGATGCCGTTGGAGTGTCCGTTGGTGCCGCGGATCAGCGAACCGCGGGAGCGGATGCGGGAGTACGAAAGACCGATACCGCCCGCGTGCTTCGACAGCCGCGCCACCTGGTGGTAGCGGTCGTAGATCGAGTCCAGCTCGTCCAGCGGCGAGTCCAGCAGGTAGCAGGACGACATCTGGGGGTGCCGGGTGCCGGAGTTGAAGAGCGTCGGCGACGACGGCAGATAGTCCAGCCGGCTCATCAGCCCGTACAGCGCGGCGACTTCGTCCACCGCGCGCGCGGACCCGTCCTCGGCGAGACCGCAGGCGACCCGCAGCATGAACTGCTGCGGGGTCTCGACCACTTTGCGGGTGATCGGGTGGCGCAGCAGATAGCGGCTGTAGAGGGTGCGGAGTCCGAAGTAGCCGAAGCGGTCGTCGGCGGCCGGGTCGATGAGAGCGTCGAGACGGGCGGCATGCTCCTGGACGAAAGCGGCCGTACGGTCCGCGATCAGCCCCTCGAGATGACCGACGGCGACGGAGGAGGCGAAGCCGCTGGCCCCCTGCGAGGCCGCCTCGTCGGCGATGGTGATGCTGAGCAGCCGGGCCGCGAGCCGGGAGTACGCCGGGTCCTCGGCGATCAGCCCCGCGGCCGCCTCCGTGGCCAGCTCCCGCAGTTCGGCTTCGTCCGAACCGGCGTGGCGTCCCCGGAGCGCGGCGGCGGCGACCCTGCCGGGGTCGGTGTCGGGGAGGTCCGCGGTGAGGTCGGTCAGGATCCGCAGCAGCGCGGTTCCTGGCCCATCGGCGAGCTGCGTTGAAGCAGGGTCTGGGGGCGCGATGGTCACGGGGTGCTCTCCCTCACTCGGCTCGGGGCCGGCGGGGAAGTGGCGTGCGGGCGTGTGTCTGGGCAGCACAACGCTCCGCGTCCACCAGCCTGATCCGCGAGGCCCGGACGTCTCGGAACCCGGACCGGATGGACCGGGTGCGTTGCCGACAGGTCCTCGGACTCGTGGGTGTGCGCTCACTCCCGTGCACGCACGCACGGATACGCCGCGCGGGCATGCCTCATGGGTACGCGAAAGGAACGAATGCAGACCGACTCACCGTTGCGGGACAGTTCCGGATTTCCACCGGATTCCCCTGCTGCGGCAACGGAGTCGAGCATACATGTAGGGGCGCGGCGTTGCCGCGCCCCCCACATGTTGTGTCGCGGTGGTGTCGCGTCTCCCCTCGGGCGAGCCGGGGTTCAGCCCTCAGAGCTCAAGGGCGTACGTCAGCAGAGGGTCCAGGCCGGCGATCGGCACCCAGTCCCGTGCGGGCGTCCGTACGAAGCCCAGACGCTCGTATATGCGGTGGGCCGCGCGCATCTGCTGATCGGTCGACAGCACCAGTCGGCGGCAGCCTTCGATGCCCCGGGCCCGCTCGACGCACGCTATGACGAGAGCCTCGCCGATACCCCGTTTCCGGGCTTCGGTGGCGACGACCAGCATCCTGAACTCGGCCTCGTCATCGCCCGCGATATTGGCGTAGGGCTTCGCTCCCGCCGTGAACGCCACTCCGCCGAGCAGGCGCCCCGAGCCGTCCACGGCGACGAGCACCTCGGCCTGTGCGGCTCTCGCTGCCGTGTCCCGCAGCACGGGGAGATAGGGGTCCTGCTCCCCGAAGGCCAGCAGTCCGTCCCCGAGATAGGTCTGTGCGGTGAGCTCGCCGAGGGCGTCGTACTCCTGCGGCTCCACCTGTCGGATGATCACGTCCATCCCGGCAGTCTGCCGCACACGGGGGAATGCCACACCGGGACAGCGGCGCCTGGCCGCTGTCCCGGAGGGAGGAAGCGGCCAGGCGGTGTCCGGTGTGTCAGTGGGTCGCGGCGGTCAGCTTCGGGGCCTCCGTCTCGACTCCGGGGTCTCCCGCGTCCGCCGTGTAGTCCTCGGGGGACGTCTCGTCGACACCGTCCGGAGCGTTCGTGGCCCGCAGCACGAAGGTGAGGACCACCGTCACCAGCACATTGAGCACAAACGCCGTCAGACCGATGTAGCCGATCTCGCCGATGCCCGGGATCTCGGTGGACGAGCCGCCGAAGTGCTTCTGGGTCGGGCTCGCGACACCGTACGCCGCCGCCGTGCCGTAGATCATTCCGACGGCCCAGCCGGCGAGCAGTGCCCAGCGGTGGAACCAGCGGGTGAACAGCCCGCCGACCAGGGCCGGGAAGGTCTGAAGGATCCAGATGCCGCCCAGGAGCTGGAAGTTGATGGCGACCGTCTTGTCCATGGTGAGGACGAAGGCCAGCGCGCCCACCTTCACCAGCAGCGACACCAGCTTCGAGACCTTGGTCTCCTGCTCCGGTGTCGCGTCCGGCTTCAGGAAGTCCTTGTAGATGTTTCGCGTGAACAGATTCGCCGCCGCGATCGACATGATCGCGGCCGGCACCAGTGCGCCGATACCGATGGCGGCGAAGGCCACCCCCGCGAACCAGTCGGGGAACATGTTCTCGAACAGCTGCGGAATCGCGAGCTGGCCGTTGGTCACCTTGACCCCGGCAGCGATCGCCATGAACCCGAGCAGGGCGAGCAGCCCCAGCATCAGCGAGTAGAGCGGCAGTATGGTCGTGTTGCGCCGGATCACGTCACGGCTGCGCGAGGACAGCGTCGCGGTGATCGAGTGCGGATACATGAACAGCGCCAGCGCGGAACCGAGTGCCAGCGTGGCGTAGCCCCATTGACCCATCTCACCGGGCACCAGGGCCCCGAAGGGCTTGTCGGTCTTCGGGTTGGTCTGGGACAGAGCGTCGCCCGCCTTGGCGAAGATCGCGTCGAAACCACCCAGTTTGATGGGGATGTAGATGATGGCGACGGCGATCACCAGATAGATGAGCGTGTCCTTCACGAAGGCGATCAGCGCGGGCGCCCGCAGCCCGGACGAGTAGGTGTACGCCGCGAGCACGCCGAAGGCGATCAGCAGCGGGAGGTCCTTGACGAACCAGTGGGTGTTCTCACCGCCGCCCACGCCCATCACGTCCAGTACGGCCTGGATACCGACGAGTTGCAGAGCGATGTACGGCATCGTCGCGAGGATGCCGGTGACCGCCACCGCCAGTGAGAGGCCCTTGGAGCCGAACCGCCCGCGGACGAAGTCCGATGTCGTCACATAGCCGTGCCGGTGCGAGACCGACCACAGGCGGGGCAGGAACGTGAAGATCAGCGGGTAGACGAGGATGGTGTACGGCACTGCGAAGAAGCCCGCGGCGCCCGCCGCGTAGATGGCCGCGGGTACGGCGACGAAGGTGTACGCGGTGTAGAGGTCGCCGCCGAGCAGGAACCACGTCACCCACGTACCGAACGAGCGTCCGCCCAGACCCCATTCGTCCAGGCTGTTCTCGTTCGCCGCCCTGCGCCATCGTGAGGCCAGGAAGCCCATGACCGTGACGGCCAGGAAGAAGAAGACGAAGACGGCGAGTGCGACGCCGTTCACACCGTCGTTCACCGCGACGCCCCTTCCTGCTCGCTGCGGTCGGCGCGCTGGGCGGGCAGGTCGTGCCGAGCCCGCCTCGCGCGCTGGTCGCGCTGCCAGAGCTGGTACGCGATCAGCGTCAGCGCGGTCGAGATGACCACCCAGAGCATCTGGTACCAGTAGAAGAAGGGGATCCCGGCGAACGCGGGGTCGGTCTTCGCGTACGAACCGACCCAGAGCATCGCGACGAACGGTGCGATCAGGCACAGGGCCACGACCACCCGCACCGGCGTGACGGCCGGTCTGCTCCCCGCGGGTACTTCGGACATGAGCGACTCCGTTCCCTCGGTTGCCTTGCTGGTCAGCTGAATCGCTCAGCTGCTGTAGCGCGCAGGAAATCTAGGGGATGACTTCGCGTGTGGGAACCCTGCGTTCCGGATATCGGACAGGCAATCGGCGGGCGGTCGGCGCAGCCGCCGAGCGGCCGGAACCGACCGCTCAGCGCCCGAAACCGACCGCTCGTCGCGGCGGGGTGGGCTCGGGGCGTCAGTCCGACTCGGGGCGCTTGAGCCGCGCCACGAACTTGTAGCGGTCGCCGCGGTACACCGACCGCACCCATTCGACCGGTTCGCCGTTCCTGTCCAGCGAGTGCCGCGACAGCATCAGCATCGGCAGGCCCACATCCGTGCCCAGCAACCCCGCCTCGCGCGGAGTGGCCAGCGAGGTCTCGATGGTCTCCTCGGCCTCGGCCAGATGGACGTCGTACACCTCGGCGAGCGCCGTGTAGAGCGAGGTGTACTTCACCAGTGACCTGCGAAGGGCCGGAAAGCGCTTCGCCGACAGATGCGTCGTCTCGATCGCCATCGGCTCGCCGCTCGCCAGCCGCAGCCGCTCGATCCGCAGCACCCGCCCGCCCGGTGCGATGTCGAGCAGTCCGGCGAGCGTGTCATCGGCGGTGACATAGCCGAGGTCCAGCAGCTGGGACGTGGGTTCGAGGCCCTGCGCCTTCATGTCCTCGGTGTACGAGGTGAGCTGGAGGGCCTGGGAGACCTTGGGCTTGGCGACGAACGTCCCCTTGCCCTGGATGCGTTCGAGGCGTCCCTCGACCACCAGCTCCTGGAGGGCCTGGCGCACGGTGGTGCGCGAGGTGTCGAACTCGGCGGCGAGGGTGCGCTCGGGCGGTACGGGCGTGCCGGGCGGCATCGTCTCCGTCATGTCGAGCAAGTGCTTCTTGAGGCGGTAGTACTTGGGCACGCGGGCCGACCGGGTCGTCGTCCCGTTCTCGGTCTCCGTGCCGCCCCCGTCCATGGCCATGGCCCGCCTTCCCGACTCGTGTGCTGCTGCCGTCACCGGCTCCTCCGTTGGTTGCGGATCACATGGTGGCACGGTCCGGTCACGGGTCGTCGCCCTCCCTCAGGTGTCGGTCCGGTAACGGACGCGACAGCCCTCCTTATACACCCTTGACACCCCTAAAGGTCTAGGCCAAGCTCCGCTTACTGGTCTAAACCAATATGGGCCATGTGGGGGTTGCAGCATCCCTGAGGAGGGTGGCGTGAAGCGCAAGCTCATCGCGGCGGTCGGCGTCGCGGGCATGGTGGTCGGCATAGCCGCGTGTGGCTCCGGCAGCGACAAGGGCGGGGACAAGGCCGGCGCCGACGCCAAGGAACTCACCGTCTGGCTGACCGTCGACGCCCAGAACAACTGGCCGGAGCTGGTCAAGGCGGCCGACGACGCGGTCGTCAAGAAGCACCCCGGCCTCACCATCAAGCACGAGTACTACGGCTGGCCCGACAAGAACACCAAGCTCGACGCCGTCCTCGCCACCGACAAGGCCCCCGACGTGGTCGAGATGGGCAACACCGAGATGCTCGGCTACGTGGTCAAGGGTGCGTTCGCCGAGGTCGACCCCCAGCAGTTCGAGCAGTCGGACGCCTGGCTCGACGGACTCAAGGAGTCCGTCGGCTACGAGGGCAAGACCTACGGCGTGCCGTACTACGCCGGCGGCCGCGTGGGCAACTGGCGCAAGGACGTGGCCGCCGAGGCCGGAGTGAAGGCTCCGCCCAGGACGTACACGGAGCTGACCGCCGCCCTGGACCGGATCCAGGCCAAGAAGGGTCCCAAGTTCAGCGCCTGGTACCAGCCTTCGCCGGACTGGTACGCCGCGATGTCCTTCGTCTACGACGCGGGCGGGGCGATCGCGAAGAAGGAGGGCGACCAGTGGAAGGCCCGACTCTCCTCACCCGAGTCGCTCAAGGGCCTCAACGAGTACAAGAAGGTGCTCGACACCTACATGAAGGCCGACAAGACCAAGGACGAGTCGGACCGCTACATCGTGTACGGCCAGGGCAACGCCGGGATGATCTTCGGCGCGGCCTGGGAGGGCGCGACCGCCGAGGACCCGAAGAACGACAAGACCGGCAAGCTCAAGGGCAACCTTCAGAACTTCGTGATGCCGGGACCGTCCGGCAGTAACCTTCCCGTCTTCCTCGGCGGTTCCGACCTCGCCATCCCGGTCAAGTCACGGGCACAGGCCCTGGCCGCCGAGTGGATCAACGCCTTCACCGGAGCCCAGGGGCAGAAGGGCCTGGTCGCCAAGGGCAATCTGCCCAACAACAAGACCGACCTGGCCCCGCTGAAGAGCGACCCGAAGACGGCGGTTCCGGCCACCGCGGCCGAGTCCAGCTGGTTCGTCCCGATGGCACCGGGCTGGGGCCAGGTCGAGAAGGCCCAGATCCTCAAGACGATGCTCCAGGAGATCGGCACCGGCAAGAAGTCGGTCGAGGAGGCCGCCAAGGCCGCGGACGAGGCGATCGACAAGGTCATCAACACCAAGTGACCGCCCCCGGCAGGACCTCGTCGGCCGACCGGATCGCCGGTCGCCCGACGGGGTCCTGCTCCCGTACGAGTTGAGGGATCGCCGAGGAGCGCCCGATGAGTGCCGCAGACACAACCACTGCCAAGGTGCCGCCCGCGCGGCTGTCGACGCCCCCCGGCGCGGGACCGGGGGCCGGGGAAGCCGGAGGACCGGGACAGCGGCGACGGCGCACCGGCGGCGGGACCGCGGTGCCGTGGGCGCTGCTCGCGCCCTGCCTGCTCGTCCTGCTCCTCGTACTCGGCTATCCACTGGCCCGGCTGGTCACCCTCTCCTTCCAGAAGTTCGGGCAGCCGCAGCTGTGGGGCTTCCAGGAGCCCGAGTCGGTGGGCCTCGCCAACTTCACCAGGATCCTGGGCGACGGCGAGTTCTGGTCCGTGGTCGTGCGCACCGTGGTCTTCACCGGTGGCGCGGTGGTGCTCACCATGGTGCTCGGGATGCTGATCGCGCTCTTGCTCCAGCGGGTTTCCCGCTGGGTGAGGACGCTGATAAACATCGCGCTGGTCGCGAGCTGGGGCATGCCCGTCATCGTCGCCACCGCGATCTTCAAGTGGCTGTTCGACACCGACTACGGGGTGCTCAACTGGCTGCTCAGCCGGATACCCGGGGTCGACATGAGCGGTCACAACTGGTTCGCCAGCGGGCCCGAGGGCCTCGCCGTCATCATGCTGCTGGTGGTCTGGGGCGCCGTGCCCTTCGTCGCCGTCACCCTCAGCGCCGGGCTCACCCAGGTGCCCAGGGAACTGGAGGAGGCCGCCCGCCTCGACGGCGCCGGAGCCTGGGGCGTGTTCCGCTATGTCACCCTGCCGGTCCTCAAACCGATCATCGTGATGCTGACGACGCTCTCGGTGATCTGGGACATGGGGGTCTTCCCGCAGGTGTTCGTGATGCGCAACGGCCACCCTGAGGCGGAGTTCCAGCTGCTGACCACGTACTCGTACGACAAGGCCTTCGTCGTCAACGACTACGGGGGCGGCTCCGCGATCGCCCTGGTCACCGTGCTCCTGCTGCTCGGTGTGGTCGCGGTCTACATGCGCCAGATGCTCAGGATCGGAGAAGTCGAGTGAGTGCCGTGGTCAAACGCACTGACGTGCGCACCGCCAGGAGACCGGCCCGGGGCAGGCTCGGCTGGAACCTGCTGGGCCTGCTGGTCTTCGCCACTGCCGGATTCCCCGTCTACTGGATGCTCAACACGGCCTTCAAGCCCGCCAGGGACGCGATCGACCCGGACCCCCACTTCTTCCCCCGGACCCTCACCGTCGAGAACTTCTCCCGGGCCCTCGACGTGGCCGACTTCTGGGGCCCCGTCGGACGCAGCCTCGCCGTGTCGCTGGCCGTGGTGGCCGTCGGGATCGCGGTCGGCATGCTCGCCGCGCTCGCGATCTCCCGATTCGCCTTCCGCGGCCGGAAGGTCGTGATCGTGGGCATCCTGGCCGTCCAGATGGTCCCGCTGGTCGCCATGATCATCCCGGTCTTCCTGCTGCTGAACGACCTCGGTCAGTACGACAGGCTGACCGGTCTGATCATCACGTACCTCACCTTCGTCCTCCCCTTCACCGTGTGGACGCTGCGCGGCTTCATCGTCAACATCCCCAGGGAACTGGAGGAGGCCGCGATGGTCGACGGCTGCACCCGCGCCGGCGCCTTCCTCCGGGTGGTCTTCCCGCTGCTGGCCCCCGGGATGGTGGCGACCTCCGTGTACGCGTTCATCCAGGCGTGGAACGAGTATCTGTACGCCCTGATGCTCATGAGCCAGCAGAACCAGACCGCCACCGTCTGGCTCGGCAACTTCACCACCAAGCACGGCACCGAATACGCCCCGATGATGGCCGGCGCCACGATGATGGCCGTCCCCATCGTGATCCTCTTCCTCCTCGTCCAGCGCAAGATGGCCGCGGGCCTCACGGCCGGCGCAGTGAAGGGATGACGACGCCGAATGACGACGACTCCGCACCGCACCGACACCCTCACCCGCGATGCCCTGGCCGTCCTCCAGCCCGGCTTCCCCGGCACCACCGCTCCCGAATGGCTGCTGCGGCGTATCGGGGAGGGCCTCGCGGCGGTGGGTCTGTTCGGCCGCAACATCGCCTCGCCCGAGCAGCTCTCCGCGCTCACCGCCCAGCTGCGGGCCGAGCGGGACGACGTCCTCGTCGCCATCGACGAGGAGGGCGGGGACGTCACCCGCCTGGAGGTCCGCACCGGCTCGTCCTTCCCCGGCAACTACGCCCTCGGGTCCGTGGACGACACCGACCTCACCCGCCAGGTGGCCGCTGCGCTCGGACGCCGGCTCGCCGCGTGCGGGGTCGACCTGAACTGGGCGCCGTCCGCCGACGTCAATTCAAATCCGAACAATCCCGTGATCGGGGTGCGTTCCTTCGGCTCGGACCCCGCGCTTGTCGCCCGGCACACCGCGGCGTATGTCGAGGGCCTGCAGTCCGCTGGTGTGGCCGCATGCACCAAACACTTCCCCGGGCACGGCGACACATCGGTCGACTCACACCACGCACTGCCCCGGATCGATGTGGAGTTGGCCACTTTGCATGCCCGTGAGCTGCTGCCTTTTCATTCGGCGATCGCAATGGGTTCCAAGTCGGTCATGAGCGCGCATATCCTGCTACCCGCGCTCGACCCCGATCACCCGGCGACCCTGAGCCCGCGGATCCTCACCGGTCTGCTGCGTCAGGAGCTGGGTTTCGACGGCCTCATCGTCACCGACGGTATGGAGATGAAGGCCGTCGCCGAGACGTACGGGATCGAGCGCGGCAGTGTCCTCGCGATCGCCGCCGGTGCCGACGCGATCTGCGTCGGCGGCGGCCTGGCCGACGAGGACACGGTGCTGCGGCTGCGCGACGCGCTCGTCACCGCGGTGCGCCAGGGCGAGCTGCCCGAGGAACGACTGGCCGACGCGGCCGCACGGGTGCGTGCGCTCGCGGACTGGACCAGGGGGGCCAGGGGGGCGGCATCGGAGCCGGGCGCGGCTTCACAGGAGGGGACCGCGCCCGGCACCGAGATCGGCCTCGTGGCCGCGCGCCGTGCGGTACGCGTGACCCCGGGGGCGGGGCCCCGGACACCCCTCGCCTCCACTCCGTATGTGGCCGCTTTCACCGCTGCGGCCAACATCGCGGTGGGCGACGAGACACCTTGGGGCGTCGCCGCGGAACTTGCCCGCCTGTTTCCCGGCACCCGGACGGACACCTACGCCGAGTCCGCTCCGACCGCCGAGGTGCTGAGCGCCGCGGGCGACCGGCGTGTGGTCGCGGTGGTGCGCGATGCCCACCGGCACCCGTGGATGGCGCAGGCGCTCGACGCCCTGCTGGCCGCCCGGCCGGACACGATCGTGGTCGAGATGGGCCTCAACCAGGCCCCACCACGCGGCGCCCTCCATGTGGCGACACTCGGAGCGGCGCGGGTGTGCGGTGTCGCGGCAGCGGAGGCGATCTGCGGTCGCCGCTAGGCCGTGATGGAGAACTCCGGTCTGGCTCGCGACGCCTGGCACGCGCACTCGCTGCGTTGTCGGATCGTCCGAGGACGCCCGGTACGAGGACGACCTCCCCCTGCCTCCGGCGGGGGAACCCCCACCGCCTTGCGATGGCACGCACCGGACGCAGCGATCCCCGCCCTTCGGGCGGACGACACCAGTTCTCACACACGGCCCAGGCCGCGATTTCGCGGTGCACCGCACCCCTGACGGAGACTTCCCGCTCACCGCTGCGAGGCGCGGCTGCACCGGACGCCCCGCCCACCACGGGCCACCGAGGCCGCACAGGGGGCGGGCACGGGCACCGTGCAAGCCGCCCCTACAGCCCCTGCCACGCAGGCTTGTTCGCGTACGCGTGCCGGAAGTACCCCGCCAGCCGCAATCCCGACGCCGCCTCCTCGTCCACCACCACCGTCACGTGCGGGTGAAGCTGTAGCGCTGAGGCGGGGCACACCGCCGCCACCGGCCCCTCCACCGTCGCCGCGACCGCCTCCGACTTGCCCTTGCCGGTGGCGAGCAGCACCAGGTGGCGGGCCTCCAGGATGGTGCCGACGCCCTGGGTGATCACGTGCTGCGGCACCTGGGTGATGTCGCCGCCGAAGAAGCGCGCGTTGTCCGCCCGGGTCTGCTGTGTGAGCGTCTTGATCCGGGTGCGGGACGCGAGCGACGAGCACGGTTCGTTGAAACCGATGTGCCCGTCGGTGCCGATCCCGAGGAGCTGGAGGTCCACTCCGCCCGCCTCGGCCAGCGCCGCGTCGTACGCCGCGCAGGCGGCCCGTACGTCCGGGGCCATGCCGTCGGGGCCCAGGAAGGCGTCGGGGCGCAGTCCGAGTGGTTCGACGACCTCGCGCAGCAGGACGGAGTGATAGGACTCGGGGTGGCCCGCGGGCAGGCCCACGTACTCGTCGAGCTGAGCGATCCTGGCCCTCGACGTATCCGCCTCGCCCGCCCGCACGAACGCGGCGAGCGCTTCGTAGACGGGCAGGGGAGTCGATCCGGTGGCCACCCCGAGCAGTGCGTCGGGCTTGCGGCGCAGGAGATCCGCGATGCCCCGGGCGATGAGCTCCCCGCCGGCTTCGGCGTCCGGGACTATGACAACTTCCACGCTGGGCCTGCCTATCGCCGGAAGATACGAAAGACATCTGGTATAGACCAATGTACCAGAGGGGCCCCTGAAAACACCCGCGGGCCGCGGCGCCGGGACGGGACCCTCAGCCCGTCCGGCACCGCAGCCCGGAGTTACCCGGCCGACGGGTGTGCGGTCCCGTGCGGCCGTTGGGAGGGCATCCACGCAGTCAGGGCAGAAAGCGCGGGCGCCCAGGTCCACCCTCCTGTGCGGGGAGGGCGGAGGCTCTACCGGTCATTGTGGACTAGACATCCACATGGAGAGAAGTCCGAGGTCCATCCTTCATCACGGAGCCCCCGTCTGTCCGGTTCACACCGAGGGTACGCTCACAAGGTGCCCTCCATGAACGATCTCGTACGCCAGCACACCGCCCTGAGTGAATCAGACCTCGAGTGGCTGCACCTGCTGGTCTCGGAGTGGCAGCTGCTCTCCGACCTCTCCTTCGCCGATCTGGTCCTGTGGGTCCCCACCCTGGACGGCACACGCTATGTCTCGGTCGCCCAGATGCGCCCCAACACCGGGCCCACCTCCTACCAGGACGACATGGTCGGCCATTTGGTTCCGCGCGGGCGCCGCCCGATGCTGGACGCGGCGCTCGACGAGGGCCGTATCGTCCGCGAGGGCGACCCGGAGTGGCGGGAGGAGGTCCCGGTCCGGGTGGAGTCCATCCCCGTGCGGCGCGAGGGCCGGGTGCTCGGCGTGATCGCCAGGAACACCAACCTCCTCACGGTCCGCACACCGAGCCGGCTGGAGCTCACCTACCTTCAGTCCGCGTCCGACCTGGCCCAGATGATCGCCGCGGGCGCCTTCCCGTTCCCGGACCAGCAGGTCGACATGGATGCCTCGCCCCGCGCCGGTGACGGACTGATCCGCCTCGACGCGGACGGGGTCGTGCAGTACGCCTCGCCCAACGCGCTCTCCGCGTACCACCGTCTCGGTCTGGCCGCCGACCTGGTCGGACAGCACCTCGGGCGGATCACCGCGGAACTCGCCCCGTCCCGGGGGCCGGTCGACGAGGCCCTGGTCAAGCTGGCCAGCGGCTACGCACCCCGGGAGGCCGAGGTCGAGGGCAACGGCGGCGTGATCCAGCTCCGGGCCATTCCGCTCAAGCCCAAGGGGCCGCGCATCGGCTCCCTGGTGCTGCTCCGGGACGTCACCGAACTCCGGCGCCGCGAGCGTGAGTTGATCACCAAGGACGCCACCATCCGGGAGATCCACCACCGGGTCAAGAACAACCTCCAGACCGTGGCCGCCCTGCTGCGGCTCCAGGCCCGCCGGATGGATTCCGTACAAGGCAAGGAGGCGCTCAACGAGGCGGTCCGCAGGGTCGGCTCCATCGCGATCGTGCACGAGACCCTGTCCCACAACCTCGACGAGCGGGTCGAGTTCGACGAGATCGCCGACCGGGTCCTCGCCATGGTGGCCGAGATCGCCCCGGGCAAGGTGGTCTGCCGCCGCAGCGGTCGCTGCGGAATCCTCGACGCCGAGGTGGCCACCCCGCTCTCGATGGTTCTGACCGAGGTGGTGCAGAACGCCCTCGAGCACGCCTTCGCCCCGGGGGAGCAGGGCACGGTCGATGTCACGGCGGTACGCGGCGGCCCGCGTGGTGCGGAGCGGCTGCTGATCACCGTGCAGGACGACGGCCGCGGGCTGCCCAAGGGCTTCGACCCGCAGCGGGCCGGCAACCTCGGGCTCCAGATCGTCAGGACCCTGGTGGAAGGGGAGCTCGGCGGCTCCTTCGACATGAAGCCGGCCCCGGGGCGCGGCACTCATGTGGTCCTGGACATCCCGGTGCAGAGCGAGAAGTAGCCGCCCCTTCCGAGCGCGCACAGCAGCGAGCCCCGGTCCGTATCAACGGTCCGGGGCTCGAACGCTGTGAGTTACTGCTGCGCGCTGCGGCTCGGGGGCGGTGAATGCGTACTCGCCGTACGCGCCGCCGGCCTCAGGCTCATAGCGGTGGCGATCAGGCGCTGGCGTTGCGCGCCCGGTTACGAGCAGCGCGGCGCTTCATCGCGCGCCGCTCGTCCTCGCTGAGGCCACCCCAGACGCCGGAGTCCTGACCGGACTCGAGCGCCCACTGCAGGCACTGCTCCATGACGGGGCAGCGGCGGCAGACGGCCTTGGCTTCCTCGATCTGCAGCAGCGCAGGACCGGTGTTGCCGATGGGGAAGAACAGCTCGGGGTCTTCCTCGCGGCAAACGGCGTTGTGACGCCAGTCCATGGCTGCTACCTCTCTTGGTATGACTTACTGATTGCTTGTGAATGTGAACGCTTTCACGAATCCCCCCGCAAGGGAAGGGTCAACGCCCAGCTGAACTGGTTGCTGTCCTGAGATGAGGAGGGGTTCTGGCTCCCTGGGAGGCCGATCCTGCGGGCCGTCCCGAGCGCCACGTAGAGATTCGCAAACCTCGGCGGCGGATACAACCCCTTCCGGAAAGTTTTTTTTGATTCCTTGGTGTCGACTAGATCACAGCCGTACTTCCATGGGGTGGACCCGCGTCTAAACGTTCGACTGTAAGGAGATCGGGGCCTTCCACTCACACAATCACACGCAGTGCACGGCGTACGCCTGTGAACGTCACGCTCGTACGCAACCCCAGATGGTCTCCGTCCATCTGGAAGGGCAGTGGAGCCTTCGAATGCAAGGTGAAGTCCGCTACATCATGAAGCGACACCACATGCTTGCCGTGCGGCCCGCGCTCCGGGGTCGAGGTGAGCAGCTGAGTCGCGTAACGAGCCAGCGCGGGGGCCGAGAGCCGTCGCAGAGCCAGGACGTCCAGAGCGGTGTCGAACGACGCGTCGGGGGCGGCGTACACCGGGCGATTGCCCAGGTAGGTCCAGGGGGAGGTGTTGCACACTATCGACAGCACCACATCGCGCACCGGCTCCATGCCGGGGCGCTCCAGGGTGATCGCTCCCCGCCTGCGGTGCGGGTCGTCCAGGAAGTGGCGGGCGGCCTGGCGTATGTAGAGGGCGTGCGTCGACTTCCTGCCACGTTCGCGCTGCTGTTCGACCCGCCCGACGACTCCGGCGTCGAAGCCGAATCCGGCACAGAAGGTGAACCAGCGGGCCGGGGCTCCCTCGTCATCCGTCCCCGGCGTGCCGGACACCAGCCCGAGCCCGACGGTGCGCTCACTGCGCAGACTCAGCGCGTCCAGGATGGCGCCGGTCGCCTCGACCGCGTCGTTCGGCAGCCCGAGCGCCCGTGCGAACACATTGGTGGAGCCGCCGGGGACCACCGCGAGCCGGGGGAGTGCGTCCGGATCGGGGCCGGCGTGCAGCAGGCCGTTGACGACCTCGTTGACGGTGCCGTCACCCCCGAGCGCCACGACCAGGTCGATGTCGTCGGACTCGGCCGCCCGCCTCGCGAGGTCCCGGGCGTGACCGCGGTACTCCGTCGTGACGGCTTCCAGCTTCATTTCGCTGGCGAGGGCGTGGATCAGTACGTCACGCGTGCGGGCACTGGTGGTGGTTGCTGCCGGGTTGACCACGAGGAGTGCGCGCATGGCCGCCAGAGTACCTACCGGGGGGTACCCGGCGTACCTGCCGGGGGCACCCGGTCAGGCCCGGCCCCGGTGCCCGACGGCTACCCTTCAGGGGTGAGCAGTGCTGACCAGACCCCCGAACAGTCCGCCGAGGCCGTGTCCGGCCCCCGCCCGCCCCGGCTCACCGCCGCGGCGGCCGTCTGCGGGCTGGAAGCCCTGGCGCTCGTCGCCGGTGGTGTGTACCTGCTGGTGACCGGACTCGTCGGTACCCCCGAGAGCACCACCCAGGCGGAGTCGGGCGGCGCCACGCTGATCGCCCTGGGACTCATCCCGCTGCTGGCCGCCCGCGGCCTGCTGCTGCGCCGCGGCTGGAGCCGTGGCCCGGCGATCATCACCCAGCTGATGGCCCTTCCCGTGGCCTGGACCCTCCTGCGCTCATCGGGCGCCCTGATCCCCGCGGGGATCGCGCTCGCGTTGGTGGCGGTGATCGGTCTGGTGGTGCTGCTCAACCCGGCAACGACCCGCGAGCTTGGCCTCCGGCGGGGGTAACGGGCTCCCGGGGTGCGGCACGCCGGGAAACCCGCCCACCCCGCACCGCCTACTCCTCGACGAGGAGCTTCTCGCGCAGCTGTGCCAGCGTCCGCGCCAGCAGACGTGACACATGCATCTGCGAGATGCCGACCTCCTGCGCGATCTGCGACTGCGTCATGTTCCCGAAGAACCGCAGCAGCAGAATCCGCTTCTCCCTCGGCGGCAGGTCCTCCAGCAGTGGCTTCAGCGACTCCCGGTACTCGACCCCCTCCAGCGCCTCGTCCTCCGCGCCGAGGGTGTCGGCCACCGCGGGTGACTCGTCGTCCGTGTCGGGCACGTCAAGGGACAGCGTGGAGTACGCGTTGGCCGACTCCAGGCCCTCCAGGACCTCCTCCTCCGAGATGCCGAGGCGCTCGGCCAACTCGTGCACGGTGGGTGAGCGGCCGTGCTGCTGGGACAGCTCCGCGGTCGCCGTGGTGAGCGCCAGCCGCAGCTCCTGCAGCCGTCTCGGGACCCGCACTGCCCAGCCCTTGTCCCGGAAGTGGCGCTTGATCTCGCCGACGACCGTGGGCGTCGCGTACGTGGAGAACTCGACACCGCGCTCCGGGTCGAACCGGTCCACCGACTTGATCAGACCGATGGTGGCGACCTGGGTCAGGTCGTCCAGTGGCTCACCGCGGTTGCGGAACCGGCGGGCCAGGTGCTCGACCAGGGGCAGATGCATGCGTACGAGCTGATTGCGCAGCTCGGCGCGTTCTGGGGAGCCCTCGGGCAGTTCGCGCAGCGTGATGAACATCGACCGGGCCTCGCTCCGGTCGTTCGCCCCGGAGTGGGTATGACTCGCCTCCGCGTGAACCGCCTGGCCAGCGGGATCCGCGTGGTTCTTGGAGTGCTGCTCGTGCTGCTCGCTCATATGGGCCGCCCTCCCCCAGTCCTGCGCCTGGGAGGTACCCCCAGCCTGCGCCTGCTCCGCCGCCTGTGCCGCGGCCGACACGCCGTCACGGCCATCCACCGCGGGGTGGGGCCTGGCCTGCTGCTCCGGGATGCCCGTGGGGGCGTACACCGGATCGGCCGGAACCGCACATCCATCGTGCGGCGTTCCGGGAACGCGCTCCTCGTCCCGCACCGGACCGTCCTCGTCCCTCACGCCGGCCCGGGTCCCGCGCCGCGCTGTTTGTGCAGGCTGATGGCCACCGTGCGGTCGTCGGCCACGGAGGACTCCACCTTGCCGGCCAGCGCCGAGAGCACCGTCCAGGCGAAGGTGTCGCGTTCCGGCGCGCGGCCGTCGGTGGTGGGGGCCGAGACCGTGACCTCCAAGGAGTCCTCGACGAGGCGGAAGACGCAGCTGAGGACGGATCCCGGAACGGCCTGCTGGAGCAGGATCGCGCAGGCCTCGTCGACCGCGATGCGCAGGTCCTCGATCTCGTCGAGGGTGAAGTCCAAGCGTGCGGCGAGGCCGGCTGTGGCCGTACGCAGCACGGAAAGGTAGGCACCCGCAGCCGGCAGCCGGACTTCCACGAAGTCCTGGGTCCCGGGCTCGCCTGCGATCTGGGACACCCTCACCTCCAAGGTGGCACAAGGTCGATCGAGGCTCCGGGTAGACGGTCCCGGAGCCGATTGCTGCGCGTCGGTACGCAGTCGGTTACCTGGACTGGCGACGCTATCGCGATCCATGGTGCCGTGTCGCCGGGACCCTTACCCGACGCTGTCACTCATGGTAAGCCCATGGGTACGCACAGTGGCTAGAGGTGTGCGCCCCCCAATTGAGATAACTCGGCGGAGGGTTGACGTACCCAGACGTCAGACGATCGAACCGTCCGGGTAGCACCACCGCCAGCTCTCCCCGGGCTCCAGGGTCCGGACGATCGGGTGCCCTGATTCCTCGGCGTGCCGTGTGGCGTGCCGGTTGACCGAGGAATCGCAGCAGCCCACATGCCCGCAGCTCAGGCAGAGCCGCAGTTGCACGGGGTGTGTTCCGTCCACCAGGCACTCCCGACAGGTATCGCTCAGCTGTGCGGGTTCGGGGCGCGGCAGGTCGAGAACATGCAGGCACTCGCTCATGATTGCCAGACTACGACGAGCGTGACGACGTGAGGCCGCTGATATGGACGCACTTCCCCTGGTGGCGCTGATCGCGGTGAGTGCGGTGGTCGCCGCCTCGGCCCGCAGGACACCGGTGCCCGCGCCGCTGTTGCTGGTGGCCGTGGGACTGGCCGCCTCGTACGTACCCGGCGTGCCGTCGTACACCCTCGACCCGCACATCGTGCTGCCGTTGGTGCTGCCACCGTTGCTGCACACGGCCGCGGTGGAGAGCTCGTACCTCGATCTCCGGGCCAACATCCGGCCCATCGCCCTGCTCTCCGTCGGCTACGTGCTCTTCGCGACCCTGGCCGTCGGCTATCTCGCGTACCTCCTCGTGCCCGAACTGCCGCTGACCGCGGCCCTGGTGCTCGGGGCCGTCGTGGCCCCTCCGGACGCCGTGGCCGCCACCGCGATCGCACGCCGCCTCCGGCTGCCGCACCGCATCACCACGATCCTCCAGGGCGAGTCCCTCGTGAACGACGCCACCGCGATCACCGCCTACCGCGTGGCGCTCGCTGCCGCCATCGGTGAAGGGGTGACCTGGGCAGGAGCCATCGGGGAGTTCCTGCTCGCGGCCGTCGGCGGGATCGTGGTCGGGCTGATCCTCATGGTGCCGATCCACTGGTTGCGCACGCATCTGAAGGAGGCGCTGCTCCAGAACACCCTGTCCCTGCTCATCCCGTTCGTCGCGTACGCCGCCGCGGAGCAGGTCGGGGCGTCGGGCGTGCTCGCCGTCGTGGTCGTCGCGCTTTTCCTCGGGCACCGCGCCTGGCAGGTGGACTTCGCCACCCGGCTCCAGGAGGAGGCCGTGTGGAAGATGGTGGCCTTCCTCCTGGAGTCTGCGGTCTTCCTGCTGATCGGCTTGCAGCTGCCGTACGTGGTCCAGGGGCTCGGGTCCTACAGCGTCGCCGAGGCCGTCTGGTACGCCTGCGCCGTGTTCGTGATGGTGGTCGTGATCCGCTACGTCTGGGTCTTCCCCGCGACGTTCCTGCCGAGGAAGCTGTCGAGCCGGATCAGGGAGCGCGAGCCGGGGGTGAACTGGAAGGCCCCCGTGATCGTGGGCTGGGCCGGGATGCGCGGGGTGGTCTCCCTGGCGATCGCCTTCTCGATCCCGCTCACCATCCATGGCGGGGAGTCCTTCCCCGCCCGCAATCTGGTGCTGTTCCTGACCTTCACCACGGTGATCGGGACCCTGGTCGTGCAGGGTCTGACGCTCCCGCCGCTGATCCGGGCGCTGAAACTGCCCGATCGCGACGCGCAGGCCGAGACACTCGCCGAGGCCCAAGCGCAGAGCGAGGCGTCCCGCAAGGCGGAGGAGCGTCTCGACGCGCTGCTGGCCGACGAGCGCAACGCCTTGCCGGGTCCGCTGGCCGACCGGTTGCGCGGGGTGCTGGAGCGCCGCAGGAACGCCGTGTGGGAGCGGCTGGGCGCGGGCAACCCGATCACCGGGGAGTCCGCCGACGACACCTACCGGCGGCTCGCGCGGGAGGTGATCGACGCCGAGCGGGCGGTCTTCGTGCAACTGCGCGACCAGCGGCGGATCGATGACGAGATGATGCGCACGCTGCTGCGGCGGCTCGACCTCGAGGAGGCCGCCGCCTACCGGGAGGGTCAGGACTGAGCGGACCGTTCCGGTGGCTGTGCCACCGGGTCGGGGCATCCTGTGATCACGGCGGTCACGGACGTTCCGGGCCGGAACGCGCCCTCGTCGGCGAGGGTGACGAGGGCGTACAGCAGTTTGGCGACGTAGAGGCGTTCGACGGGCAGTCCGTGCCGCTGCTCGAAGTCCGCGGCGAAGGCGTCGAGTGCCGGGGTGGTCCGTGCATAGCCGCCGAAGTGGAAGCGCTCGTCCAGCCACCAGTCGCCCGCGGGGCCGCCGAAGGCCTGCCGCTGGAGGGCGGCGACCGCTTCGCCCAGGAATCCGCCCCGGAGCACGGGGATCCCGAGGGCTCTCGCGGGCCTCTCATCCGGTGCCTCGGGTGAGGGGGCCAGTCCGGCGGCCAGCCCGGCGAGGGTCCCGCCCGTGCCGCAGGCCACGGCGACCACCTCCGAAACGCCGCGCAGTTCCCTGCCGAGCTCCGCGCAGCCCTGTGCGGCAAGGGCGTTGCTCCCGCCTTCGGGGATGACGCGGCAGTCCCCGGGTGCTCCGTGCCCGCTTCCGAATCGCTCGACGAGTGACGCCAGTACGTCGGGGTCGGCCTTGCGGCGGTACGTGCCCCGGTCCACGAAGCGCAGCCGCATGCCGTCCGCCGCGCACCGGGCGAGCGAGGGGTTGAGGGGACGGTCGGCGAGTTCCTCGCCGCGGACGATCCCGACGGTGCGGAAGCCCAGCAGCCGGCCGGCGGCAGCGGTGGCCCGCAGATGGTTCGAGTACGCCCCGCCGAAGGTCAGCACCGGCCGGCCGGCCGCGGCGGTCAGGTTCGGCGCGAGCTTGCGCCACTTGTTGCCGGGGAGAGCGGGGTGGATCAGATCGTCGCGCTTGAGCAGCAGGCGTACGCCGTGCCGGGCGAAGCGCTCGTCCTCGACCGGCTCCAGAGGGGACGGGAGCCGGGGGCGGAGGGTGCCGAGGTCGATCGCGTTCACCCAGTCATTGTCGCGCCCGCGTCAGCCTGCGCTCCCGGGCTGGGCCGGGCGGGTGGAAACGCGCCGGCCATGCCCCGCTGGTACGGGACTAGTCCCACTCATTTGTGTAATGGCGCGCCCACTCTGCGTGATGGAAGGCTTCTTCGCGCAGGTCAGTCCATGATTGTCGTGATTGCGAGGACGCATGTCGGTCGGTTCGGTCGGTTCGGTTGGTGACGAGGTCCGCGATGGCGGCCAGGACGCGGCCCTGCCGCAACAGAGTCTTGGTACGGCTGCGGCGCGGAACCTGGCGACCACCACCAAGTCGGCGCCCCAGATGCAGGAGATCACCTCCAGGTGGCTGCTGCGGATGCTGCCGTGGGTCGAGGTTCAGGGCGGTGCGTACCGGGTGAACCGCCGTCTCAGCTATTCCGTGGGCGACGGGAGGGTCACCTTCATCCAGACCGGGGGCCAGGTCCAGGTCATCCCGGCGGAGCTCGGGGAGCTTCCCTCGCTGCGAGGGTTCGACGACGCGGCCGTGCTGGCCGAGCTGGCACAGCGGTGCCGGCAGCGGGAGTTCGCGCCCGGTGAGGTGCTGGCCACGAAGGGGGAGACGGCGGACCGGGTGTTCCTGATCGCCCACGGCCGGGTGGAGCGGATCGGCACCGGTCCCTATGGCGACGAGGCGGTGCTCGGCGTCCTCGCCGACGGCTCCTATCTCGGCGACCGGTCACTCGTCGACGGCGACGCGGTCTGGGACTCGACGGTCAGGGCCGCCACCTCGTGTGTGGTGCTGCAGCTGACCCGCCAGGACGTGCTGACCCTCGCCGACCGGTCCGAATCGCTGGCCGCCCATCTGGTGTCGCTGGTGTCCCTGCCCCATCAGCGGACCAACAGGTACGGCGAGGCCGCCATCGACCTGTCGGCGGGTCATGTCGGCGAGGCCGTCGTGCCGCACACCTACGTCGACTACGAAGCGGCGCCCCGTGAGTACGAGCTGAGTGTCGCTCAGACCGTGCTGAAGGTGCACAGCCGGGTCGCGGACCTCTACAACCAGCCGATGAACCAGACCGAGCAGCAGTTGAGGCTCACGGTGGAGGCGCTGCGCGAGCGCCAGGAGGACGAGCTCATCAACAACAGGCAGTTCGGACTTCTGGCCAACTGCGACTACGGGCAGCGACTCCAGCCGCACGACGGCGTGCCCGGACCCGACGACATGGACGAGCTGCTGTCCCGACGGCGCGGCTCCAAGCTCTTCCTCGCACACCCGCGCGCCATCGCGGCCTTCGGACGCGAATGCACCAAGCGGGGTATCTACCCGGACACCGTGGACATCGGCGGGCACCGCATCCCGGCCTGGCGCGGAGTGCCCATCTTCCCCTGCAACAAGATCCCGATCTCGGACTCCCGCACGACGTCCATCATCTGCATGCGCACCGGCGAGGACGACCAGGGCGTGATCGGGCTCCGGCAGAGCGGCATCCCCGACGAGATCGAACCGAGCCTGTCGGTGCGGTTCATGGGCATCGATGAGCAGGCGATCATCTCCTACCTGGTCACGGCCTACTACTCGGCGGCCGTTCTGGTGCCCGACGCCCTCGGCGTGCTGGAGAACGTCGAAGTGAGCCGCTGGCGATAGGTGTCCCGCTGGACATCCGGTGCGTCCCGCAGTCCCCCCGGGGTCCTCCGCGGTAGCAGAGGACCCCAGGCGCCGCACCGGTCAGGCACGAGCCACACCCCCACCCGCGGGGGCGGCCGCCGCGCCCCGCCGGCCGCCCCCGCCCCACCCTTGAACAGAGGGAGACACCGTGACGATGACCAGTACGGACACCGGCACCGACGGCCATGAGGCCGCGGCACTTCTGGAACGCACCCGGACCGCCGTCACACCACGACTGCGGGACACCGTGGAGTCCCTTCCCGGATCCATACGGCGCATCGCGATGTACCACTTCGGCTGGGAGCACGCCGACGGCAGCCCGGCCGCCGGTTCGGCCGGCAAGGCGATCCGCCCCGCCCTGGTGCTCGCCGCCGCCCAGGCGCTCGGCGGGGATCCACAGCATGCGGTACGGGCCGCCGCCGCGGTCGAGCTCGCACACAACTTCACCCTGCTGCACGACGATGTGATCGACGAGGACCGTACCCGCAGGCACCGGCCCACCGCCTGGACCGTGTTCGGCACACCCGACGCCATCATCGCGGGCGACGCGATGCTCGCCCTCGCCCTGCGGCTGCTCGCCGAGGATCGGCACTCGGCGGCCGCGGCGGCGTCCGCCCGGCTCGCTGCCTGTGTGATCGAGCTGTGTGCCGGACAGCAGGCCGACTGCGCCTTCGAGGAGCTCGACCCGCACGAGGTGTCCCTCGACGAGTGCCTCGCCATGGCCACGGCGAAGACAGGAGCCCTGCTGGGCTGCGCCTGCGCCCTGGGGGCGCTCTATGCCGGGGCGGAGGAGGAGGAGATCGCGGCGATGGACGCCTTCGGGCGGGAGGCGGGGCTGGCGTTCCAGCTGATCGACGACCTGATCGGGATCTGGGGCGATCCGGAGCGCACGGGCAAGCCTGCCGGGGCCGACCTCGTGGCGCACAAGAAGTCCCTTCCGATCGTCGCGGCCCTGGGCTCGGGCACGGTGGCGGGCAGGGAGCTGGCCGAGCTGTACGGACGCCCGATGGACACGGAAGCCATCCGCCGCGCGGCCGACGCCGTGGAGCGGGCGGGGGGCAGGGACTGGGCCCAGCTCGAGGCCGCGGACCGGATGGCGCGGGCGGTGCAGCAGCTGTCCCGGGCGGTCCCGGACCTCGCGGCGGCAGGCGATCTCCTGGCCCTCGCCGAGTTCGTCACTCGCCGCAATCGCTAGTGCCGCGGCATCTCCGGCCACGGCACCCGGTCTGTTCGGGGCCTTGAGGAACGGCCCGCCGCGTGATCCCGGGGCAGGGACGGTTTCCGGCCATGCCACGGGGTCGGGCCGGGGGTGCAACTCTAGGATCTCCACGACCTGTTGACGAGTGCGGAGAGGTCCGGACATGGACGTACGGATACGGCAGGCTGGGTCAGCAGACCGGGACACCGTGGCGCGGCTGCTCGACGAGGCTTTCACCGACGACCCGGTGAGCAGGTGGGTGTTCCCCGACGAGAACCACCGCCGCAAGGTGCACGGGGTCTTCATGGGCGTCTTCCTCGACACCGCACTCGCCGAGGGGCGGGTGGACATGACGGAGGACGGAACGGCCGCGGCGCTCTGGCTCCAGGTGCCCGCGGGGCCGGCGGACGCCGACGACGACACACCGGCCCGGATGCGCGAGGCGGCGGATCCGGACAACGAGCGCGCCGAACTGGTCGGCCGACTCACCGGCGCCGTTCACCCGCACGACCGAGCCCATGAGTATCTGCTGCTCATCGCGGTCTCTCCGGAGCGCCAGGGCCAGGGGCTCGGCACCGCACTGATCGCCCCGGTGCTGGAGCGATGCGACCGCGAGGGGATACCCGCTTACCTGGAGGCCAGCAGCGCCCGCAGCAGCAGGCTCTACGAGCGCCTCGGTTTCGCCTGCACGGACCGCCCGGTCGAGCTGCCGGACGGCCCGTGCATGTGGCCCATGTGGCGGGAGCCCGCCACCAGCCCTGTGGGCGGCTGACGGACCACCAGGGGCCGGTCGCCGGTCACTTCTCCGGGATGATCCGGCTGACCACGGTCTCCACGAGCGAGTCGAGTTCCCGGTCGGCGAGCACCTCGGGCAGCGTGAAGTGCTCGAGCATCAGGCCCGTCATGGCCAGATACAAGGTCAGGAAGACGTCCGCGTCGCCGGGCAGGCCCGAGTGGAGATGCAGCAGGCGGTTGGCGTCGAGCTCGGCACGGACCGCCCTGTTCAGCTCGGCCGCCAGCGCCGGGCGCCGGGTGGCCTCCAGGCGCAGCTCAAGCAGGGCGAGATAGCCGGTGCGTTCGGCGGCCATGCGGCGTACCAGCCAACGCATCAGATCGACGTACAGCTCGCGGGACGGCGCCGGACGCATCGCCGCCTCGGCCTGGTCGGGGTCCGGGGTCATCCGCACATGGATCCGGGCACCCGCCTGAGTGAACAGGTCATCGCGGTTCGAGAAGTAGTTGGACGCCGTCCCGGCCGGTACCCCGGCCTCGGTGTCGACGGCCCGGAAGGTGAGGCCGCGCGCCCCTTCCCGGGCGAGCACCTCGATGGCGGCGTCCACCAGGGTGTTTCTGCGCTCGGGGTTTCTGGCCATCCCCTCAGCCACCTCTCAGCGATCCATTGCTCTGTCCGAAAACCATCTGCCACAACCACTACACGCGGAGTACTCTATCTGTCGTGGTTCCGTGAGGGAGCTACGACAGACCCCCAGGGAAGCGGAGAACCGGTTTGCGCAGACTCACCTACTTCATCGCCTGCTCGATCGATGGCTTCATCGGCGATCCGAAAGGCGACGCGTCGTCCATGTTCGCCTACGTGGACACGGAGTTCCTGGAGTTCCTCAAGGTCGAGTACCCGGAGACCATCTCGGCCGAAGGCCGGAGGATGCTGGGCCTGGACGGACTCGACAACGTGCGCTTCGACACGGTGATCCAGGGCCGCGGAAGCTATCAAGTGGGCCTGGACGCGGGGATGACCAGCCCGTACGGCCATCTGCGCGAGTACGTGGCCTCGCGCACCCTTGCCGCGTCGCCTGATCCGCATGTGCGGATCCTGTCAGGTGACCTGGTCGCCGCGGTCCGTGAGCTCAAGGCGGAGGATGGCGGGCTCGGTATCTGGCTGTGCGGGGGCTCGGGGATCGCAGGGGAGCTGTTCGAGGAGATCGACGAGCTCGTGATCAAGACCTATCCGCAGGTGTACGGGTCGGGGATGCCGATGTTCGGCTCCGGATTCACCCTCGCCGACTTCACCCTGGACACCGTGCGCACCTTCGGTAACGGCGCGCTCGTGCGGCAGTACACCAGGCGGCGGTAGGGGCGCCGACCGCGCCGGGATGAGCGGTGTCCGTCCCCGGCGTGCCGACCTATCCTTGAACGCATGGGCAGCGAAGTACGTCGGACCGTCCGCCGCCCGGAGGCCGAGTACCTGTGCCCGGCCTGCGGGAAGCCTGTCGGTACCGTCATCAAGCGGCGCAAGGTCCTCGGGGCGTTCGTCCCGGAGTGGGTGCCGGGCCCCTGTCGCAACGCGGGCTGTGCGCTGGGCGCCGAGTCGTCCCGTCCCGAGGGGTCGTGAGGCGGGTCCGGGAGACCGTCTCGCCGCCGCTCGCAACCCCTGAGGGTGGGCCGTTCGGGCGTTCGATGCATTCGAAGGGGTGACCGGCTGTACGGCGGAGCCAGTCATACCGCTACAGTCCGCGCCATGTCATCGGAGTCGACGGACGTATGGACCGGCTGGTACCGGGACCGCCAGGGTGCGGAAGCGATCGCGGTCGCTGTGAACGGGCGGGACGTGCACACCCGCATCAGGGGAATCGAGTACCAGGGCTCGGGTTTCGCCGCCTTGGCCGCGGTGGGCTCGGGCGAGGCGCTCGCCGGTTGCGTGCTGGAGTGGGATCTGCCGCTGCCCGTCGCCCTGGCCGGGGCGGAGCACCAGGCCACACTGTGCTGCCTGTTGACCCTCGGCGACCGCGGATCCGACGGGCGCCCCGACCGGGTCGACCTGAGTCTGACCCTCCACTTCGGCGGGGCGGCGTACACGTCCGGAATCGCCGGCGGGGACTTCGACGACGCGCTCGTGCGCATCCGGCGCCAGCTGCCCCACGGTGCGGACTTCGGGCACCGGCTGCTCGAACGCGCCTGACCGCGAAACGTGCCGGGCGACGCACCCGTGGGCGGGACCGGGAACGGCCTCCCGCTCCCGCCCTGGCGTGTCTCAGGCCCGCTTGCGCTCATCCGCGAGCAGGGCACGGAAGGTTCGCGCGGGCCGGCCGGTGAGGCGCCGCAAGCAGCAGCAGCCCCTACCTGGCGGAGCACTACGAGCGGTGGCATGGCCTGCTCCGGTCCGTACCGGAGCAGATCCCGGGCTTCACGGGCGCCGACTTCACCGCCCGTGCCCTGCTGGCCGCGGCCCGGGCCGATCTCGTCGAGCATCTGCCGGGGACGAACGCGTGCCGCGGGCAACGATGCGGGCGCAGTTGGCGGACTTCACCGCCAGAGTCCTCGGCCCCTGACGGCTTCTGACGGAAGGGCAGTCGGACCGGAGGCAAAAGACCGCACCCGGACCGACGCGGACGCCATGATCGGCGTCCGTGTGCGGACCGGGTGCGGTGGTGGTGCGAGGGGGACGAAGGGCTTCAGGCCTTCTTGGTCTCCCAGAAGATGCGGTCGATCTCGGCGATGAGCTCCAGCGCCTTCTCGCCCGTCTTCGGGTCGGTGGACGCCTTGGCCGCGGACAGCGCCTTCAGGGTGTCGTTGACCAGCTGGTGCAGCTGCGGGTACTTCTCGAAGTGCGGCGGCTTGAAGTAGTCGCTCCACAGCACCGACACGTGGTGCTTTGCGAGCTCGGCGCGCTGTTCCTTGATGTCGGTCGCGCGGGCCTGGAAGTGCGGGTCGTCGTTGGCGGCCATCTTCTCCTGGACGGCCTTGACCGACTCGGCCTCGATACGGGCCTGGGCGGGGTCGTAGACACCGCAAGGCAGGTCGCAGTGGGCGCTGACCTTCACCTTGGGGGCAAACAGGCGGGAGAGCATTTGAGCCGTCCTTCCTTGTGATCGTCTTCTCAGGTAGGACATTACTCCGTGGCAGACGGGTTTTTGCGAGTGCCCCTGGGGCTTAGGTCAAAAGTCCGGGGCGTGCCGGGACCTTGCGGAACGTACGGTGAGAGCCGAGAGGTGGACGATGACCGACCTGGGGCGTGAGCCCGGAGCGCGCTTCGGGGTCGCGGAGGTGACGGGTCCCTCCATGTACCCCACGCTGGCGCACGGCGACCGGCTGCTGGTGCACTACGGCGCCGCGCTCCGGGGCGGGGACGTGGCAGTGATGCGGCATCCCTTGCAGCAGGACCTGCTCATCGTGAAACGGCTCGCCGAGCGCCGCGAGGGCGGCTGGTGGGTGCTGGGCGACAATCCGTACACGGAGGGGGACAGCAGGCTGTTCGGCGTGGTGCCCGACGAGCTGCTCCTGGGGCGGGTCAGGGTGCGCTACCGGCCGCGCGGCGGGGATCAGGGCTCGCTGCGCTCCCGTACGGCCTGGTTGGTGTCCGCCGTCCGGCCGGTGCTCTGCGACCGCTCGGTCTCCAGACGCTTGCGGGCGCGGTAGGCGGCGACGTTGGCGCGCGTCGCGCAGCGGTCCGAGCAGTAGCGGCGCGAGCGGTTGGTGGAGGTGTCGAGATAGGCGTTGCGGCAGGGTGCGGCCTGGCACAGGCCGAGCCGGTCGACGCCGAACTCGGTGAGGTGGAAGGCCAGACCCATCGCGGCGATCGCGGCGTAGCCCGCGGTCGCGTTGGACGGATGCTCGGCCAGGTGCATGTGCCAGCGCGGCCGGCCCTCGTCGTCGAAATGGTCATGGCCGGAGACCTGGGGGCTGACCGGGAATTCCAGCAGCAGCGAGTTGAGCAGGTCGACGGCCTGGGTGTGGTCGCCCGCGTCGGCCGCGTTGAAGACCGCCCGCAGCCTGGCCCGTACGGAGCGGAACCGGGTCACGTCCGCGTCCGTGGCGCGGCGGGCGGCCTGGGTGGACGCGCCGAAGAGCTCGCGGACCGCCTCCACGGAGGTGAGCGAGTCCTTGCTGCGGGCAGGCTCTTCGGTGTTGACCAGACGCACGGCATAGTCCGAGTAAGAGGCCAGTTCCACTTGTAGTCCTTACAGATGGGGTCTAGTGTCGGCGTCGGGGAGGTAATGGATGCCTCGCCCAACAGGGTATTACAAAGGGGAGGGGTTTCCATGTCTGACGCAGCGAACGCGGAAACAAGCACCGACTGGCGGGCCTGGCAGGAGAGCTGGGACCGTCAGCAGGAGTGGTACCTGCCCGACCGCGAGGAGCGCTTCCGGGTGATGCTGGACATGGTCGAGGCCGTGGTCGGCCCCGAGCCCAGGGTCCTGGACCTCGCGTGCGGTACGGGAAGTATCACGGACCGGCTGCTCAACCGGTTCCCCAACGCGGTGAGCGTCGGGGTGGACCAGGACCCGGCCCTGCTCACCATCGCCGAGGGGTACTTCGCGAACGACGAACGCGTCACCTTCGTCACCGCGGATCTCACCGACCCCGGCTGGACCGCGGAACTGCCGTACGACTCGTACGACGCCGTGCTCACCGCGACCGCCCTGCACTGGCTGCGCCTGGACCCGCTGGCCACCCTGTACGGCCAGCTCGCCGGACTGGTCAGCGATGGCGGGGTCTTCATGAACGCCGATCACATGAAGGACGAGACCACGCCCCGGATCAACGCCGCCGAGCACGTCCAGCGCCATGCCGCCATGGACCGGGAGAAGGCCGCCGGGGTGCTCGACTGGGCCGAGTGGTGGGCCCTGGCCGCCAAGGACCCGGTGCTCGCCGCCCCGACCGCCCGCCGGTTCGAGATCTACGGGGAGCATGCCGACGGCGGGTTCCCTTCACTCGACTGGCACGCCCGCACCCTGCGCGAGGCGGGTTTCGCCGAGGCACGCGGGGTCTGGGCGTCTCCGTCCGACTCGATGGTGCTCGCCCTGAAGTGAGCCGATGACCCGCAACGCACCGAGGGCGGGTACCGGCGCATCGCGCGCCGGTACCCGCCCTCGGTGACGGAACCGCTAGAGCACCTTGGACAGGAACGCCTTGGTGGGGGCGGGGTGCGGGGTGGCCAGCACAACGCCCCGGGTGGCGGGCACGACGACCAACACCCCCGCCCAGAACAACCAAAATAAGCCCACCACGCCGGCGGATCCCCACACGTGGGTGTCGTCCACC
>NZ_JBHWIW010000059.1:0-47023 GCF_042731955.1 Streptomyces sp. NPDC059828 | reverse complement strand
CCTGGCAACCGGTGTCCGGCCCACGGCCGTCACTGCCCTTGCCTCTCGCCTCCTGGCCTACGCCTTACGCGTCGACTGCGATCCGCTCACCGCCCAGCTCGACCGCCGCGCAGCGCCAGCGGAGGTCGGGGCCCCGTTCCAGGCGGAACGCCATGGCCGACACCCGGTCGCCCGTGCCGATCCGGGCGAAGGCCTCGATGACTCCGGGGCGCGGGATGTACTCGTCGCAGTGCCGCAGCACCGGCCGCACACCGTTCGCGGCCAGCGGCGTGCCCGGGGCGAGGCGGACCAGATGCTCATAGCCGTCCCCCACGGTGTGGCCGAGCATCCAGTGGACCGGGCGGGTGCCGCTGAGTACCGCGAGCAGGCGCTCCGCGAACCAGTAGCGGGGGAGCCGGGATCTCGCTCCAGCCACCCCCGTGCGGCGTGGTGTGAGACGGCCCGGGCCGCGGCTGTCGTGGCGCCCGCCGGGCGGGTGGCTCAGGGCCGAGGTGTGGTCCACGGCTGTCGCTCCTTCCGATACCCGCAAGTAACTTTCAGTCGCGGGTTGTCTACGCGGAGTCACGGGTCTGTCGCAAGCGGCGCCCTCTCGCCCCGCGGCGGTGCGGAGAATCACCTATCAGGGTGATCAGAGGCCTGTGCGAGGCCTGAGGGAAGGGGTTTCCAGGGTGCTGGACTGACCTCGGGGGGCGCGCTCGGGGGCACTCTGACGGGGGATCGCGCACGTATCCTTAGGTGTTCACCCGACGACGAAAGCGGCCGGCCATGCGCGTCTACGTACCCCTGACCATCCCGGGTCTCGCAGAGGCGTACAAGGTGGGTGAACTGGGCTCCGCGCCGCTGACGGCCTACGCCGTCACGCCGGCGCTGCGGGAGTGGTACGTCTCCGACGACATCGAGGAGCTCGAGTACGCCGCGCTCAGCAGGGCCGCCGCCGCCTCCCTGCGACTGCTGGCCGGAGACCCCGGTACGCCCAGGCGCCGGGTCGTGGTGGCCGTCGACGTGTCCGACGGTGACGCCGTCGCCGACCCGGGACACGGGCTCGGCTCGGCCTCGCTCGGTGAGGTGCGGATCGCTTCGGCGGTGCCCCTGAAGAAGGCGGCGTCGGTGCACGTGGACTCGGGCGAGGCGGAAGCCGATGTGTCAGCGGCGGCCGGCGCGCTCGGCGCGGCCGACCACGGGGACGACGACGCGCAGTTCATCGTGGACGGCGCGGAGGACCATGAGCTGCTGTGGTTCGGCGTGCAGGAGATCCCCGGACTCATCGGCTGACACCGGCCCGAGGGAGCCCGCTGTCAGACCCGGAAGGTACCGTTTCCTGCCATGGGGAAGCACAGCGCGCATCTGGTCTGGGACTGGAACGGCACACTCCTCGATGACATCCACGCCGTCATCGAGGCGACCAACGCGTCGTTCGCGGAGATAGGCCTGGAGCCGATCACGCTGGAGCGTTACCGGGACCTGTACTGCGTGCCGGTGCCCCGGTTCTACGAACGCCTCATGGGCCGGCTCCCCACGGACGCCGAGTGGGCCGTCATGGACGAGGTGTTCCACCGGCACTACTGGCAGCGCGCGGACGCCTGCGGGCTCGCGGCGGGCGCCGCCGAGCTGCTCGCGAAGCGCCAGGCGGCGGGCCGTACGCAGTCGCTGCTCTCGCTGGCCCCGCATGAGCACCTGATACCGATCGTGCGGCGGCACGGCATCGAGGCGCGCTTCACGCGGGTCGACGGCCGGATCGGCGGTTCCCACACCGGCAAGACCGAGCACATGGTGCGCCATCTGGCGGCGCTGGAAGGCGTCGCAGCGGACCGGATCGTCGTGATCGGCGACGCGGTGGACGACGCCGTCGCCGCCCACCATGTGGGGGCCCGGGCGGTGCTGTACTCCGGCGGCTCGCACAGTACGGCCAGCCTGCTGCTGGCCGGGGTCCCGGTGGTGGACACCCTCGCCGAGGCCGTGCTGGTGGCCGAGGAGATGCTGGAGTAGCGGCGGCGACGGGCCGCACGACGGCCATGGCCTTCGCCGGCTCGTCACGTGTTCGCCACCTGGCGGTCCCGCGGCGCCCGGTCCGGCCGCCGGCGGGCACAGCGGCCGGACCTCGTGTCGCAGTCGTGTCAGCTCAGCGGGGCCTTCTCCCGCAGGACCTTCAGGAATTCGCGCATCCACGCCGGGTGGTCCGGCCAGGCCCGGGACGACACCAGGGTGCCGTCCACCACGGCCTCGGAGTCGCGGAAGGAGGCGCCGGCCGACTGCATGTCGAGTTCGAGCGCCGGATAGGCCGTGACGCGGCGGCCCGTGAGACTGCCGACGGCCGCCGTCAGCAGGGGACCGTGGCAGATCTGCGCCACGGGCTTGTCCGCGTCGAAGAAGGACTTGAGGATCTTGCGGAGCTCGGGATCGTTGCGGAGGTACTCGGGCGCACGGCCGCCCGGGATGACGATCGCCGCGTAGTGGCCCGGGTCCACCTCGGAGAACGCCAGATCGGCGGGCCAGGTGTACCCCGGCTTCTCCGTGTACGTGTCAAAGCCGGGTTCGAAGTCGTGCACCACGAACTGGAGCTGCTTGCGCGAGGGGGCCGCGATATGGACCTCGTACCCCTCCTCGCGGAGTCGCTGGTACGGATACAGCACTTCGAGTGACTCGGCCGCGTCGCCGGTGACGATCAGGATCTGCACAGTCATGGCTGCTGCTCCCCGGAATCGATGTATTGATTTGTCGCTATCGTTCGGGTCTGAGGTTGTTCCCTGCTTCAGGGTTGATTGTCATCCTTGGTCCACGGGGTCAACCTGCCCGTCCGCGGTGGGTTTGCCAAGAGGCCATGTGTCGCTGTCCAGAGTGTCAAACTTCCGGCCCCGCTTTTGTACACATACGGCTCATGACGGCCCCGGGGTCGGGGGCGATAGCCTTGTGCCGTGATCAGCGCGATACGCCGCGGGGGCAGTGCAGCCCCCGACGGGCTCCGCCCAGTGACAACTGGGGGACCGCGCCCGGGACGCCACAGCGGCCGGGTGCGAGCTGATCTTCCCTGCGGCCCGCATAGTCGCGGCCCGCGGTACACCCCGGGCCCGTCACAGCCGGAATCGGCCGAATACGGCTCGGACATCTCTCATTTCGGCATAGCGTCGACCCTGACCGGACACCCCGCGTCGTGGCGTTGTGCCTACGTTTCCACCTACGTCACGCAACGGCGCGCGACAGGAGCCAGAGGACATGCAGACCAAGCTGGACGAAGCCAAGGCCGAGCTGCTCGAGAGGGCCGCTCGGGTAGCTGAGAACAGCCCGGGCGGGGGGCAACTTCCGACTGGGTCCGACGGCGGGGAGCGCCCTGACCGGGCCACGCTCCTCGCGTACCTCCAGCGCTATTACCTGCACACCGCGCCCGAGGACCTCACCGACCGTGACCCGGTCGATGCCTACGGCGCCGCCGTCTCCCACTTCCGGCTGGCGGAGAACCGCCCGCAGGGCACGGCCAACGTCCGGGTGCACACCCCGACGGTCGAGGAGAACGGCTGGACCTCCAGCCACTCCGTCGTCGAGGTCGTCACCGACGACATGCCCTTCCTGGTCGACTCGGTCACGAACGAGCTCACCCGCCAGGGCCGCGGCATCCATGTCGTGATCCACCCGCAGATCACCGTCCGCCGCGACGTCACCGGCAAGCTCATCGAGGTGCTCCGCGCCGAGTCGAACGGCGCCACGCTCCCCCACGACGCCTTCGTCGAGTCCTGGATCCACGTCGAGATCGACCGCGAGACCGATCGCGCCGACCTCAAGCAGATCACCGCCGACCTGCTCCGGGTGCTGTCCGACGCCCGCGAGGCCGTCGAGGACTGGGAGAAGATGCGCGAGGCCGCGCTGCGCATCGCAGAAGGACTGCCCCGCGAGCCCATCGCCGAGGACATCCGCAACGAGGATGTCGACGAGGCCCGTGAGCTGCTGCGCTGGCTCGCCGACGACCACTTCACCTTCCTCGGCTACCGCGAGTACAACCTCGTGGACGGCGACGCGCTGTCCGCCGTGCCCGGCACCGGGCTCGGCATCCTCCGCTCCGACCCGCACCACAGCGGCGACGACGCCCACGGCCACCCGGTGAGCCCCTCCTTCAACCGGCTGCCCGCCGACGCCCGCGCCAAGGCCCGCGAGCACAAGCTGCTGATCCTCACCAAGGCCAACAGCCGCTCCACCGTGCACCGCCCGTCCTACCTCGACTACGTCGGCGTCAAGAAGTTCGACGACAAGGGCAACGTCATCGGTGAGCGCCGCTTCCTCGGGCTCTTCTCCTCGGCCGCCTACACCGAGTCGGTCCGCCGTGTCCCTGTGATCCGCCGCAAGGTCGCCGAGGTCCTGGAAGGCGCCGGCTTCTCGCCGAACAGCCACGACGGCCGCGACCTGCTCCAGATTCTGGAGACCTTCCCGCGCGACGAGCTGTTCCAGACCCCGCCGGACCAGCTCCGCGAGATCGTCACCAGCGTGCTCTACCTCCAGGAGCGCCGCAGGCTGCGGCTCTACCTGCGCCAGGAGGAGTACGGCCGCTACTACTCGGCCCTGGTCTACCTGCCGCGCGACCGCTTCAACACCACCGTCCGCGAACGCCTGACCGGCATCCTCAAGGAGGAGCTCGACGGCAGCAGCGTCGACTTCACCCTGATGAGCACCGAGTCGGTGCTGACCCGGCTGCACTTCGTCGTGCGCGTCGCCCCCGGCAGTGAGCTCACCCACCTCACCGACACCGACAAGGACCGCATCGAGGCCCGGCTCGTCGAGGCCGCCCGATCCTGGGCCGACGGTTTCGCCGAGGCGCTGAACGCCGAGGCGGGCGAGGAGCGCGCCGCCGAGCTGCTGCGCAAGTACGGCAATGCCTTCCCCGAGGGCTACAAGGCCGACCACTCCCCGCGTGCCGCCGTCTCCGACCTTTCCCATCTGGACCAGCTCAGCAGCTCCGGCAAGGAGTTCTCGCTCTCCCTCTACGAGCCGGTCGGCGCCGCCCCCGGTGAGCGCCGCTTCAAGATCTACCGGCTCGGCGAGCAGGTCTCCCTGTCCGTCGTGCTGCCGGTGCTCAACCGCCTCGGCGTCGAGGTCATCGACGAGCGCCCGTACGAGCTGCGCTGCGCCGACCGCACCCACGCCTGGATCTACGACTTCGGTCTGCGGATGCCGCTCCCCAGCGGCAACGGCGGTGGGGACTTCCTCGGTGACGACGCCCGCGAGCGCTTCCAGGACGCCTTCGCCGCCGTGTGGACGGGCGCCGCGGAGAACGACTCGTTCAACTCGCTCGTGCTGCGCGCCGGGCTCAACTGGCGTGAGGCCGTGGTGCTGCGCGCCTACGCCAAGTACCTGCGCCAGGCCAGTTCGACCTTCAGCCAGGACTACATGGAGGACACCCTCCTCAACAACGTCCACACCACCCGGCTGCTGATCAACCTGTTCGAGGCCCGGATGTCGCCGGACCGCCAGCACGCCGGCACGGAGCTGATCGACGGACTGCTCGAGGAGCTGGACTTCGCGCTCGACCAGGTCGCCTCGCTGGACGAGGACCGGATCCTGCGCTCCTTCCTCACCCTTATCAAGGCCACCCTGCGCACCAACTTCTTCCAGGAGGCGGGCGGCGGTACACGGCACGGCTATGTGTCGATGAAGTTCGACCCGCAGGCCATCCCGGACCTGCCCGCGCCCCGCCCGGCGTACGAGATCTGGGTGTACTCCCCGCGTGTCGAGGGTGTCCACCTGCGCTTCGGCAAGGTCGCCCGCGGTGGTCTGCGCTGGTCCGACCGGCGTGAGGACTTCCGTACGGAGATCCTCGGCCTGGTCAAGGCGCAGATGGTGAAGAACACCGTGATCGTGCCGGTCGGCGCCAAGGGCGGCTTCGTCGCCAAGCAGCTGCCGGACCCGGCCGTGGACCGCGACGCCTGGCTCGCCGAGGGCATCGCCTGCTACAAGACCTTCATCTCCGCGCTGCTCGACATCACCGACAACCTGGTGGCGGGCGAGGTCGTGCCGCCGCACGACGTGGTGCGCCACGACGAGGACGACACCTATCTCGTCGTCGCCGCCGACAAGGGCACCGCCACCTTCTCCGACATCGCCAACGAGGTCGCGGTCGCCTACAACTTCTGGCTCGGCGACGCGTTCGCGTCCGGCGGCTCCGCGGGCTACGACCACAAGGGCATGGGCATCACGGCCCGTGGCGCCTGGGAGTCCGTCAAGCGGCACTTCCGCGAGCTCGGGCACGACACCCAGACCGAGGACTTCACCGTCGTCGGAGTCGGCGACATGTCGGGTGACGTGTTCGGCAACGGCATGCTGCTGTCCGAGCACATCCGGCTGGTCGCGGCCTTCGACCACCGGCACATCTTCATCGACCCGGACCCCGACGCGGCCGTCTCGTACGCCGAGCGCCGCAGGCTCTTCGAGCTGCCCCGCTCCTCCTGGGCCGACTACAACAAGGAACTGCTCTCGGCGGGCGGCGGCATCCACCCCCGTACCGCCAAGTCGATCCCGGTCAACACGCACGTCCGGGAGGCCCTCGGCATCGACGAGGGCGTCACCAAGCTGACCCCGGCCGAGCTGATGAAGGCGATCCTCCAGGCCCCGGTGGACCTGCTGTGGAACGGCGGCATCGGTACGTACGTCAAGGCCGCCACCGAGTCCAACCCCGACGTCGGCGACAAGGCCAACGACCCGATCCGCGTCAACGGCGACGAACTGCGGGCCAAGGTGGTCGGCGAGGGTGGAAACCTGGGCCTGACCCAGCTCGGCCGGATCGAGTTCGCCCGGGGCGGCGGACGGGTCAACACCGATGCCATCGACAACAGCGCGGGCGTGGACACCTCCGACCACGAGGTGAACATCAAGATTCTGCTGAACGGTCTGGTCGCGGACGGCGACATGACCGTCAAGCAGCGCAACAAGCTGCTCGCCGAGATGACCGACGAGGTCGGCAGGCTGGTGCTGCGCAACAACTACGCCCAGAACGTGGCCCTGTCCAACGCCGTCGCACAGTCCCCGAGCCTGCTCCACGCCCACCAGCGCTTCATGCGCCGGCTGGGCCGGGACGGCGCACTGGACCGGGCACTGGAGTTCCTGCCCAACGACCGGCAGATCCGGGACCTGCTGAACAACAGGCAGGGCCTGTCCCAGCCCGAGCTCGCCGTGCTGCTCGCCTACACCAAGATCACGGTGGCGGAGGAGCTGATCGGCACCTCGCTGCCCGACGACCCGTATCTGCGGGGCCTGCTGCACGCCTACTTCCCGAAGGCGCTGCGCGAGAAGTTCACCGACGCGGTCGACGGCCATGCGCTGCGCCGCGAGATCGTCACCACCGTCCTGGTCAACGACACCGTCAACACGGGCGGATCGACCTTCCTGCACCGGCTGCGCGAGGAGACCGGGGCCTCGATCGAGGAGATCGTCCGGGCGCAGACCGCGGCCCGCGCCATCTTCGGGCTCGGTGGGGTGTGGGACGCCGTCGAGGCGCTCGACAACCAGGTCGCGGCGGACGTCCAGACCCGTATCCGGCTCCACTCGCGCCGGCTCGTCGAGCGCGGCACGCGCTGGCTGCTGGGCAACCGTCCGCAGCCGCTGGAGCTCACGGAGACGATCGACTTCTTCGGGGCGGGCGTCGAGCAGGTCTGGGCCGAGCTGCCCAAGATGCTCCGGGGCGACGACCTGGAGTGGTACGAGGGGCTGCTGGAGGAGTTCACGGCCGCGGGCGTCCCGGACGAGCTGGCGACACGGGTCGCCGGGTTCTCCTCGGCCTTCCCGACGCTCGACATCGTGGCGATCGCCGACCGCACCGGCAAGGACCCGCTGGCCGTCGCCGAGGTCTACTACGACCTGGCGGACCGGCTGCGGATCACCGAGCTGATGGACCGGATCATCGAGCTGCCGCGAGCCGACCGCTGGCAGTCCATGGCCCGTGCGTCCATCCGTGAGGACCTGTACGCGGCGCACGCGATGCTCACTTCGGACGTGCTGATCGCCGGCAACGGCAGCGCCACGCCTGAGGAGCGCTTCACGGCCTGGGAGGAGAAGAACGCGGCGATCCTGGGCAGGGCACGGACCACGCTGGAGGAGATCCAGGGCTCGGACACGTTCGACCTGGCGAACCTGTCGGTGGCGATGCGGACGATGCGGCAGCTGCTGCGAGCACACACCTGACGCCGCTCGAGCGACTGAGGGGGCGCCCACCACGGCGGTGGGCGCCCCCTCAGTGCGTGGGCCGGTACGTGTGCCGAGAGCTACTTCTTGCGAGTGAACGCCTCGTACGCGGCGACGACCTCCGCGGCGGGCCCGTCCATCCGTAGCGTGCCCGATTCCAACCACAGCGCACGGTCACACGTCTGGGTGATCGCGCCATTGCTGTGGCTGACCAGGAACACCGTGCCCGCCTGCTCCCGCAGTTCGGCGATCCGTTCCTGGCTGCGGCGCTGGAACTTCGCGTCGCCCGTCGCCAGAGCCTCGTCGATCAGCAGGACATCGTGGTTCTTGGCCGCCGCGATGGAGAAGCGCAGCCGGGCGCCCATGCCGGAGGAGTACGTCCGCATGGGCAGGGAGATGAAGTCGTCCTTCTCGTTGATCCCGGAGAACTCGACGATCTCCTCGTAGCGGTCGCGGACCTCCTCGCGGGTCATGCCCATCGCGAGACCGCCGAGGATCACGTTGCGCTCGCCGGTCAGATCGCCCATGAGGGCGGCGTTCACGCCGAGCAGTGAAGGCTGGCCATGGGTGTAGACCCGGCCCTTGGCGGTGGGCAGCAGCCCCGCGATGGCCTTCAGCAGGGTGGACTTGCCCGAGCCGTTGGAGCCGATCAGGCCGATGGCCTCGCCCTTGTAGGCGGTGAAACTGACTCCCTTGACGGCATGGACCTTGCGGCCGCCGCCGTCGGGGTCCCGGCGCCGGGAGAGGAGCCGGCTCAGCGCGGCGGTGGCGGCGCCGCGGCCCGGAGTGCTCTTCGCGCCATTGACGGTATAGGTGATGTGGACGCCGTCGACGACGACGGTGGGGGTCCTGTCCCGCGTGCGCGGGTCCGCTGCGATGTGGTCAGCCACGGCCGTACTGCTCCTCCGCCTTCCAGAAGTACACGAATCCGCCCACCCCGAAGACCACGGCCCAACCGAGGGCGACCACCCAGACATGCGGTGGCAGCTGGGCCGATGTGTAGCTGTCGATGAGCGCGAAGCGGACGAGGTCGATATAGACGGCCGCGGGGTTGCACTGGATGGCCAGCTCCACCGCGTGCGGCAGGTGCCGGCCCTTCAGCACGGCGTGGATGCTCCACATCACGCCGGACCCGTACATCCAGGTGCGCAGGATGAACGGCATCAGCTGCGCGATGTCCGGGGTACGCGCGGCGAGCCGTGCCATGCCCATCGAGACCCCGGTGTTGAAGAGCGCCTGGAGCAGCAGCGCGGGCAGCGCGAGGAGCCAGGACGCCTTCGGGAACTGCCCGAAGCCCATCAGGATCACGATCAGGGCGCCCATGGAGAACAGCAGCTGCTGGAGCTGCTGGAGCGCCAGCGCGATGGGCAGGGCGGCACGCGGGAAGTGCAGGGCCCGTACCAGGCCGATGTTGCCGGAGATGGCCCTCGTCCCGGTCGTGATCGAGTTGGCCGTGAAGGTCCAGATGAAGACTCCGGTGACCAGGAACGGTACGAAGTCGGACACATGGCGGCTGGTCTTGAGCAGCATGCCGAAGATGAAGTAGTAGACCGCCGCGTTGAGCAGCGGGGTCATCAGCTGCCAGACCTGCCCCAGCTTCGCCTGGCTGTACTGAGCGGTGAGCCGGGCGGTCGCGAACGCGGTGATGAAGTGGCGACGGGACCAGAGCTGTCGGACGTACTCGGGGAGTGCTGGGCGGGCGCCGCTGACCTGGAGTCCGTGCCGGGCGGCGAGCGCGCTCAGGCTTTCACCGGGCGCGGCTGCCCCGGGCGGTCCGGAGACCGCCTGGCCGCTGTCCACGCTCACGCTGACGCTCACGTACACGCTCCCTCACCGTCGCAACGCAACCGTATCGTCGTTACGGCGACAGTAGGGCGTTATGACGTCGCAACGCAACCGTCTCGTCGTCACGGGTTATGCTCGTGGACATGACCACGGAGCCGGGACACCCACGCCGCACCCCCGCGGGAGCCGCCGTGCTGCGGGAGGACGTCACCGAGGCCATTCGCTCCGCCGTCTTCGAGGAGCTCGCGACGGTCGGTTTCGCCCGGATGTCGATCGAGGGCATCGCCCGGCGGGCCGGAGTCGGCAAGACCGCGGTCTATCGGCGCTGGAAGTCCAAGCTGTCCCTGGTCCTGGACCTCGTCTCGGCGTTCGCCGCCCAGGGGCTGCCCGCCCCGGCCACCGGCTCGCTGTACGGGGACGTCCGCGCGCTGCTCGAAGTCGCCTCGCACGCCCTGCGCCACCCGGTGGCGTCCCAGGTCATCCCCGACCTGCTGGTCGAGTCCGCCCGTAACCCGGAGATCGCCCAGGCGGTCAGGGCGGCGCTGTTCGACAGCCAGCAGGGAGTCGCGGCGCTCGTGGTACGCGACGCGGTGGCGCGCGGCGAACTCCCGGAGTCGGCCGACCCCGACCGCGCGCTCGACCTGATCGTCGGACCGCTGTACTGGCGGCTGGTGGTGGTGCGGGGTGACCTGCCCAAGGGCTATCTGGACGACCTGGCGGCCTCGGCGGTGGCGGCCCTCACCCGTCACCGGTCCCTGTGAGGGCGATCTTCCCGGGTCCGCGTCCTGCGTCGCCGCGCCCTACTTCACCGCCCCTGCCATCACCCCGGACACGAACTGCCGCTGGAACGCGAAGAACACCACCAGCGGGATCACCATCGAGACGAACGCCCCGGGCGCCAGTACGTCGATGTTGTTGCCGAACTGCCGCACCTGCTGCTGGAGGGCGACCGTGATCGGCGGCGACTCGGAGTCGGCGAAGATCAGTGCGACCAGCATGTCGTTCCATACCCACAGGAACTGGAAGATGCCCAGCGAGGCGATCGCCGGAGCGCCCAGCGGCAGCACCACCCGGGTGAACAGCCGGATCTCACCCGCCCCGTCGAGCCGGGCCGCCTCCAGCAGCTCCCTCGGGATCTCCGCGAAGAAGTTCCGCAGCAGGAAGATCGCGAAGGGCAGGCCGAAGGCGACATGGAAGATCACCACTCCGGCCGTCGTCTCGAAGATCCCGATCTCGCCGAACAGCCTCGAGACCGGGACCAGGGCGACCTGCACCGGGACCACGAGCAGGGCGACCACTGCCAGGAACCACCAGTCACGCCCGGGAAAGTCCATCCAGGCGAAGGCGTAACCGGCGAGCGAGCCGATCACCACGACCAGGACCGTCGCCGGGACGGTGATCAGGACCGTGGAGAGCAGCGAGTGGGTGATGGTGTCGTTCTGGAGCAGCCTGGTGTAGTTCTCGGCGGTGAGCTGGGCGGGCCGGACGAAGACCTCCCACCAGCCGCTCGCGCTGATGTCGGCGGGTGAGCGCAGCGAGGAGAGCAGCAGGCCGATCGCCGGTATCAGCCAGAACAGCCCGACGAGGACGAGGACGACCCGCAGGGCGCCACCACCCGTGCGGGCGGCGATCCGCGAGGCGAGCGAGGGCCTCCCGCTCCCGGACCGGGCGCTTACGGCCGCACGGGTCTTCCGGGCCGCCTCAGCCGTGCCACCGGCGCCGTCCGGGCCCGTCGTGGTCATCGGCGCGTCTCCCTTCGCATCCTGCGGATGTTGAACAGCATCACCGGGATCACCAGCAGCAGGAGGAGCACCGCGATCGCACTGCCGACGCCGAGGTCGGCATCGGTGCCGAAGGAGGACCGGTAGAGCTGGAGCGCCAGCACGTTCGCATCGTCCTGGGACGAGCCGGGCGCGATGATGAAGACCAGGTCGAAGATCTTCAGTACGTTGATCATCAGCGTGACCATGACCACGGCGAGGACCGGCGCCAGCAGCGGGACCGTCACCCTCCGGAAGACCTGCCACTCACTGGCCCCGTCCACCCGGGCCGCCTCCAGCAGCTCCCGTGGCACGGCGGCCAGCCCCGCGGCGATCAGCACCATCGCGAAGCCCGCCCACATCCAGAGGTACGAGCCGATGATCGCCGGGGTCACCAGCGAGGGACCGAGCCAGTCGACCCCGTTGTACGGTTCCCGGAAGTTGCTCTCCGGCAGCCGGAGCCGGGCGCCGTCCGCCTGTGCGGGGAGAGTGAACGTACCGTCGGCGGCCGCCGTGGCCGTGGCGACGACCTTGCCGTCCTTCACCGCCTCGATCCTGATGCCCTTGAGGCCCACTTCCTTCGGGTCGACGGTGTTGGGCTCACCGCCCCCGCCCCGGGTGAAGTCCAGCCAGGCAGTGCCGGTGATCTTCCCCGGTTCCGGGGAAGGGGTACGCGCCGGCCGTGCGTCGGCCGGCATCTTCGCGGGAGCCACCCCGACGAGAGGCAGCCGCACTGCGGCACCGCCCGCTGAGACCGGGTCCCTGGTGATGAACGCCCCGCCGCCCGCAGCCTCCAGCGGATGGGTGGGCAGGGGGTGGGCGTTCGGGAAGCCGGCCGACTCGGCGAAGGTGTCATGCACCCCCACCCAGACCGCGTTCGCCACGCCACGGTCCGGGTCCTGCTCGTACACCAGCCGGAAGATGATGCCCGCGGCCAGCATGGAGATCGCCATGGGCATGAAGACCACCAGCTTGAACGCGGTGCCCCAGCGGACCCGTTCGGTGAGCACGGCGAACACCAGACCGAGTGCGGTGGCCACGGTCGGGGCGACCACGACCCAGATCGCGTTGTTCTTGACGGCGGTGAAGATGGTGTCGTCGGTGAAGATCTCGACGTAGTTGCCGATCCCGGCGAACCCGCTCCCGGACTTGTCGAAGAACGAGCGGTAGACCGAGTACCCGATCGGATACACCACGAGCGCGCCGAGCAGCACGAGTGCGGGCAGCAGGAAGCCGGCGGCGACCAGCCTCCGGGTCCCGGTCACGCTCCTGCGTGCCTTCGCCGCGCGCCGTCCCCGTCGTGGCCCTTCGCTTTGCTGAGCGGTCACGGCGGCGTCAGTCCTTGTACGCCTTGGCCGCGTCGGCCTCAAGCCGCGCCTGCGTACCCGCGATGTCCTTCGGGTGCTTCAGGAAGTCCTGGAGCGCCTTCCACTCGCCCTTGCCGGGAGTCCCGCCGAACGACTGCGGCATCTGGTCCGACATGTCGAAGCGGAAGTTGTCGCCCGCGGCGATCAGGGCCTTCGCGATCTCCCGCTGCACATCGTTCGGGTACGCGGCCGGATCCAGGTTCTTGTTGGGGGAGATGAAACCACCGGACTCGGCCCAGATCTTCGCGGCGTCCGGCGAGGCCAGGAAGGTCAGCAGCGCCTGCGCGCCCTTGGAGTCCTTGAGCACGACGGCAGCGTCGCCACCGGTCACCACGGGCGGCTCCGCGCCGACCCTGGGGAACGGGAACACCTTGGCATCCGTACCGATCCTGGCGTCGGTCTGCGCGATGTTGACGGTGACGAAGTCCCCTTCGAAGACCATCGCCGCCTTGGGCTGGTCGCCGCCGGTGAAGGTCTGGGTGACGGACTTGGGGAACTCCGTCTGGAGCGCGCCATCCGCACCACCGGCGATCAGGGACGGCTTGCCGAACAGCTCGCCGAGCGTCGTCAGGGCCTGGGTCACCGAGGGGTCGGTCCACTTGATCCGGTGCTTGGCGAGCTGGTCGTACTTCTCCGGGCCCGCCTGGGAGAGATAGACGTTCTCGAACCAGTCGGTGAGCGTCCAGCCGTCGGCCCCGCCGACCGAGACCGGGGTGACTCCGGAGGCGGAGATCGTCTCGGCGGTCTTCAGCAGGTCGTTCCAGGTCGTGGGCACGGTGGCACCCGCGTTCTCGAAGACCGCGTTGTTGTACCAGAAGAGCGACTTGTTGGCGGCCTTGAAGTACACGCCGTACGGAGTGCCGTCGACGGAGCCGAGGTCCTGCCAGCCCTTGGCGTAGTTCTTGGCGAGCTGGGCCCTGGCCTCGGCGCCGAGCGGCTTGGCCCACTTCTGGTCCACGGCCTGCTGGATCGCGCCGACCTGCGGAAGCATCGCGACATCGGGCGGGCTGCCCCCGGCGATCTTCGTGCCGAGGAAGTTCACGATCGGGTCCTGAGCGGGGACGAAGGTGACCTTGGCGCCCGTGCGCTTCTCGAACTCCTTGAGGACCTTGGTGAAGTTCTCCTGCTCGGGACCCGTCCAGACCGCCGCGACCTCGAGCTTCTGGCCGTTCAGCCTGGGCAGCTGGACCGTGGGCGCGGAGTCGCTGCCGCCGGTCCTGTCCGGTGCACTGCTGCCGTCGCTGTCGCCGCCGCAGCCGGTGAGCGCCAGCACCCCCGTGGCGACGAGTGCGGTGGCGGCCCTGGCCGTCCTGGTGCCCCTGTGCGTACGACCACGTGCGACTGTCCGCGTTGAGCGCATCACTGCCCCGTCTCTGCCGTGCGCTTCCGGAGGGCGCGCCCGGCCGTGACGCGGGCAGCACCGCTTTCGTCCCGTGCTGTCAGGTCTACGCCCGGTGCCCAGGGGAGGCAAGAGCGCCATCGCCGTCAAGCCGCCGATCGTGATGGGCTCGTGACGTAGAGTCAGGTGACTCTCTCAGGCAGGGGACGAGGTCAGCCGGGGCAGCCGGGCGGCGTCGACCGAGCGGGCCGCGCGGTCCAGGGCACTGGCCAGCAGGGCCAGGTCGGTGGGGCCGTTGCCCAGCTCACGGACCGGGCGACGGGTGGGCGGATCGCCCATCCGCTCCCACTCCAGCTCCACGACGGTGGGCCGCTGGGTCGCCGTACGGGGGATACGGCCCGTCACCCGGCCCGCCTGGAACGGGGTCATGGCACCGTCGGGATGGGCGAGGCGACCACGGCCCGGGGCGGGGTCATCGGGGCCGGGCGACACCGCGGGGGCGTCGAGCTCCACCCGCAGCCGGACGCCGCGCGCGAGCTGGGTGTCCGCCGTGCGCTCGGGACGCGCGGACGTCGCGACCAGATGGACACCGAGCCGCTCCCCGTCCCTGGCGACGGCCTCCAGCGCCCGTACGACGGAACCCGCCGCGGGCCGGCCGGGGCTCCCGAGCGCGGGGGCGACCAGCGCGTCGTAGTCGTCGACGAGCACGACCAGCCGGGACAGAGCAGGGGCTGCCTCGGCCCGTCCGGTTGACGTGTCGGCGGCGCCGCTTCCCTGAGGGCTGCCCGTGCTCCCGGCGGTGCCGCCGTCGGCCGGACCCTGACGCTGGCCCACCAGCCGCACCGGGACCCCGAGGCGGGTATGCCACTCGCTGAAGCTCTCGCCGTCCAGCAGCTCCGCGCGCCGCTTCAGCTCCGCTCCGAGCGCCTGGGCGAAAGCGCGCATGCGGACCGGCTCCGACGCGACCAGATGCTCGCCGACATGGGGAAGGTCGGTACAGGCGGCCAGCCCGTCACCCCGTTCGCCGCCGGCGCCGTCCACGAGCAGCAGACCGAGCTGGTCGGGGCGGCCCGCGGCGGCCAGTGAAGCGGCGATCGCGTGCAGCAGCTCCGTACGGCCGCTGCCGGCCGGGCCCTCGATCAGCAGATGGGGACCATCGGCGGTGAGATCCACCGCGAGCGGTCCGCGCGGGCCCGCGCCCAGCACCGCCGCGCCGAGTGAGGCCGATGCCCAGCGGGCCATCAGCGAGGCCGGTGTGGCCCGGGCAAGGCCCAATTCGTCCAGCAAGCGGGCCGACCGCGGCAGCGGGGTCGCCATGGGCCGCGCCCCCGGGCAGTCCGTACCCCCGCCGTGTGACTCGGCCGCGCGCAGTGGCGCCAGCGCCCGGGCGAAGCGCTGGGCCCAGGCCGTGGAGACCGCGTCCACGGCCGCGACCGTGCCATGGCCTGCGGGCTGACCCCCCGCCGTACGCAGCAGCCGCAGCGCCGTCGCCACATCGCCGCTCAGCAGCGCGACCGCCCCGCACTCCCGGAAGGCGAGGGATACCGCACACGCCTCCTCATAGGTGGCGGCGACCGGCGAGGACGGGGACGCGGCGGGGGTCTCGGCCAGGCAGATCACATGGATGCCCGCGGCCGCTCCGGCTCCGGCCAGCCGCGCCGTGGTTTCACGGAGCGCGGCCGAACCGGGATCGCCGTCCAGCAGCAGCACGGTGCGCGGACCGCTGTGGCGGGCCGCTGCCTCGTCCACCGCGTGGCGGTCGGCGCTCGGCCAGCCGGGTCCGAGCGCGCCGTCGTCCAGCCGCCGGGTCAGCTCAGCGGTCCGGGCGGTGGCCTGGTCCCGGTCGAAGGCGACCAGCAGCCGGCAGTCCTGCCCGTGTGCGGGCCTCAGATGCGGCAGCCAGCCGAGCCAGCTCCAGTCCCGCTTGCGCTCCTCCAGCGCTTTCGCGCGGTCCGCACTGACCAGCACGATCTCCAGCCCGGTGGGCGCGTGCAGCGCGGCGAGCTGGGCCACGACGGACCGGGCGAGCCCGGTGAGCCGGGCCCTGGGCCCCGCGAGACCGAGCGATCCCGCCTCGCGCAGCCCCACGGTGACCGGTACGGACGGTGTGTCCGCGCGATCCACCGTGCCCAGCCGTACCACGAGCTCCTCGGGGTGCCCGGGCTCCCGCTCCCACAGCCGCGGCCCGGGGCCCAGCGCGCTGAGCAGCACGGTGGCGGGGTCGGGCCAGGTCTCCAGCAGCGGGGTGCTGACGGCAGCCATCGGCTCTTCGGGCTCGGTCGCGCCGTCGTCGGCGGCGCCTTCCCGGGTGCCGGTGAACCGTCGCGCCCACGCCCCTATCCCGCGCCGTCGCGCACCGCCGTCTCCCCGGCCGCGTCTTCCGCCCGCGCTCTCGTCGGCTGATTCCCGATCACCGGAAAGGGTGGCTCCGGGCCCCGTCGGGACTGCCCAGATGCCGCTGCCGTGGGTGGTGTCGCCGTGCGGCGCGCCCTGCGCCCCGCTGCCGGTTTCGCGCCGGACCTGCCCGGGGATCGTCACCTCGTCCCGGACCCAGGACGGGACCGGGCGCCGCCTCGGGGCTGCTTCCCCCTGCTCACCGCCGTCATGGCTTTCACGGCCGTCATGGCCGTACGGGCCGGGGTCAGGGCTCTGCTCCGCTTCGGGGGCGATGGCGCCCGCCTCACCCCTGGTCGGCTCCCCGCGCACCCGTAGGTGCCCCTCTCCGTCCGGGGTGGTGGTCAGCGCGTCCGGCGCGGCCGTCGGTGCCAGCCGCAGCGTGGACTCACCCAGGCGCAGCAGGGCGCCGGCGGAGAGCCTGACCGCATCGGAGCCCACGGGGGAGCCGTCCAGCGTGGTGCCGTTGGTGGAGCCGAGGTCCGCGACGGTGACCCGGCCGTCGTCGGCTACGGTCACCGCGCAGTGGAGCCTGGAGACGTCCGGGTCATCGAGGGGGACGTCGGCCTCGGCCGCGCGCCCGATCACTATCCGGCCGCTGTGCAGGAGATGGACACCGCCCGCGTCCGGTCCCGCGATCACATGGAGCCGGGCCGCCGCCTCGGCTTCGCCGTCCGCGTCGCCCTCGACGGGGGTCTGGAGGGCCAGCACGGCCCCGTCCACCAGCGGGGGCTCGCCCAGTGCGCAGCGCTGGGCGTCCAGTCGCTCACCGCCGGCGTACAGCACGACCTGACCGACGTCCTGCCCGGCCACGGCCGCCGCGAGTGCGGAGGCCACCGCGGCCAGCGCCGTACCGGCGGGAGCGGTGACGAGTACGTCACACGCACGTCTCGAGGCATCCGGCGCGGCCGTCGGGCCGGGCGTGGCGGCGGACTGCGCGGAGGGCATGGATGGTGCGGACGGTGTGGACTGGCCGCTGCGCGGCGCGAGGACGGTCAGCCGGATCTGCATCGCCGTCAGCGGTCCCTTCTGCGCGGGGTGCCCGGCAGGGGAGCGGCCTTGTGAATCCCCCCACCCGGCAGGTCGGCACGGCCGCGGGGCACTCCCCACCCCATACGGCGTGCTGGAGGCATCCTTGCACCTGCCACTGACAACTTGCCCGCCACCCGGCCTCAAGTGATCTTGATTGGTCGGCTCTGGGTGCAAAAGTGCCTGGTTGGGATCGTCTATGCCGCCATCGGCACAGCTGTTCGGCGGTCGACCCGGGCGGCGACGTGGTGGTGATCCCGGCGGTGACCAGGCAGTGACCCGGCAGTGACCTGGTGTTCCCCCGGCAACCATCAGCCCGCGGGGCGCGTCTTACCCGGCCCACCGTCCACATCCGCTGAGCCCGCCGTTGACCCGATCAGCGGCACTACAGTGGGTCGGACACGCGGTCGGGGGCCAGTGTGACCAGTACCACCCGTACTACTCGTACGACCCGTACGACCAGAACCACGATCAGCAGGGAGCGCATGACGTGCGGCCGGTAGGCAGCAAGTACCTGCTCGAGGAACCGCTCGGCCGCGGTGCCACGGGCACCGTCTGGCGAGCCCGCCAGCGGGAGACCGCCGGAGCCGAGGCGGCCGTCGCCGGCCAGCCGGGCGAGACCGTGGCGATCAAGGTCCTCAAGGAAGAGCTCGCGAACGACGCGGACGTGGTGATGCGCTTCCTGCGCGAGCGCTCCGTGCTGCTCCGGCTCACCCACCCGAACATCGTCCGCACTCGCGACCTGGTGGTCGAGGGCGATCTGCTCGCCCTGGTGATGGATCTGATCGAGGGTCCCGACCTGCACCGCCACCTCCGGGACAGCGGCCCGTTCTCCCCAGTGGGGGCGTCCCTGCTCACCGCGCAGATCGCGGACGCTCTCGCCGCCAGCCACGCCGACGGAGTGGTGCATCGCGACCTCAAGCCGGCGAACGTGCTGCTGGCCGAGCGCCACGGCGAGATGCACCCGATGCTCACCGACTTCGGCATCGCGCGCCTCGCGGACTCCCCGGGGCTGACCCGTACCCACGAGTTCGTCGGCACGCCCGCCTATGTCGCCCCCGAATCCGCCGAAGGCCGTCCGCAGACCTCGGCCGTCGACATCTACGGTGCCGGGATTCTGCTGTACGAGCTGGTCACCGGGCGTCCGCCGTTCGCCGGCGGCACGGCGCTCGAGGTGCTGCACCGCCACCTCAGCGAGGAGCCCCGTCGCCCATCCACCGTCCCGGGACCGCTGTGGACGGTCATAGAGCGCTGTCTGCGCAAGGAGCCGGGGGAGCGGCCCAGCGCCGAGAACCTCGCCCGCGGGCTGCGTACCGTCGCCGCCGGGATCGGCGTGCACTCCACGCCCGCGCAGATCGAGGCCGCGGAAGGCGTCGGCGCGCTGCTGGCACCCGACCCCGACCCCGCCGCGGTCCCGCAGACGCCGGGGGCCGCCGACCCCACCCAGGTGCTGCCCAGCAACGCCGCGCAGTACGACCCTGGGGCCGCCACCAGCGTGCTGCCGCACACCGGTCGGCCGGGTGGTGACGCCGACCCGACGTCGGTCATGCCGCCCGTTCCCCAGGGGCCCGGGCCCGAGGACCCGCACCCGTGGCAGTCCCAGCTCCAGGCGGCCCGGGACCGCAACGAGCAGACCCAGGTCCAGTACCTGGACCCGGGTGAGGACCCGCTGCGCCGCCGTCCGCAGCGCCAGGCGCCACCGCCTCAGCCTCCGCAGCGGCCGCGGCAGCGCCCCCAGGGCCAGCCGCAGCGCGGCCAGCAGTACGCGCCCCCTCCGCAGCAGTACGCCCCCGCGCCGCCCCAGCACTACGCCCCGCAGCGGCAGCAGTACGCCCCGCCGCAGCCGCAGCCGCCCCAGCAACCTGCCCAGCGCCCGCAGCGCGAACCGCGCCCGCCCCGCCAGCGCGGCGCCAATCCGATGCGGATTCCCGGTCTCGGCTGCCTCAAGGGCTGCCTGTTCACCCTGGTCCTGCTGTTCGTCGCGGGCTGGCTGATCTGGGAGCTCACCCCGCTCCAGCAGTGGATCGGCACGGGCCAGAGCTACTGGAACGCCATCGGTGACGGGATCGGCAAGGTGAGCGACTTCATCGACGAGCTCGTCGGCTCGAACCCGGGCACGGGCGGTGCCGGCGGCACGGGCAGCACCGGCCAGTGACTCTGTCTCTTTGTCGACTTCTGTGGTGGGAAATAGCCCCGCAGAAGTGACGGCTGGCGCCATTCGGGGCACTGAACACCCCGAAACCCGCGTAGTTTGTGGGCAACGCCAGCCGCTGAGGGAGCAGTTTTGGCACGGAATATCGGCAGCCGGTACACCGCCCACCAGATCCTTGGCCGCGGCAGCGCCGGCACGGTGTGGCTCGGCGAGGGGCCCGAAGGCCCCGTCGCCATCAAGCTGCTGCGTGAGGACCTGGCCTCCGACGAGGAGCTGGTCGGGCGGTTCGTCCAGGAGCGCACGGCCCTGCTCGGGCTGGACCATCCGCGGGTCGTCGGGGTCCGGGACCTGGTCGTGGACGGCAACGACCTCGCCCTGGTGATGCACCTGGTGCGCGGCACGGACCTGCGGACCCGCCTCGACCGTGAGCGACGGCTCGCGCCCGCCGCCGCGGTCGCCATCGCCGCCGATGTGGCCGAGGGCCTCGCCGCCGCCCATGCCGCGGGCGTGGTCCACCGCGACGTCAAGCCGGAGAACATCCTGCTCGACATGGAGGGCCCGCTCGGTCCCGGTGGCGCCCACCCCGCTCTGCTCACCGACTTCGGCGTCGCCAAGCTCATCGACACCCCGCGCCGCACCCGGGCCACCCGGATCATCGGGACACCCGACTATCTGGCCCCGGAGATCGTCGAGGGCCTGCCGCCCCGCGCAGCCGTCGACATCTACGCCCTCGCGACGGTCCTCTACGAGCTGCTCGCGGGCTTCACGCCGTTCGGTGGCGGCCACCCGGGAGCGGTCCTGCGGCGCCACGTCACCGAGACCGTGGTGCCCCTTCCCGGCATCCCCGACGAGCTGTGGCAGCTCATCGTGCAGTGCCTGGCCAAGGCGCCCGCGTCCCGGCTGCGCGCATCCGAGCTCGCCGCCCGGCTGCACGACCTCCAGCCGCTGCTGAAGGGCATGCCCCCGCTCGACGTGGACGAGCCGGACGCCGAACCATCCTTCGACGCCGACGACGACCCCGGCTACCCCGCCATCCCCAGCGCGCCCCGCAGAGCGGCCGTCCCGCTGGTCCCCGGCGCGGCCACGGACTCCAACCGGGACACCCACACCTCCATGCGCGTCCCCGGCCCGGACGAGCTCGCGGGCGGCGCCCGCGGCACCGCCCGCGCCCCGCGTACCCCGGGCCAGCGCCGCCCCGGCTCCGCCCGCCACAAATCGGAGGTGGTCCGCAGACGCCGGATCACCCTCGGCATCGCCGGCCTGGCGCTGGCGGTGGCCGTCGGGGTCGGCGGCTGGCTCGCGACCGGCGGTGACGACGAAGGCGTGCCGCCCCAGGACTCCAAGCAGTCGGCTCCCTCGCAGCCCTAGCGCCCTGAAGGACCTGTTTGTCCCGGACGGGCGGGACGGTACGCTCCGCCCAGCCGTTACGCTGGACCCGTGGCAGTCGTCGATGTATCCGAAGAGCTGAAGTCCCTCTCCTCGACCATGGGGTCGATCGAGGCCGTCCTGGACCTCGACAAGCTGAGGGCAGACATCGCCGTGCTCGAGGAGCAGGCGGCGGCACCGTCCCTGTGGGACGACCCCGAGGCGGCGCAGAAGATCACCAGCAAGCTCTCGCACCTCCAGGCCGAGGTCCGCAAGACGGAGGCGCTGCGCGGGCGTATCGACGACCTCGAAGTGCTCTTCGAGCTCGCCGAGGCCGAGGACGATCCGGACACCCTCGTGGAGGCCGAGGCCGAGCTGCAGGCCGTCCGCAAGGCCCTGGACGAGATGGAGGTCCGCACCCTCCTGTCCGGCGAGTACGACGAGCGTGAGGCGCTCGTCAACATCCGCGCCGAGGCCGGCGGCGTCGACGCCGCCGACTTCGCCGAGCAGCTTCAGCGCATGTACCTGCGCTGGGCGGAGCGCCACGGTTACGGCACGGAGGTCTACGAGACCTCGTACGCGGAAGAGGCCGGCATCAAGTCGACCACCTTTGTGGTCAAGGCGCCCTACGCCTACGGCACGCTCTCCGTCGAGCAGGGCACGCACCGCCTGGTCCGTATCTCCCCGTTCGACAACCAGGGCCGCCGCCAGACCTCCTTCGCGGGTGTCGAGGTGCTCCCCGTCGTCGAGCAGTCCGACCATGTGGAGATCGACGAGACCGAGCTGCGCGTGGACGTCTACCGCGCGTCCGGTCCCGGCGGCCAGGGTGTCAACACCACGGACTCCGCGGTTCGCATCACCCATATCCCGACCGGCATCGTGGTCTCCTGCCAGAACGAGCGCTCCCAGATCCAGAACAAGGCGAGCGCGATGAACGTCCTCCAGGCGAAGCTCCTCGAGCGCCGCCGCCAGGAAGAGCAGGCCAAGATGGACGCCCTCAAGGGCGACGGCGGCAACTCCTGGGGCAACCAGATGCGTTCGTATGTCCTGCACCCGTACCAGATGGTCAAGGACCTCCGCACGGAGCACGAGGTCGGTAACCCGCAGTCGGTGCTGGACGGCGAGATCGACGGCTTCCTGGAGGCGGGTATCCGCTGGCGCAAGCAGCAGGAGAAGTAACCGCTCGGCGGCACTCTCGTACGACCGAACGGCGCCGGGCCCTTTGGGATCCGGCGCCGTTCGTTCGCTGGAGCAAGCGGAACGGGAGCCGTTCACTCGCTTTGTCGACAAGGGAACTGCCCTCTTCGAGGCGCCAGTTCCCCTTTTACGTCACAGTTACAGGCCCTCGCCTCAGTCAACTCCCCCTATTCCGGGCATCGCACGCGCAACGTCCTTGACGTGTCCGGGAAAACTGGGGAAGGCTGGCGCGGCACGCGTGTTTCCGGGGCGTGTGTGTGGGGAATGCGAAAGCGCCCCTAGCGGCCGATGCCCCTCGACGCTGCATCAATGACATAGAGCTACTGGGGGTAGCACACAGATGACCAAGAAGACGCGGGTCCGTGTGGCACGAATAGCCGCCGGTGCGGTGATCGCCGCCGGTGCGTCCCTGACTGCCGCGGGTGCCGCTCAGGCCGCCGGTATCGGTGTGGACGTTGTGGGGATCAAGGCCGAGGCCGGGGTCTCCAGGGAAGGCGTCGAGGTCGGCCTCGGCGTCGGCGGTGACTCCGAAGGCAACAAGAACGGGGGCAACGGCGACGACCCGTGCATCCCCGGTGACGCTTCTTGCCCCGACCCGACCAACGGCGGGACCACCGATGGTGGTGTCACTGACGGTGGTGCTACCGATGGTGGTGCTACCGATGGTGGGGCCACTGACGGTGGTGTCACGGATGGTGGTGTCACTGACGGTGGTGCTACCGATGGTGGTGTCACTGACGGTGGTGCTACCGATGGTGGGGCCACTGACGGTGGTGCTACCGATGGTGGTGTCACGGATGGTGGTGTCACTGACGGTGGGGCCACTGACGGTGGTGTCACGGACGGTGGGGCCACTGACGGTGGGGCTACGGACGGTGGCGCTACTGATGGTGGGGCCACGGATGGTGGTAAGACCAGCGGCTCCGCCACCACGTCCGGCGGTTCCGCTACCACCACCGGCGGTGACGGCAACGGCACCGACGGTGGTACGGGCGACTGCACCGTGAACGTCGAGGGTGCCGAGTGCGCCGACAACACCGACACCAACAACGCGGGCTCCACGCCGGTCGAGCAGGGCCAGGCGAAGGAGGAACTCGCCGAGACCGGTGCCACGGAGACCACGTTCCTGCTGGTCGGCGCCGCCACGATGATCGCGGGTGGAATCGGCTTCCGGATGCTGCCGCGCCTCGTCGGCAACGGTCGTACGGCTGCCTGAGTGGCTGTAGCAGTTCGCGAGCGCTGTAACTGCACGTAACAGCACGCACAAGGGGTCCGGACACATTCGGTGTCCGGACCCCTTGGTGCGTCTGTGGCGCTCTGAGGCCGCTGGGGCCTTACCGGGCGCTACGCGGTCTGGTGAGCCGCCAGCAGCGCCACAGCGGCCACCAGGACCGCCAGAAGCACGAGCAGGGCCGCCGGGCTCAGGCCCGCCAGGGGGCCGGTCGATTGCTGCAGGCGCTCACGGCTGCTGCGGCAGACGGGGCACCGGCCCTCGCTGACGGGTGCCGCGCAGTTGGCGCACACCAGTCGGTCGTAGGTCATGCGCTCTCCTCCTCCCGCACGGCGGAGCCGTCGGCCGAGTCGTACTCCCGGGGTTTCCCGGTGATGCTTCTCAGTGGTCTTCTCCGCTCAACGTGCACGGGGACGCGTCCGTTCCCCCTCCCACTGTGCCAGCTCCCGCGCGATTCGGCGCGTCCCCCCGGGTGGCCGTGCCCGCAGGCCCGCCCCGCCCCAACAGTCAAAGCAGCACAAAAGCCGCAACGCCGGTCGGTGACTGCGCGGGCCATCCTCATTCGCGTATGGTCACGCACACCTACTCCCGGCTGACCGTGGTGCACTCGTGATCCGATTCGACAACGTCTCCAAGAGCTATCCCAAGCAGAACCGCCCAGCCCTGCGCGACGTCTCCCTGGAGATCGAGAAGGGGGAGTTCGTCTTCCTCGTGGGCTCGTCCGGTTCCGGAAAGTCGACCTTCCTGCGGCTGCTCCTGCGCGAGGAGCGTGCCAGCCACGGTCAGGTCCACGTCCTGGGCAAGGACCTCGCCCGCCTGTCGAACTGGAAGGTGCCGAACATGCGCCGCCAGCTCGGCACGGTCTTCCAGGACTTCCGGCTGCTGCCCAACAAGACGGTCGCCGAGAACGTGGCGTTCGCGCAGGAGGTCATCGGCAAGTCCCGCGGTGAGATCCGCAAGTCCGTGCCCCAGGTGCTCGACCTCGTCGGGCTAGGCGGCAAGGAGGAGCGGATGCCCGGTGAGCTGTCCGGTGGTGAGCAGCAGCGTGTGGCCATCGCCCGGGCATTCGTCAACCGCCCCATGCTGCTGATCGCGGACGAGCCCACCGGCAACCTGGACCCGCAGACCTCCGTCGGCATCATGAAGCTGCTGGACCGGATCAACAGGACCGGCACCACAGTGGTGATGGCGACCCACGACCAGAACATCGTCGACCAGATGCGCAAGCGCGTCATCGAGCTCGAACAGGGCCGGCTCGTACGTGACCAGGCGCGCGGCGTCTACGGCTACCAGCACTGAAAGGCTGAACGACTCGCCATGCGCGCCCAGTTCGTACTCTCGGAGATCGGCGTCGGTCTCCGCCGCAATCTCACGATGACCTTCGCGGTGATCGTCTCCGTGGCCCTGTCGCTCGCGCTCTTCGGTGGTGCGCTGCTCATGCGTGAGCAGGTCAGCACCATGAAGGACTTCTGGTACGACAAGGTCAACGTCTCCATCTTCCTCTGCAACAAGAACGACGCGGAGTCCGACGAGAAGTGCTCCAAGGGCGCGGTGACCGCCGAGCAGAAGGAGCAGATCGAGGCGGACCTCGAAAAGATGGACGTCGTCGACACCGTGCACCGGGAGTCGGCCGACGAGGCGTACAAGCACTACCGGGAGCAGTACAGCGACACCCCGATCGCCGCGACGATCACCCCGGACCAGATGCAGGAGTCGTTCCGGGTCAAGCTCAAGGACCCCGAGAAATACCAGGTCGTGGCCACCGCGTTCGCGGGCCGGGACGGTGTGCAGTCGGTACAGGACCAGCGCAACATCCTTCAGAACCTGTTCGACCTGATGAACGGCATGAACGTCGCCGCGCTGTTCGTGATGGCGCTGATGCTGATCATCGCGCTGATGCTGATCGTCAACACCGTGCGTGTCTCGGCGTTCAGCCGTCGGCGTGAGACCGGGATCATGCGGCTCGTCGGCGCCTCCAGCTTCTATATCCAGATGCCGTTCATCATGGAGGCCGCGTTCGCGGGGCTCCTCGGCGGTCTGGTGGCCTGTGTGCTGCTGCTGGTGGGCCGGTACTTCCTGATCGACCACGGCCTCGCACTGTCCGAGAAGATGCAACTGGTCAACTTCATCGGCTGGGATGCCGTGATCACCAAGTTGCCTCTGGTGCTGGTGATCGGCCTGTTGATGCCCGCCCTTGCCGCTTTCATCGCGTTGCGCAAGTACCTCAAGGTGTGACAAGCGCCCCGGGCGCCGTACGGTCAACGGCCGTACGGCGCCCTTCGCTTGTCCTAGAGTGGGCGCCATGTTGGGCCCCGAATCACCTCTGATGCCCCGTGGAGTCCCTCGCGGATTCCGCCGCGGGGCGGCCCTGACCATGGTGTTCGCGGGTGTCCTCGCGGCCGCTTCGGCCACCGGTCTGCTGCCTCGCAGCGAGGTTGAGCCGGACCCCGTGCCCGCGGCCCGTGCCGCCGCGGCCACCATGGCCGATCGCGACGAGGTGGCCCGTGCCGCCGCTCGGGCCATGGCGGACGGCAAGTCCGTGGCGGACGCCGCCGAGGAGGTCGTCAGCCGCAGCGGTGACCGCTGGGGCGCGGTGTACGACAAGGGGGAGTACGAGGAGTTCACGCAGGCCCTCGACGGCGCGTACACCGGCGTCGGGCTGTGGGCCAGGCGCGGGCCCGACGGCCGGGTCGAGGTCGCCCGGGTGCAGCGCGGCGGTCCCGCCGAGCGCGCCGGGGTCCGGACCGGGGACCAGGTGCGCACCATCGACGGGGCAGCGATAGACGGGCGCCCGGTCAGCGAGGTCGTCGCTCTGCTGCGCGGCGACGGCAAGGAGGCCCCGGCGGGCTCGGTCGTCGCCCTCGGCCTCCAGCGCGGTGAGCGCACCTGGACGCAGACCCTGCGCAGGGCCCGGCTGGCCACTGAGGCGGTCACGGTCCAGAAGCTCGACGGCAACGCCGTGATGATCAAGGTGGCCGCCTTCACCAAGGGCTCGGGCGAGCGGGTGCGGGACGCCGTCAGGAGGGCTCCGGCAGGCGCGGGCGTGCTGCTCGACCTGCGGGGCAACGGCGGCGGACTGGTGTCCGAGGCCGTGACGGCCGCCTCCGCGTTCCTGGACGGCGGTCTGGTCGCCACGTATGACGTGCACGGGGAGCAGAAGGCCATGTACGCCCGCCCGGGCGGCGACACGGAAAGACCCGTGGTCGCCCTGGTCGACGGCGGCACCATGAGCGCGGCCGAGCTGGTCGCCGGGGCCCTCCAGGACCGTGGCCGTGCGGTCACCGTGGGGTCGCGCACCTTCGGCAAGGGTTCTGTTCAGATGCCCGAGAAGCTGCCGGACGGCTCCGTCGCCGAGCTCACGGTCGGCCACTACCGCACCCCGGCCGGACGCGATGTGGAGGGCAAGGGCATCACCCCGGACCTCGTCGCGGGCAAAGAGGCACAGAAGCGGGCCCGCACAGTATTGAGTGGCCTCGGCACCGGTACGTAGTGCGAAAATGGCCGCACTATGGCTAAGGAAAAAGGGCGCAAGCTGATCGCGCAGAACAAGAAGGCGCGGCACGACTACCACATCCTCGACACCTACGAGTGCGGTCTCGTGCTGATGGGTACCGAGGTCAAGTCGCTGCGCCAGGGGCGGGCCTCGCTGGCGGACGGGTTCGTCCAGATCGACGGACACGAGGCGTGGCTGCACAACGTGCACGTACCGGAGTACAGCCAGGGCACCTGGACCAACCACAGCGCCCGGCGCAAGCGGAAGCTGCTGCTGCACCGTGCCGAGATCGACAAGCTGGAGTCCAAGTCCCAGGAGACGGGGCACACCGTCGTGCCGCTCGCCCTGTACTTCAAGGACGGGCGTGCCAAGGTCGAGATCGCGCTTGCCAGGGGCAAGAAGGAGTACGACAAGCGGCAGACGCTTCGCGAGAAGCAGGATCGCCGCGAGTCGGACCGTGCGATGTCCGCGGCGCGCCGCCGCCAGCGGGCCTGAGCCCCCCTGCCGGGGGAATACGCTGGCACCGTGGTGCGTTGGTCACGTACGATGGCATCTGCCCTCCCCGAGAGGGCGGCGTTTGCGCAGTATCCAATTCAATAGTGAGTACATGGGGATGATCGGTTTCGACAGCGGATGTCGAAGCAGGGGAAGCGTGTCGAGGAAGCGGCAATGATCTCGTAAACCACGCGCCGAAACCAATAATCGCCAACACCAAGCGCGATTCCTTCGCCCTCGCTGCCTAAGTAGCGACTTGCGAAGTGTCAGCCCGGGGCTGTTCCCGACCCGGATCCTGGCATCAGCTAGGGAACTCAACCTCTAGGCCCGGTCACGGGGTGTAGAGGGAAAACATACAGTGACTGAGCCCGTCGGAGACTTGTCCGCGTGATCTCCGGGGCTGAGAAAAGCGCAGCGGACTGCACACGGAGAAGCCCTGATTCTGCACCGTTGGACGCGGGTTCGATTCCCGCCATCTCCACTACCGAAGGATTCCGGGGGCCACCCCCGGAATCCCGAACCCCATGTGGGCAAAGGCCCGGCTGTCACAGCCGGGCCTTTGTCGTACCCGCCTTCGGCGACAGGGCGGAGAACGCGAGCGCCAGCGCGAGGCCCGCCGCGGCGACCGGTACGGCGTAGCCGTGGGCCGCACCCGCGTGCTCGACCGTCCAGCCACCCGTCGCCGACCCCACCGCGATACCTCCGAGCAGCGCGGTCACGGCGAGGGTCATGCCCTCGTTCAGCTGTCCCGCGGGGGTCAGGCGCTGCACCGTGGCCATGCCCGTCACCATCGTCGGGGCCGTCGCCATGCCCGCGATCAGCAGGCAGGCCGCCACGGCGGCCAGCGAACCCGTCGCCACCGCGGCGAGCAGCGGCAGGGCCATCAGGCCCGTCATCGCCGCCAGACACCCCCGCAGTCCGGCACCGCGCCGCGCCCTGCCGTATGCGAGCCCCGCGGCACACGAGCCCGCAGCCTGGAGGGCCAGCACCGGACCGGCCGCAGGGCCGTCCGCGAACGCGATCGTCACGACCTCCATGGATCCGAACACCGCGCCGGTCGCGAGGAACACGGCCAGCAGCGGAGCCATTCCGGGGGTCCGCAGGGGCGACCCTGCCGAGGTGCGGGGTGCCACCGGTGGTTCGGTGGACCGCTGAGCCGCGAACAGCAGGACGCCCGTGAGCAGCAGGAGCGCCCCCGCCAGTGTGCCGGCCTCCGGGAACAGGGCCGAGCAGAGGAGGGCCGCGAGCACCGGACCGAGCATGAAGCACAGCTCGTCGGCGGCCTGCTCGAAGGCGTTGGCGGTGTGCAGCGCTCTGGGGTCGTCCTTCAGGAGGTGGGCCCAGCGGGCCCGGGACATGCCACCGGTGTTGGGCATGGTGGCGGTTGCCGCGTAGGAGGCGAACAGCGTCCAGGTGGGAGCGTCGTACCGCACGCACAGCACCAGGGCGAGCTCACCGAGCACGGCGAGTGCGGTGGCCGGTACGGCGACCCTCGCCTGCCCGCACCGGTCGACCAGCCGTGCCGTCCAGGGCGCGACCAGCGCCGTTGCGGCGAGGCCGGTCGCGGTGACGGCCCCGGCGAGCGCGTAGGAGCCCCGCGCCCCCGCGATCATGATCACGGCGCTCACGCTGAACATCCCCATGGGAAGGCGGGCGATGAGGTTGCCGGTGGTGAAGGCGCGGGCGCCGGGGACGCGGAAGAGGCGTGCGTACGGCCCCGCCGGACGGGCCGGACGGGCCGGGCCCGGCTCCCGGTAGGGCGGCGCCAGCACCAGCGTGCCCCCCGCTGTGGTCATCTGCGGCGCGGTCGTGGTGTGTCCTGCGGTGCTGTGCTGAGTGGTCATCCGAGGCATGGATCAAGGTTCGCCGCGAGCGGTCACCACGGTCCAACACCTGTTCGGAACCCATTGACGCATCTCTGTTGTAAATTCCCCCGCATGCCCCAGGCCCAGGACCTCGAGCCCCGGCTGCTGCGCGCCTTCGTCGCCGTCGCCACCGAACTGCACTTCACCCGCGCCGCTGCCCGGCTGTTCATCGCCCAGCAAGCGCTGAGCCGGGACATCAGGCGCCTTGAGCGGGAGTTGGGCGCCGAGCTGTTCGTACGGACCACCCGGCAGGTGATGCTCACCGCCGACGGGGAGCGGCTGCTGCCGTACGCGCGCCGGGTGCTCGACGCCCAGGACGAGCTGGCCGCCGTGTTCGCGGACGCGAGCCGCCCGCTGCTGGTCGATCTCAACAGCGAGGGGATGACGACGGGGCGGGTTCTGGAGCGGGCCCGTGCGCTCGCGCCCGGGAGCGAGCTGATGGCCCGCTTCGAGAGCGGGCTGACCGGAGCTGCGGCGGAGATCGTCGCCGGCCGGCTCGATGTGTCCTTCGGACGGTACGCCGGACTCGAATCGTCCATGCGCTCGCATCTGGAACATCAGCTCGTGCGGTTCGAGCCGATGGCGGTCCTGTTGCCCGCCGACCATCCGCTGGCGGGATGTGAGCGCCTGGAGCTGGATGCCCTGGCGGGCGAGCGGATCTATGCCGGTGCGGGCAATCCGAGGACGCTGGAGTGGACCGACCTGGCACGACGGCTGTTCGAAGGGCGCGGGATCGAAATCGCCCCGCCGGCACCGGTGGCCCTGGGGAAGGAGGAGTTCCGCCGCATCATGGCCAAAACTCGTAGCCCTGTACTCGCAGTAACCGAGTTCCCGCCCATGCCGGACACCGTGCTGCGCCCCCTCGTCGCGCCCGTGCCGCTGTCGCCGCTTTCCCTGGTCTGGCGCAGGGGGCTGAGGCATCCGGGCCTTGACGCCCTGCGGCTCGCGGCCACTCAGCTCGCTGCCGAAGAGGGCTGGCTGAAAATGATCCCTGGAGCCTGGCTTCCGGACACAGACCGGTCACTTATTACGGACAACCGCTGATACACCGACCCAAGCGGAAGCACTGTGCGCTACATTCATGGTCCCGGGTGCCACATGGGTTGACGGGTGCTTGGACGCGGTGGGGGCCGCGTCGGGTGACCGAGATCCGGCCATACGTGTGCCCGGTTCCGTTCAGTGGGGGATGTGCGTTCTGCAGTGGAAAATTGGCGAGAAGCTGCTCGTTTCGGGTCTACGCATGAGCCCAACGATGCTCGGGGCAACGAGGTCACGGTGCAGCTCGCGGTCACCGAGCTCGGTGAACTGCGCGGGCTCGATGACCTTAACGAACTCACCGTCCAGCTCGACGGCCTTGGCCGACAGCTCACGGAACGTAACCGTCTCGTGGGTTCGACGGACACGAAACGGCCGGACGCGCCACCCGCGCAGGACTCCTCCGACGGACCGGTGTTCGTCGACGCCAGCGGCCGCCGCAGCCGGAAGCTCCGCCGGATCGGCTGGGTGCTCGCCATCGCCTGCGCCTGCTACGCCATCACCCTGGTCGCCGCCCTCATCGGCGGCAACTCCAGGGCGCCCTGGCTGCTGATACCCGGCCCTGAGGGCGAGCAGAACACGGGCACCGTGCAGGAGCAGCCCGTTCCCACCGGCTCACCCACGGATCCGGCCGCCCCTGGGAGCAGCCCGGGAGCCCCCGCCCTCGACGGTTCCACCGGCGCTGCCCCCGAACAGCAGCCGGACGGCACGGCCAGCGGCGCCGGCGGCAGCGCGGGAGCCAGCGCCTCCGCCGACCCCGGTGCCACCACCGGCCCCAGCGACACAGCGCCCGGCAACGGCGGCGCCACCGCGGGCGCCGGAAAGCCCGTCACGCGCCCCACCGTCTCCGCACCCGTCGACGGCGGAGCGGGAGGCGAGGAGCCCGAGCCGGAGGAGCCGCCCGCCCCTCCGACGGACACCGAGACGGCACCCACGGAAGAACCACCCACCGACCCACCCGCGGGTGACGGCGGCCAGCAGGGCCTGGAAGGCGCAGAGTAAATGACCACCTCCGGCAGGCGTGCGCGCAGACAGCGCACGGCCGTCAGGCGCAGGCTGCCCATGCGCTATCTGCTGCCCTCGCTGTTCCTCGTCGCGCTGCTCGCGATGCTGATGCTGCGCGGTTACGTCCACAGCGAGATCCTCGCCGACCACCGCGTACGGCCGCCGGACTCGAGCGACCACGTCCCCGCGAACATCCTCAAGGGCGGCCCGGTCATCGACGCCCGCGCCGGAATCCAGCCCAAGGCGCTGAGCGTCCCCGACAAGAAGCTGGTGCTGACCTTCGACGACGGGCCCGACCCCGTCTGGACGCCCCAGGTACTCGACAAGCTGAGGAAGTACGACGCACACGCCGTCTTCTTCGTGACCGGCACGATGAGCTCCCGCTACCCCGAGCTGGTCGAGCGGATCGTCGCCGAGGGCCATGAGATCGGGCTGCACACCTTCAACCACCCCGACCTCTCCTTCCAGTCGAAGAGCCGTATCGACTGGGAACTCACCCAGAACCAGCTCGCCCTGGCCGGCGCCGCCGGGATCCGCACCTCCCTCTTCCGGCCGCCGTACTCCTCGTTCTCGTCGGCCCAGGACGACTTCTCCTGGCCGGTGACCGAGTACGTCGGCAGCCAGGGCTACATCACGGCCTTCAACGACACCGACAGCGAGGACTGGAAGCGCCCCGGCGCCGACGCGATCATCGAGCGCGCCACGCCCCAGGGCACCAAGGGCTCCATCGTGCTGATGCACGACTCCGGTGGTGACCGGTCCCAGACCGTCGCAGCGCTGGACCGCTTCCTGCCCCGGATGCAGAAGCGGGGCTACGCCTTCACCAACCTCACCGAGGCACTCGGCGCACCGAGCGCCCACACCAAGGTCACCGGACCCGAGCTGTGGAAGGGCAAGGCCTGGGTGGGGGCGGTCGCCGTCTCGGAGCGCACCACCAGCGCCCTGACCGTGGGCCTCGCCGTGATCGGCGTGCTCGTCTTCGTGCGCTTCGGGATGATGCTGCTGCTCTCCTTCGGGCACGCCCGCAAGGTGCGCCGCCGTCGCTTCCGCTGGGGTCCGGCCGTCACCGAACCGGTGACGGTGCTCGTCCCGGCGTACAACGAGAAGGAGTGCATCGAGAACACGGTGCGCTCGCTCATGGCCAGCGATCACCCCATCGAGGTCATCGTCATCGACGACGGCTCGTCCGACGACACCGCCGACCTCGTCGACGAGATGTGGCTGCCGAACGTCCGGGTGATCCGCCAGGCCAACGCCGGAAAGCCGGAAGCCCTCAACAACGGCATACGCAACGCCCGCCACGACATCATCGTGATGATGGACGGCGACACGGTCTTCGAACCGTCCACCGTCCGCGAACTGGTCCAGCCGTTCGGCGACCCGAACGTCGGCGCCGTCGCGGGCAACGCCAAGGTCGGCAACCGCGAGTCCCTCATCGGCGCCTGGCAGCACATCGAGTACGTGATGGGCTTCAACCTGGACCGCCGGATGTACGACATGCTGCGCTGCATGCCCACCATCCCGGGTGCGGTCGGCGCCTTCCGGCGCGAGGCCCTCCAGCGGGTCGGCGGCATGAGCGACGACACCCTCGCCGAGGACACCGACATCACGATGGCGCTGCACCGCGACGGCTGGCGGGTCGTCTACGCCGAGCGGGCACGCGCCTGGACCGAGGCGCCGGAGAGCGTGCAGCAGCTCTGGTCCCAGCGCTACCGCTGGTCGTACGGCACGATGCAGGCCATCTGGAAGCACCGCAGGGCCGTGATCGACAGCGGCCCCTCCGGCCGCTTCGGCCGGGTCGGTCTGCCGCTGGTCTCGCTCTTCATGGTGCTGTTCCCGCTGCTCGCACCGCTCATCGATGTGTTCCTGATGTACGGACTGGTCTTCGGCCCCACCCAGAAGACCGTGGTCGCCTGGCTCGGCGTGCTCGCCATCCAGGCCGCCTGCGCCGCGTACGCGTTCCGGCTGGACAAGGAACGCATGGTGCACCTGATCGCGCTGCCCCTCCAGCAGATCCTCTACCGGCAGCTCATGTACGTCGTGCTGCTCCAGTCCTGGATCACCGCGCTCACCGGCGGTCGGCTTCGCTGGCAGAAGCTTCGCCGCACGGGTGTGGTGGAGGCGCCCGGCTCGATTCCGAGCCCGCGGCAGAGCAGTGAAAACCGGAGGCCCGTCGCGTGACCACCCAGCCCATCGACCTGGGCGGTCTGTCCCAGGACAGCCCCCGGGGCGGGCTCCAGGGCGAGCCCCGGCACCGGGCCACAGCGCCGACCCCGACGCCGGCCCCTGCCCCCGCCACGGTGCCCAAGCGGCCTGGCCGAGACCGCTACCTGGACCTGCTGCGTACCATCGCGCTGGGTCGCGTCGTGGTGTACCACATCTTCGGCTGGGCCTGGCTGACGATCCTCTTCCCGTCCATGGGCGTGATGTTCGCGCTGGCGGGTTCGCTGATGGCGCGCTCGCTCTCCCGGCCCGCCCTGGAGGTCATCCGGGGGCGCGTGCGGCGACTGCTGCCTCCGATGTGGGCCTTCTCCGCCGTCGTGCTGCCGCTGATCTTCTACTTCGGCTGGAAGCCGGTGAAGGAAGAGGGCATCTGGTGGTTCGTGAAGCTCGCCTGGTACGTCGTCCCGGTCGGCGCACCCCCGTTCCCCTGGTCCAGCGGTGACAACGCCGGACTGCTCGAGGAGACCTGGGCCGTCCAGGCCGCGGGACCCCTCTGGTACATCCGGGCCTATCTGTGGTTCGTGATCGCCTCGCCGCTGCTGCTGTGGGCCTTCCGCAGGGCACCCTGGGCGACGCTCCTCGCGCCGCTCGGACTGACCGCGATCGTGGGCTCGGGGTTGTTCACGATCCCCGGCGAGACGGGCAACGCGATCACCGACTTCGCCTGCTTCGGCTCCTGCTGGGTGCTCGGATTCGCCCACCAGGAGGGCATGTTCGAAAAGGTCCCGCGCTATCTGATCGTGTCCTGCTCCTCGTTGATCATGGCCTTCGGGCTGTGGTGGGCCTCGGGGCATCTGGGCGAGGACGGCTGGGACCTCAACGACATCCCGCTCGCGCAGGCGACCTGGTCGTTCGGCTTCTGCGTGATCCTGCTGGTGTACTCGCCGTCCTGGCGGGAACTGCCCGGGAAGCTGGCCCGCTTCGACCGCCTGGTCACCCTCGCCAACAACCGTGCCGTGACGATCTACCTCTGGCACAACATGCTGATCATGGCGACGATCCCGGTCATCGACCTCCTGTGGGACATCCCGTACGTGGACGAACACCTGGGTGGCTACGTCGAGTCGGTGTACGAGTACCTGATGCTGCTCGTGGTCTGGCCGCTGATCGGCCTGATGATCGTCTCCGTGGGCTGGCTCGAGGACGTGGCGGCCAAGCGCCCGCCCCGGATGTGGCCGAACGGCGCCGCGGGCAAGAAGCGGCGCCGCGCCAGGGCCCAGTAGGTCCCGTCGCCCCGCCAGGGCCCTGCACCGGCCGGCCCGGGACCGGTCTGCCCGGATCCGGCCGGCCTGGCTTTCGTACGACCGGCGTGCCTACCATGCCGACCGCCTAGTTGATCGTGTCGGCCGACGCCCACCCCCACCGGCGCCGGCCCTGCGTTTCCCCCCACCCACGCCACCGGTCGGCGAGTCGGGCCGGTGGCGTGCGATCGCCATGCGAGAGGACGCACTGTGTCGTTGGAAGCGTCACTGGAAGCCGTACCCCGTGCCAAGGGCGGCCTGCCCGGAATCGGCCATGCGCTGCGCCTGCTGCGGGACCCGCTGGGAATGCTCAGATCCCTGCACACCGAAGGCCCGTTGGTGCGGCTGGACATCGGCACCATGCCGACGGTCGTGGCCACCAGCCCCGAGGCCGTCAACGACGTCATGACCAGGCACGCCAGGTCCTTCCGCAAGGGCAGGATGTTCGACCGCGTCCGCCCGCTGGTCGGCAATGGCCTCGCCAACTCCGACGGTCCCCAACACCTGCGCAACCGGCGGCTGATCCAGCCGCTGTTCTACAAGGAGCGGCTCGAGGGTTACGCGACGGTGATGAGCGAGCGGGCCGGGGCGCTCGCCGACTCCTGGAGCGACGGTCAGGAGATCGACGCGATCGAGGTGATGGGCACCCACTGCATCGAGACCCTGGCGGCCACGCTTTTCAGCGCCGAGGTCGGCGGCGGGGCCGTCGAGTCCGTACGGGAGGACCTCCCGGTCATCCAGAAGGCCATGCTGCGGCGGGCGCTCGCCCCCAAGGCGTTCGACGGCCTGCCCGTGTGGCGGGCCTTCGACCGTTCCGCGTCGCGGATGCGTTCCGTGATCCACGACGTCATCACCGCCACCCGCGCCGCGCGGACGGAGGGTACCGATCTGCTCTCGCTGCTGCTCGCGGCGCGTGACGAGACCGGAGCCGGGCTCACCGACGAGGAGATCCACGACGAGCTCACCACGATGCTGTTCGCCGGGACCGAGACCACTGCCTCCACCCTTGCCTGGGCCCTCTACCACCTGGGCCGGCGGCCCGATGTCGAGCGGGAGCTGCTCGCCGAGATCGAGACGGCCGTCGGTGACCGCCCCGTCCGCTTCGCCGACGTGGCCCGGCTGCCCGCCGTCACCCGCGTCCTGGACGAGGTGATCCGGCTGCACGGGGTGGTCATCGTCATGCGTCGCACGACCGAGCCGGTCACCATCGCCGGCTACCCGATCCCGGCCGGCACCGAAGTGCTCTTCAGCCTCTACGCCCTGCATCGCAACCCCGATCTCTACCCGGAGCCGGACCGCTTCGACCCCGACCGCTGGCTGCCCGAGCGGGTCGCCACCCGGCCGCGTGAGCATGTCGTGCCGTTCGGAGCGGGCAACCGCAAGTGCATCGGTGACAAGTACGCCTGGATGGAGGCCGCGATCACGCTGGCCACCCTCCTGCCACGCTGGCAGCTGCGCCCGGTGCCCGGCAGCAAGCCTCCGAGGGAGGCGACATCGTCCATGGCCCACCCCACGCGGGTGCCGATGGTCGTCCGCCGGCGCGAAGCCGGGTGAGAGCGTCGCTCACACCCGGGCCCCACCCCCGGTGAGAGCAAGGTTCCACACCGGTCACCTCATGCCACGGGCCTGAAACCCGCCCTCCCTACCTTCAAAGCCACGACCCGGAGCAGCGGGGGAGATCGAGGGAGGCGTGACATGGCCCGTGGCGGCAGGTGGATCGAGCGGTGGGACCCGGAGGACGAGTCGTTCTGGGCGGAGCAGGGTGAGCGCATCGCCCGGCGCAATCTGCTCTTCTCCGTGCTCTCCGAGCACATCGGGTTCTCCATCTGGACCCTGTGGTCGGTGATGGTCCTGTTCATGGGGCCCGAGTACGGGATCGACCCGGCCGGGAAGTTCTTCCTGATCGGGACCGCGACCCTGGTCGGGGCCGTGATCCGGGTGCCGTACACCTTCGCCGTGGCGCGGTTCGGTGGACGCAACTGGACGGTCTTCAGCGCGCTGATGCTGCTGCTGCCGACTGGTGCCGCCTATGCGGTGATGGAGCCCGGGACGTCGTACGGGACCTTCCTCGCCGTGGCGGCGCTCACCGGGGTCGGCGGCGGGAACTTCGCCTCGTCCATGACCAACATCAATGCCTTCTTCCCGCTGCGGAAGAAGGGCTGGGCGCTCGGGCTCAACGCGGGCGGCGGGAACATCGGTGTGCCCGTGGTGCAGCTCGTCGGGCTGCTGGTGATCGGGACGGCTGGGGCCGCCCATCCGAGGCTCGTGCTCGGCATCTATCTGCCGCTGATCGTGCTGGCCGCGCTCTGCGCCGCGCTGTACATGGACAACCTCGCGCCCGTGAAGAACGACACCGGGGCAGCGAAGGAGGCCGTCAGGGACCCGCACACCTGGATCATGTCGTTCCTCTACGTCGGCACCTTCGGCTCCTTCATCGGCTACAGCTTCGCCTTCGGCCTGGTCCTCCAGACCCAGTTCGGCCGTACCCCCCTCCAGGCCGCGTCGCTGACCTTCATCGGGCCGCTGCTGGGCTCACTCATCAGGCCGGTGGGCGGGTCGCTCGCGGACCGCTTCGGCGGGGCCAGGATCACCCTGTGGACGTTCGCGGCGATGGCCGCCGCCACCGGGGTCGTCGTCCACGCCTCCATGGCCAGGTCCCTGCCGGTGTTCCTGGTCGGCTTCATCGCCCTGTTCGTGCTCAGCGGGCTCGGCAATGGCTCCACGTACAAGATGATCCCCGGGATCTTCAAGGCCAAGGCGCTGGCCAAGGGCATGGCCGGTGAGGCCGCCGAGGCGTACGGACGCAGGCTGTCCGGCGCCGCGATGGGGCTGATCGGGGCGGTCGGCGCGCTCGGCGGGCTGGCCATCAACCTCGCCTTCCGGCAGTCGTTCCTGACGGCGGGCACGGGAACCGGCGCGTTCGTCGCCTTCCTCCTCTGCTACGCCGTGTGCTTCACCGTCACCTGGGCGGTATACCTTCGGCGACCCGCGGCCGCGCCCGCACCGGTGGCGAGCGCCGATGCCGAGCCCAAGCTCAGCTACGCCGAGGTGTGAGTCGCGGTGCCTCGTAACGGCGCGGAAATACCGCCGATCCGAGCCTGTCACGCTCCCTTGCCAGGCTCGGTCGGCATGTACGACGAACAGCGCGACGCCCCCACGGTGGGTCCCCTGGCCGGCTTCACCGTGGGCGTCACCGCGGCCCGGCGCGCCGACGAACTGGGCGTGCTGCTCCAGCGCCGCGGCGCTGCCGTGCAGCACGCCCCCGCCCTGCGGATCGTGCCGCTCGCCGACGACGGTGAACTGCTCGCCGCGACCAAGGAACTCATCGCCCACGCACCGGACGTGGTCGTCGCCACCACCGCCATCGGGTTCCGCGGCTGGGTGGAGGCTGCGGACGGCTGGGGCTGCGGCGAGGAACTGCTCGGCTGTCTGCGCGGCGTCGAAGTCCTGGCGCGCGGACCGAAGGTGAAGGGCGCGATCCGGGCGGCCGGACTGACGGAGGAGTGGTCGCCCTCGTCCGAGTCGATGGCCGAGGTGCTGGACCGGCTGCTCGCCGAGGGCGTGGAGGGACGCCGCATCGCCCTCCAGCTGCACGGCGAGCCCCTGCCCGGCTTCGTGGAGGCGCTGCGGGCCGGGGGAGCGGAGGTCGTCGTCGTACCGGTCTACCGCTGGATGCCACCGGAGGACCTCGCTCCACTGGACCGGCTGCTGGACACCACCGTGGCCCGCCAGGTCGACGCGCTGACCTTCACCAGTGCACCTGCCGCCGCCTCGCTGTTCTCCCGCGCCGAGGAACGCGGCCTGCTCCCGGAACTGCTCGACGCCCTCCGCCACGATGTGCTCCCGGCCTGCGTCGGCCCCGTGACCGCCCTGCCGCTCCAGGCGCAGGGACTGGACACCGTCCAGCCCGAACGCTTCCGCCTCGGCCCGCTCGTCCAGCTCCTCTGCGTCGAACTCCCCGCCCGCGCCCGCACTCTGCCCGTCGCGGGCCGGCGCGTCGAGATCCGCGGCCACGCGGTCCTGGTCGACGCCGAGCTGCGCCCCGTACCTCCTGCGGGCATGGCCCTCCTCAACGCTCTTGCCCGCCGCCCCGGCTGGGTGGTCTCCCGCCCCGACCTGCTGCGCGCGCTGCCCGGCGCGGGGCGCGACGAGCACGCGGTGGAGACGGCGATGGCCCGTCTCCGTGCCGCACTTGGCAACCCCAGCCTCATCCAGACGGTGGTGAAGCGGGGCTACCGGCTGGCACTGGACCCGGCGGCGGACGAGAAGTACGCGGACACGTAGGACCACGCAGGACCCCGACGCGCCGCGTGCGGACACCCAGGGCGCGCCGCGTAGGACGCCGTGGCACTGCCCCGGCCCGACCGGTACGCGGGGTTCCCGCGCCGCCGCGCCGGGGGCACTCTGTTGTCATGGGCGCGGAGGCAGCTGGGTGTGAGGCGCGGTTCGACTCCGGGCGGGTCTGCCTGGATCTGGTGGCGGTGGCACCGGAGAGGGCCGGGACGCTCGGGCGTTGGCTCGCGGAAGCCGGGCTGCTGCCGCCGGGGACGCCCCTGGACGCGGTGACCGCCCACTGGGTCCAGCCGTTCCTTGAACTGGGTGCCTGTGTGGCGAGCCTGGTGCACGCTCATATCGAGGGCCGGGCCGATGACATCGCGCTGGCCCGGCTCAACGCGTTCGCCGCCGGAGCGGCCCCGCCCGCCGTCAGGGCCGTACGGGCCGCCGACGGGGGCCTGGTGCGGGCCCCGCTCGCGCGGCCGGAGTGCGCCGGGCTGCTGGCCGCCGTGGCTCGCGACGCTGTGGAATTGCTCACTGATCCCGTCGCCCGCGCGGGGCTGCGCCGTTGCGAAGGTGACGGCTGCCGGCGGGTCTATGTGGACACCTCGCGCGGGCGTCGGCGGCGCTGGTGCTCGAGTGAGATGTGCGGCAACCGGGAGCGCGTGGCACGGCACCGGCGCAGGGCCGCTCTCGCGCGGGCCTGAGGCAGAGGGCCTCAACTCGGCGGTGCGCGGCCCGAGTCCGGACGGGTCGCTGCGGCCGCCGTGTGACCAGGGGATTCAGTGGTCCTCGGACGGTTGCTGTGACCTGCGAAGACGCCCTCCCGTGACGCCTCGCCGAAAAATCCTGGAAGAAAATCGCGTTTGCGTTGAGACGAACATCGCGTGCCTGCGTAGTGAGTAGCGACAGGGAAGCAGTCCAGACATCCAACAGGGTCTCGACCAGGAGGTTCAGGTGCGCAAGGATGCCGCCGTGGCCGATGACCGTTCCAGGCAGGCCCGGCATCGAGCTGCGACATCGAGCGCCAGTTCCTCCGTCCCCGACGAGGAGCTGATGCGCGCGCTGTATCAGGAGCATGCCGGACCCCTCCTCGCCTATGTGCTGCGTCTCGTCGCCGGCGATCGCCAGCGCGCCGAGGACGTGGTGCAGGAGACGCTCATTCGTGCCTGGAAGAACGCCGGTCAGCTCAATAGGGCAACCGGCTCTGTCCGACCCTGGCTGGTGACGGTCGCACGCCGCATCGTCATCGACGGTCACCGCAGCCGGCAGGCCCGGCCGCAGGAGGTCGACCCGTCGCCGCTGGAGGTCATGCCTGCGGAGGACGAGATCGACAAGGCGTTGTGGCTGATGACGCTCTCGGATGCGCTTGATGATTTGACCCCGGCGCACAGGGAAGTACTCGTCGAGACGTACTTCAAGGGGCGTACGGTCAACGAAGCGGCCGAGACGCTTGGCATACCGAGCGGGACCGTCCGGTCCCGCGTCTTCTATGCATTGCGTTCCATGAAGCTCGCTCTGGAGGAGAGGGGGGTCACGGCATGACACAGGAACCATACGAACAGTTCGGGCAGTCCGGCCAGTTCGGTCAGTACGGGTATCAGTCTGATCAGCCCGGGCAGTCCGGGCATTCCGGTCGTCCCCCGCAGCCCGAACCATCCGAGCAGGGCTCGATCCACGAGACCGTCGGGGCGTACGCCCTCGGGATCCTGGACGACGCCGAAGCCACCGCCTTCGAGGCGCATCTGGCGGGCTGCGACATCTGCGCCACCCATCTCGAGGAGTTCGCCGGGATGGCGCCGATGCTGGCCATGCTGGCGGAGGCTCCGAGCGCGGTGCCCCGTCAGCGGCAGTCGAGTGCCTCGCAGCCGCCGGTAGGCGACCTGCCGTTTTCCAGCACCCTCATGGAGCCGCCGCGTCGCCCCGCGGCCCCGGTGGTGCCGACCGCGCCCAGTCCCCAGATGCTGGACAAGCTCGTCGGCGAGGTCGCCGTCAAGCGGGCCAGGAAGCGGCAGCGAAGCATGTTCATGATCGCCGCATCGGCGGTCCTGATCCTGGGTGGTCCGGCCATCGCCGTCGTCGTGACCGACGACGACGCGGAGGCGGGCGTCGTCGCCGCACCGAATCCGAGCAGCCCCGCCGAGGACGCCTTCTTCAACCAGGCGGAGGAGAAGGTCCAGAACACCGACGCGGCCACCAAGGTCAGCGCCACCATCGGGCTGGAGCAGAAGCCGTACGGCACCCGTACGGTCATGGAGCTCAAGAACGTCAAGGGCCCGGAGAAGTGCCAGCTCGTCGTCGTCTCCAAGGCCGGCAAGGAAGAGGTCGTCGGCTCCTGGAACGTTCCCGAGTGGGGATACGGCATCGCGGACGCCACGGACGAGAAGGCGCAGAAGCCGCTGTACGTCAACGGTGTCACGGCCATGGAGCGTAACGAGATCGATCACTTCGAGATCCGTACGTTCGATGGAAAACGCCTGGTGGAGGTCGACGGCTGACCTTCATTAACTGACACGAGAGGCCCCCTTCGCGTACGGTTGACGGCTGCCTAGTGCACGTCAGAAGGGGGCCTTGGTGTCCGCGCAGGAAGCTGCTGGTACCAGACCGGCTGGTACCGGAGTCGACACGGTCCGCGACCGCGAGATCGGTGTCGAGCAGGAACATCTGGACCAGGTGTACCGCCGTCTCGAGGAGAAGATCCACGAGGCCGAGTTCCTGATGCACGACGCCGCCAAACGCGGCCAGGTCGGCACACCCGGGGCGCTCGCCGAGCGGGACGCCCAGGTGTTCCGCGCCGGTATCCACCTGAACCGGCTCAACAACGAGTTCGAGGACTTCCTCTTCGGCCGGATCGATCTGCTGCGGGGCAAGACCGGCCAGAAGGGCCCCGACGGCGCCTACACCTCAGTCGAACCCGCTGACGACGCCGTGGGCGACGACCGTACCGCCGAGATCGCCGAGACCCTCCACATCGGCCGGCTCGGGGTCCTCGACGCCGACTACTCGCCGCTGGTCATCGACTGGCGCGCACCGGCTGCCGCGCCGTTCTACCGCTCGACCCCGATCGACCCGGGCCGGGTGGTACGCCGCCGGGTCATCCGCTCCAAGGGCCGCAGGGTGCTCGGTGTCGAGGACGACCTGATGCGCCCCGAGGTCACCGCGCTGCTCGGCGGCGCCGAGCTGCCCGCGATCGGCGACGGGGCGCTGATGGCCGCGCTCGGCCAGGCCCGCAGCCACACCATGCGGGACATCGTCGCCTCCATCCAGGCGGAGCAGGACCTGGTGATCAGGGCACCCGCCGCCTCCGTGACCTACGTCGAGGGCGGGCCCGGCACCGGCAAGACGGCCGTCGCGCTGCACCGAGCGGCGTATCTGCTCTACCAGGACCGCCGGCGTTACGCGGGCGGCATCCTGATCGTCTCGCCGACGCCGTTGCTCGTCGCGTACACCGAGGGCGTGCTGCCGTCCCTGGGCGAGGAGGGGCAGGTCGCCATCCGCGCGGTCGGCTCCCTGGTCGACGGCACGGAGGCCACGACCTACGACGACCCGTCCGTCGCCAGGCTCAAGGGGTCCGCACGGATGCTCAAGCTCCTGCGCAAGGCCGCACGCGCCGCGTTGGAGCTGGGAGAGGCTCCCGAGCGGCTGCGGGTGGTCGCCTTCGGGCGGCGTCTGGAGCTGGAGGCCGACGAGCTCCAGCGCATCCGTCACAACGTGCTGGGCGGCACCGCGCCGGTGAACCTGCTGCGCCCGCGGGCCCGCAGGCTGCTGCTGGACGCGCTGTACGCGCAGTCCGGCTCCGGGGCCCGGCACAGCGACCCGGAACTCGCCGCCGAGCTGCGGGCCTCCTTCGACGAGGACGTCGCGTCGGAGGACAGCTTCCTCGGGTTCCTCGACGCCTGGTGGCCCGAGCTCACCCCGTCCGCCGTACTGGACGCCATGGCCGACGAGAAGCGACTCGGGCGCTGGGCGCGCAGGATCCTCAACCCGGGTGAGGTGCGCAGACTCGCCCGCAGTTTCAGCCGTGAGGGACTCTCCGTCCACGATGTGGCGCTGCTCGACGAACTCCAGATGCTGCTCGGCACCCCGGCCCGACCGAGGAAGAAGCGCGAGCTCGACCCGCTGGACCAGCTCACCGGGCTGGAGGAGCTGATGCCGCAGCGCGAGGAGACCCAGCGCGAGCGGGCCGAACGGCTCGCGGCCGAGCGCACCGAGTACACCCACGTCATCGTGGACGAGGCGCAGGACCTCACGCCCATGCAGTGGCGGATGGTCGGACGGCGCGGACGCCATGCCACCTGGACGATCGTGGGCGACCCGGCGCAGTCCTCCTGGCCGGACCCCGACGAGGCGGCTGCCGCCCGTGACGAGGCGCTGGGTGCCCGCCCGCGCCGCCGCTTCGAGCTGACGGTGAACTACCGCAACCCCTCCGAGATCGCCGAGCTCGCCGCCCGCGTGCTGGCCCTCGCGATGCCGGGGGCACGCTCCCCGCGGGCCGTCCGCTCCACCGGTGTGGTGCCGCGCTTCACCGTCGCCAGGGACGATCTGGAGCGGACGGTGCGCGAGGAGGCGCGCCGGATGCTGGAGCAGGTCGACGGCACCATCGGCGTGGTCGTGGCGATGGGCCGGCGCGCCGAGGCAGCCCGCTGGCTGGAGGGCTTGGGCGACCGGGTGGTGGCGCTCGGCTCGCTGGAGGCGAAAGGGCTCGAGTACGACGCGACGATCGTGGTGTCGCCCGCGGAGATCGTGGCGGGCAGCTCCCAGAACAGCGGCTCCGGGGGTGGTTCCGGGGGCGAGAGTGCGGCCGGTCTGCGGGTGCTGTACGTCGCGCTGACCCGGGCCACGCAGCAGCTCACGGTGGTGTCGGCGAAGCCCGACCGGCCGGACGGGGACGGGGTTCCGGCGCTGCTCAGGGGCTGAGAGGGAGACTGCCGAGGACCGCGGACGACGGGTCGTACGGCCGTACGGAGCCTGCCGCGGCTCCGTACGGGGTCAACCCCCCGCAGGGGGAATCACCGTCTGGGACTCTTTGTTAGCCTGTCTGTGGCACCGGCTCGATCCAAGCCCCCGGGCCCAACCTTCGTCCCTTAGAGGGACCACTTGCCGCGAGGCGAGCATGGCGGGTCGGTGCCACTGAATAGCTCGTTCGGAGAGGCCCGCGTCACCTCAGGTGGCGCGGGCCTCTCCGTTTCCCGTATCCCGACCGTTCTCGTATTGTGGAAAATACTTTCCGAAAACAAAAGGACCAGTATTACCAGCTACTCGCAGGTAGGTGCGACGATCGGAAGGCCTGCCCGGCCGTCGCCGGGCGGGCGAGCATTGAAGCTGGCAAGGAAGCCAGCTAGGGAAAGCAGAGGAAGTCGGCCATGGCAACGGCGCCCAGCGTCTCGTACTCGATGACGGTCCGGCTGGAGGTGCCCGCGAGCGGAACCGCGGTCTCCCAGCTCACCACGGCGGTCGAGTCATCGGGTGGTTCGGTCACCGGCCTCGATGTCACCGCATCCGGTCACGAGAAGCTGCGCATCGACGTCACGATCGCGGCCACCTCCACCACGCACGCCGACGAGATCGTCGAGAAGCTGCGGGGGATCGAGGGTGTCGTCCTCGGCAAGGTCTCCGACCGTACGTTCCTGATGCACCTCGGCGGCAAGATCGAGATGCAGTCCAAGCACCCCATCCGCAACCGTGACGACCTGTCCATGGTCTACACGCCGGGCGTGGCCCGGGTCTGCATGGCGATCGCGGAGAATCCCGAGGACGCCCGCCGTCTCACCATCAAGCGCAATTCCGTCGCAGTCGTGACGGACGGCTCGGCCGTGCTCGGCCTCGGCAACATCGGCCCCAAGGCCGCGCTGCCGGTGATGGAGGGCAAGGCGGCCCTCTTCAAGCGCTTCGCCGGAATCGACGCCTGGCCGATCTGCCTGGACACCCAGGACACCGACGCCATCGTGGAGATCGTCAAGGCCATCGCTCCCGGCTTCGCCGGCATCAACCTGGAGGACATCTCCGCGCCCCGCTGCTTCGAGATCGAGGCACGGCTGCGCGAGGCCCTCGACATCCCCGTGTTCCACGACGACCAGCACGGCACCGCCATCGTGGTGCTCGCCGCGCTCACCAACGCACTTCGCGTGGTGGGCAAGGCGGTCGGGGACGTACGGGTCGTCATGTCCGGTGCGGGCGCGGCCGGTACGGCCATCCTCAAGCTGCTCATCGCAGCGGGCGTCAAGCACGCCGTCGTCGCCGACATCCACGGTGTGGTGCACGCGGGCCGCGAGGACCTCGTGGAGGCGGCGCCGGGCACGGCGCTGCGCTGGATCGCCGACAACACCAACCCCGAAGGCGTCACCGGCACTCTGAAGCAGGCCGTCGTCGGAGCCGACGTGTTCATCGGTGTCTCGGCGCCCAACGTGCTGGGTGCCGAGGATGTCGCCGCCATGGCGGACGACTCCATCGTGTTCGCTCTTGCGAACCCCGACCCGGAGGTCGAGCCGGCAATCGCCCGTCAGACGGCGGCAGTTGTGGCCACCGGGCGCTCGGACTTCCCCAACCAGATCAACAACGTACTGGTGTTCCCCGGAGTCTTCCGTGGTCTTCTTGATGCGCAGTCGCGTACGGTGAACACGGAGATGATGCTTGCGGCGGCCCAGGCCCTCGCCAACGTCGTCACCGATGACGAGCTGAATCCGAACTACATCGTCCCGTCCGTCTTCAACGACAAGGTCGCGGGCGCGGTGGCCGGAGCCGTGCGCGAGGCAGCGAAGGCGGCCGGTACTGCCACTGGTGCGGCTGTGACGGAACCCACGTCGGTCTGACCTGCGCGTCCGGCGCGTCGCGGGTCGCGGGCCGGGCGAGCCCCTCTAGGGTGGCGGGTCATGAGCCGCGGTCGGCCGTGCGGATGGTCGCAACCCGTGGCTCCGGGGAGTCGCCAGCGAGTCGACGGAACGTCACCACGACGAGCAGTGGCGCTTTTCGTGTGACTCCGGAGGGTGCCGGATTGGCTTTCCCGCCGGTGGTGGGGGCAGGATGCTCCCCTGAGGGCCTGCGCCCTAGGGGGAAACCCATGGACGCGGAGGGTCTGCCGAACAGACCCGGGTCCGGGGATGTCCGAGCACCCTGGCAGCATCGGCTTCGCTGTGTCCGATATGCGGCTCCGCCGCTTGGCACGCCTCATAGGCAAGAAGAACACGGGAGTAAGAACATGAACCGCAGTGAGCTGGTGGCCGCGCTGGCCGACCGCGCCGAGGTGACCCGCAAGGACGCCGACGCCGTGCTGGCCGCTCTCGCCGAGACCGTCGGCGAGGTCGTCGCCAAGGGCGACGAGAAGGTCACCATCCCCGGCTTCCTCACCTTCGAGCGCACCCACCGTGCCGCTCGCACCGCGCGCAACCCGCAGACCGGTGACCCGATCCAGATCCCGGCCGGCTACAGCGTGAAGGTCTCCGCGGGCTCCAAGCTCAAGGAAGCCGCCAAGGGCAAGTAAGACGCCACACGACGTCTCACGATGCGCGCGTGACGCGTCCGCGCGCACCGTGCGAGGGCGGCCACCCGGTACCGGGTGGCCGCCCTCTACGCGTTCTCGTGGCCGCCCTCCATGCCCCGTGTCTTATAAAAATAAACC
>NZ_JBHWIW010000058.1:0-47995 GCF_042731955.1 Streptomyces sp. NPDC059828 | reverse complement strand
CCACCGAAATCTACAACACCAAAGACGAGGGCTTTCGGACTGGTTGCGCTGATCGCGCCTCGGGGTGGGTCAGGCGGGTCAGACGGTCGCCGTGGTGCGCGACTTGTCGTGCGCCAGCGCCCAGATCACGAAGACCGAGATCGCCATGGAGACGATCGCCCAGACCGGCTGGTAGGGCAGGAACAGGAACTGGGCGATGATGTTCAGCGATGCCAGCGCGATACCGGCGATCTTGGCCCACTCCGCGTTCTTGAGGATCCCCCAGCCCGTCACGGCGAGGATCACTCCGAGGATCAGATGGATCCAGCCCCAGCCTGTGAGGTTGAAGGAGTAGATGTAGCCGCCGACGCGTGCGTAGACGGTGTCCTCGGCTATCGCGGCGATGCCCTCGATGATGTCGATGATGCCGACGACCGCCAGCAGGACACCGGCGAAGAGCGTGCCGCCGCCCGACCAGGAGTCCTTGGCGGTGCCCGGCCCGGGGTTCCGCGGGGCGGTCTGGTTCTGGGGTGCTGTGTTCTGGCTCATGGCGCCAGCATGCGGCGAATGGGGTAGTTCGGCGACATACAGGGCATTTCGATTGAGCCATTCGAGGGATACGCCGCTCCACTTGCCACCGCGGCCGTGCGGGTCGACGGTAGGGACGGTAGGGGGAACGCAGAGGGACCGGGGGAGGCGGCGGAAGGAGCTCGGCCATGGCCGCACACGCAGCGGTGCCGGCGCGGCACCACCACGGCACTCTCGGATGGGCGCTGCCCCTCACCCTCGGAGTCGTCTACGGCTTCTACACGTCCTTCATGGCGCGTGAGGCGGGCGAGTCCGTCGGTGGGCAGCTGGTGATCGGCTTCGTCTCCGGTGCGGTGTTCGCCGCACTCTGCTTCGTGCTGGGCCGCTACCAGTACGCGCTGCCGCGTGAGCTCCGCGCGGGGGCGTACGCGGCGCTGGTGGGTATCTCGGTCGGCTACCTGTACAGCCTGAGCGGGCGCAGCATTCTCACCGTGGTGGTGCTGGCGCTGGCGCTGGCGGTCGCGACCTTCATCGTCACGTTCTACTTCTTCTACACGCACGAGGACTGAAGGCGCGCGTCCTCCGCGTTTTCCCACGCGGTCGCCGGAGCTGATCCGGCGACCGCGTGGTTGTTATGCGCGAGACATCGTCCTGTCGTGTTTCTTGTGGTGGAGTGACGGCATTCGTCCGCTCCCTGCCGGCCGCCAGCGGTGAGTTTCCGGGGCGGCGCCGGTCTGTATCCGGGAAGTGTGAGCCATCCGCAGGAGCGACAGAGGAACGACGATGAGTACAGATCTGGCCATCGAGACGACGGACCTGGTGAAGACGTTCGGGGAGAACCGGGCCGTCGACGGCGTCGATCTCCGGGTACCCGCCGGCACCGTCTACGGCCTGCTCGGGCCCAACGGCGCGGGCAAGACCACCACCGTGAAGGTGCTGGCCACCCTGCTCAGACCCGACGGGGGGCAGGCACGGGTGTTCGGCCGGGACGTGTTGACGGAAGCGGACGCGGTACGCAGCCGGGTCAGCCTCACCGGGCAGTACGCCTCCGTGGACGAGGACCTCACCGGCGCCGAGAACCTGCTGCTGCTCGGCAGGCTGCTGGGGCACGGCAAGGCCGCCGCCCGTGAGCGGGCCACGCAGTTGCTGGAGGCCTTCGGGCTGTCCGAGGCCGCGGGACGCCAGGTGAAGCAGTACTCGGGCGGTATGCGTCGCCGTATCGACATCGCCGCGTCCATCCTCAATACCCCGGACCTGCTGTTCCTCGACGAGCCGACCACGGGTCTCGACCCGCGTAGCCGCAACCAGGTGTGGGACATCGTCAGGGCCGTCGTATCGCAGGGCACCACGGTGCTGCTGACCACGCAGTATCTGGACGAGGCCGACCAACTCGCCTCCAGGATCGCCGTGATCGACCACGGCAGGGTGATCGCCGAGGGCACCAAAGGCGAGCTCAAGGCGTCCGTCGGTTCCGGCGCCGTCCATCTGCGGCTGCGTGACGCCGACCAGCGCCCGGAGGCCGAGCGCATCCTCGCCCTCGCGCTCGACGCCTCCGTGCAGCTCGACCCCGACCCGCTCGCCCTCACGGCCAGGCTGGACGGACACGGCACGGAGCAGGGGGCGCAGGAGCAGGCCGCCCGTGCGCTGTCCGAGCTGGCCAGGGCGGGTATCACCGTCGACACCTTCGCGCTGGGCCAGCCCAGCCTGGACGAGGTCTTCCTGGCCCTCACCGAGGCCGATACGAGCACCGGGACCGACACCAGCACCGAGACCGTCCGCAAGGAGGCCGTCGCATGAGCACCGTCGCCACCAAGGACTCCGACGACGTCACTGTCGCCGCCCCCAGGACCGAGGACCTGGCCGCCCTCCTCGTCGCGAAGGAGCGGCCCACGCGGCCCAGCGCCCTCTCGGCCTCGCTCACCTTCGGCTGGCGGGCCATGCTCAAGATCAAGCACGTCCCTGAGCAGCTCTTCGACGTCACCGCCTTCCCGATCATGATGGTGCTGATGTACACGTACCTCTTCGGCGGGGCACTTGCCGGTTCGGCCGACGCGTACATCCAGTTCCTGCTGCCCGGGATCCTGGTGATGAGCGTCGTGATGATCACGATGTACACCGGGGTCGCGGTGAACACCGACATCGAGAAGGGTGTCTTCGACCGCTTCCGCACCCTGCCGATCTGGCGGCCGGCCCCGATGGTGGGCTATCTGCTGGGCGATCTCGTCCGCTACTTCATCGCCTCGGTGGTGATGCTCAGCGTCGGCATGCTCATCGGCTACCGGCCGGACGGCGGGGCGGTCGGCGTGCTGGCCGGTGTCGGGCTGCTGATGCTGTTCTCGTTCGCCTTCTCCTGGATCTGGACGATGTTCGGGCTGCTGCTGCGCACCGAGAAGTCGGTGATGGGCGTCAGCATGATGGTGATCTTCCCGCTGACCTTCCTCAGCAACGTCTTCGTCGATCCGCGGACCATGCCGGGCTGGTTGCAGGCGTTCGTCAACAACAGCCCGGTCACGCATCTCGCGACCGCCGTGCGCGAGCTGATGGCGGGTGAGTGGCCGGCCGCGGACATCGGCTGGACGCTGGGGTGGTCGGCGGTGTTCGTGACCGTGTTCGGTGCGGTCACGATGCGTCTGTACAACCGCAAGTAGGCGCTGTCTACGGGCTACTGCCGCGTGCGCTCAGTCGAAGCGCAGACCGGCGAGCTGCCGCTCGAACTCCGTCGGCTCGTCGTCCTCCTCCGTTTCCGGGTCACGAGCCGGCCGGGCCGCCATCAGCCCGGCCAGCTCCCCGCCCGCCCGCTGGATCCGGGCGGGCAGCCCCTCGGTGTACTCGTCCCCGCCCGATCCCCAGTCCTCCGACGCGGCGTACACCGCGGTCGGCACGACCACGGCCCGCAGATAGGCGAACAGCGGGCGCAGGGCGTGGTCGAGCACCAGAGAGTGGCGGCCCGTGCCACCGGTGGACCCGATCAGCACGGGCTTCCCGGTCAGGGCGGTCGGTTCGATGAGATCGAAGAACGACTTGAACAGACCGCTGTACGAAGCCGTGAACACCGGAGTGACGGCGATCAGCCCGTCCGCCACCGTCACCGCGTCGATCGCCGCCGCCAGCGGGGGCGGCGGAAACCCGGTGACCAGGTTGTTGGCGATGGCGACGGCCAGATCACGCAGCTCGACGACCTCGACCTCGACCTTGCGGTCCCGCTCTGCCAGCTCGCGCCGCGCGGCCTCGGCCAGCCGGTCGGCGAGCAGCCGGGTCGACGAGGGGCTGCTCAGTCCGGCCGATACGGCGACGAGTCTCAGCTGCTCCGACTCCATGGTCAGGCCTCCTCGGTGGGAGCGGTGGTACGCCGGGCAGCGACTGCCGGGTGGAGCGGGGCGTCCGGCACTCCGGCGGGCCGCAGGTTCGCGAACTCCTTGCGCAGCACCGGGACGACCTCCTCGCCGAGGATGTCGAGCTGCTCGAGCACGGTCTTGAGCGGCAGCCCGGCGTGGTCCATCAGGAACAGCTGGCGCTGGTAGTCGCCCACGGCTTCACGGAAGCCCAGGGTCCGCTCGATGACCTGCTGCGGGGAGCCCACGGTCAGCGGTGTCTGCTCGGTGAACTCCTCCAGCGACGGCCCGTGTCCGTAGACCGGCGCGTTGTCGAAGTACGGGCGGAACTCCCGTACCGCGTCCTGCGAGTTCTTCCGCATGAACACCTGTCCCCCGAGTCCGACGATGGCCTGCTCGGGTGTGCCGTGCCCGTAGTGCGCGAACCGCTTCCGGTAGAGCGCGACCATGCGCTGGGTGTGCTCCATGGGCCAGAAGATGTTGTTGTGGAAGAAGCCGTCGCCGTAGTACGCGGCCTGCTCGGCGATCTCCGGCGAGCGGATGGACCCGTGCCAGACGAACGGTGGTACACCGTCCAGCGGGCGCGGGGTGGAGGTGAAGCCCTGGAGCGGGCTGCGGAACCGCCCCTCCCAGTCCACGACGTCCTCCCTCCACAGCGTGTGGAGAAGCGCGTAGTTCTCGATGGCGAGCGGGATGCCCTGCCGGATGTCCTGCCCGAACCAGGGGTAGACCGGCCCGGTGTTGCCCCGTCCCATCATCAGGTCGACGCGCCCGTCGGCCAGGTGCTGGAGGTAGGCGTAGTCCTCGGCGATCTTCACCGGGTCGTTGGTGGTGATCAGCGTCGTGGACGTGGACAGGAGCAGGTTCTCGGTGCGCGCCGCGATGTGCCCCAGCAGGGTGGTGGGCGACGAGGGCACGAACGGCGGGTTGTGGTGCTCACCGGTCGCGAACACATCGAGTCCGACCTCCTCGGCCTTGAGTGCGATGGCGACCGTCGCCTTGATCCGCTCGTGCTCGCTCGGGGTGCGGCCGTTGGTGGGGTCGGTGGTGACATCACCGACGGTGAAGATCCCGAACTGCATCGCGCTCGCCTCCAAGGGGAAGTTTGGTTGAACTTTAAACTGTAATGGGGAACGGAGGGAGTCCGGTTTCTATTCCGCCGTACTCTGGAGCGCGTCCCGTCATCCGCCGGAGGAGCCCCGAGGAGCCCCGTATGAACGACATCGAGCGCTGGAAGGAGCGCGGTGTCGCCTTGCGCGTCTTCGTCTATGTCTTCGCGACGCACCTCTTCGCGGGGTTCGTGTGGATCCTCTTCTACGTGGGGGAACACGCGAAGAAGTGAGCGGGCGCAGACCCACGGCTCACTGGTGTCAAGGCTCCGGATCAGCGGGCGCGGGCGGGCGCAGCGCCGTCCGAGGGCTCAATGACGCCTTCGACGGTCCGGGCACGGTCGTCCCCGCTCCCGGATGCGGGCGGGAACACCCGTACGGAGCCACGGACCCCCGGAACAGTAGAGTCCCGTCCGTGAGCCCAGAACCCCGCCCCCACCTGCACCGGCCCCCCGCCGCCACCGTCGCGGTCACGGTCGCCGGGATCGGCGCCGACGGCTGGGGCGGGCTTCCCGAGGCGACCCGCGCCGCGCTGCGCGAGGCCGAGGTCCTCCTCGGTGGCGAGCGCCAGCTCGCGCTGCTGCCCGCCGAGTGCGGCGGTGAACGTGTGCCGTGGCCCTCGCCGCTGCGTCCCGCCGTGCCGGGGCTGCTCGCCGCGCACGCCGGGCGCGGGATCGCGGTGCTCGCCAGCGGTGACCCGATGTTCTACGGGATCGGCCGGGCGCTCGCCGATGAGCTCGGCGCGCGGGCCCTGCGCGTACTGCCGCATCCGTCGTCCGTGTCCTACGCCTGCGCCCGGCTCGGCTGGCCGCTGGAGGACACCGAGACCGTGACCCTGGTCGGCCGGCCCCTGGCCTCGCTCGCCGCCGCCCTGCACGACGGGCGGCGGCTGCTGGTGCTCAGTGCGGGGGCCGCGACGCCCGCGGAGGTCGCCGGGCTGCTGCGCGACCAGGGCTACGGGCCCAGCCGGATGCGGGTCCTGGAACAGCTCGGGTCCGCGCGCGAGTCCGAGGTCGGCGGCACCGCCGCCGACTGGGAGCATCCCGCGGGCGACCCCCTCAACCTCGTCGCCGTCGAGTGTGCACGCGCCCCCGACGCACTGCGGCTGTCCGCCGTGCCCGGGCTGCCGGACGAGGCGTACGAGAACGACGGGCAGCTCACCAAGCGCCATGTCCGCGCCGCCACCCTGGCGGCGCTCGCACCGGCGCCCGGAGAACTGCTCTGGGACATCGGCGGCGGCTCCGGTTCGATCGCCATCGAATGGATGCGCACCCACCGCGGCTGCCGGGCGATCACGGTCGAGCGGGACCCGGCACGCGCCGCTCGAATCGGCCGCAACGCCGAGGCCCTCGGCGTGCCCGGGCTGCGGGTCGTCACCGCAGCGGCACCCTCCGGCCTCGTGGAACTCCCCACTCCCGACGCGGTCTTCATCGGCGGCGGGCTCACCGCGCCAGGGCTCCTGGATGCCTGCTGGGACGCTCTCCCCGCCGGCGGCAGGCTCGTCGCCAACACCGTGACGCTGGAGTCCGAGGCGCTGCTGGCCGACTGGTACCGGCGCCATGGGGGCGAGCTGGTGCGGCTCGCCGTGGCGCACGCCGTGCCCGTCGGCACCTTCACCGGCTGGCGCCAGGCGATGCCGGTCACCCAGTGGTCCGTCACCGTCACCAAGCCAGGAGTTGAACCCTCATGACCGTCCACTTCATCGGCGCGGGCCCCGGCGCCGCCGACCTGATCACGGTCCGCGGGGCCCGGATGCTCGCCTCGAGCCGGGTCTGCCTGTACGCCGGCTCCCTCGTCCCCCGCGAACTGCTGGCCGAGTGCCCCCCGGACGCCCGCCTCGTCGACACCGCCCAGCTCGACCTGGACCAGATCATCGCCGAGATCGTCCGCGCCCACGAGGACGGCCACGACGTGGCCCGGCTGCATTCCGGCGACCCCTCGGTCTTCAGCGCCGTCGCGGAACAGATGCGCCGGCTCGACGCGCTCGGCATCCCGTACGAAGTCGTCCCAGGCGTCCCCGCGTTCGCCGCCGCCGCTGCCGCGCTGAAGCGTGAGCTGACCGTCCCGACGGTCGGCCAGACCGTGATCCTGACCCGCATCGCCCAGCAGGCCACCCCCATGCCCCCCGGCGAGGACCTCCCGGCTCTCGCCCGCAGCGGCGCCCTCCTCGTGCTGCACCTCGCGGCCCGCTACGTCGACCGCGTCGTGTCAGAGCTGTTGCCGCACTACGGCCCGGACTGTCCCGCTGCGGTCGTCGCGATGGCGAGCCGCCCCGACGAGGTGGTGCTGCGGGGCACGCTCGAGGACATCGCCGAGCAGACGAAGGCGGCCGGCATCACCAAGACGGCGGTGATCATCGTGGGCCGCACGCTGGGGGCTTCGCAGTTCCGGGACAGCCACCTGTACGACCCGACCCGCGAACGCCACGCCTGCTGACGGTTCCTCCCGGTGCGGGCGGGCTCGCGTGCACGCCCCTTGTCGGGGTGCACGCCGCAGTGGGGTGTCCGTCCGATTTCACGGCATACGCAGAGCCGATGTCGGGAAGGACCCGGGCCCCACTCCGGGACACCCGGCGGTACGGCGGGGAGAAGCCGAAAGGTCCCTGATCAGTCAGGGTGGATTCCGTCAGAGGACGCCAACTGCCGTTCGTCGAATTCGGCTTGCTCCGCGGTGCTCATCATCCGCCAGTGGACGGGATGGAAAGCCGTGGCATCGTCAACCGGTGCCACCGGTTCAGGATTTCGCCGACCAGCGGCCCAGGCGACCAGGAAACCCGCTTGGGTCAGCAAGAGCGCAGCGGCGAAGTATTTCACGTGCGACCTGTCCACGAGTGCGGCATGTATTCAGCGAACTCATTCCAGCAGGTGGACCAGGCAGACGCTTGAGTAGTGGCTACTCGTCACCGGCCTCGGTTCCGGGCGCGGTGAGGCGGGCGTAGGGGCCGCTCCGGGGCAGGCTCGAACGCCTTAGCCCGTCCGGCGTTTGAGGACGGACTCTCTGGATGACCATGGGGTGCGGCACACACCACGAGGCCGCCCACCCCACGGGCCGCACTTCCGGGAGGACCGTCTCAGGAGGGGTCCGCGAGCAGGAAGCCTGCGAGGGTCAGGGCCAGTGCCGGGACGGCGAACACCGGCAGCGACAGCAGCGGGGCGAAGCCGATGAGGGTTTCCGGGATGCGGCGGCCGGCCTTGAGCCTGCTGCGTGGGCGCTGCATTTCCGCGTCCAGGCCAAGGCGCTCCACGGCGCGCCCGGACACGGTCACGCCCGCGTCGGCGGGGGCGTGGAGCAGCGCTCGGCGTACGGCCGCGTCGACGGTGTCACGGCCGCCCCGGAGTTTGCTGAGGATGACGCGCACGCCGTGGGTGTCGGTGAGGATCAGCCGATCGTCGGTAGGACCTTGGGACACCACCTCGACCCGGCCGACTCTGGTGAGCCGGGCGAGGTCGACGGTGCGCCGGCCGGTGAGGGTGCGCACGGTCAGCAGGGTGGCGTCGTGGAGCTGCGCGTGCCAGCCGACGTGCGCGTAGAACAGCACCAGAAGGCTGAGAAGGAGCGAGACGAGGTTGAGGAGGACGAACCCGTCGTCGATGAGCCGCGCTCGCACCAACAGGCCCGTAGCCAGCAGGATCCCGGGCGGCAGCAGGGCCGCCACGAGGTCGGCGATCCTTCGCCCGGCGCGTCCTTGGCCGGCGGATATCGCGGTGCTCATGGCGTCGCACGCTATCGCGTAGGGTCGCGGGATGGAGACTCCGGGCGTTGCCGAGATCCGAGGCCTGCATGAGAAGTACGCCCCGAACGCAGCAGCCCTGGACCTGGTGTTCACGCACTGCGAGATTGTCTGGAGTCTCGCCGAGCAGCTGATTTCCGTATCAGGTCTGGATGTTGACGCGGATCTGGTCCGGGCCGGATGTCTGCTGCACGACATCGGTGTATACCGCCTCTTCGACGAGCAGGGCCGGGTGGACAAGGCCAACTACCTGCGCCACGGGGTGCTCGGGCATGAGCTCCTGGAGGCGGAGGGCTTCCCCGAGCCGCTGTGCCGGTTCTGCTCCTGCCACACGGGCGTCGGCCTGACCAAGGCCGACATCGAGGCTCAGGGGTTGCCGCTGCCGCCGGGCGACTACACCGCGGTGACGGTGGAGGAGCGGCTGGTGATGTACGCCGACAAGTTCCACAGCAAGACGACGCCGCCGAGGTTCATCACCGCGGACAGCTACGGCGCCTACCTCGGGCGGTTCGGCCAGGACAAGGTCCTGGCGTTCCAGAGCATGCGCGGCACCTTCGGTGAACCTGTGCTCGCCGGGCTCGCCGCCGCGCATGGGCACGCCATCACCTGAGCGGCGTCCAGCGAAGCGCCTCCTCCACCGTGGACGCCACCGGCACCCCCTCCGGGACGGGCGGGCGGCGCACCAGCACCACGGGGATGCCCGCCTCGCGGGCCGCGGTCAGTTTGGGGGCCGTTGCCGCGGCGCCGCTGTCCTTGGTGACGAGCACGTCGATGGCGTGGCGGCGCAGCAGTTCCCGTTCGGAGTCCAGGGTGAACGGGCCGCGGTCCAGCAGGACCTCCATACGCGCCGGGAAGGGGGGCTCCGGGGCGTCCACCGAGCGGACGAGGAACCACAGCGTGTCCAGGTGAACGAAGGACGCAAGGCCCATGCGGCCCGTGGTGAGGAAGACCCGCTCGCCCAGGCCCGGCAGGGCGGCCGCGGCCTGCGGGAGGGAGTCCACGAGGTGCCAGTCGTCCCCTTCAGCGGGGACCCAGCCGGGGCGGCGCACCGCGAGCAGGGGAACATGGGCCTGGTCGGCGGCTCGCGCCGCGTTGAAACTGATCGTCCCGGCGAAAGGATGGGTGGCGTCGATGAGCACATCCACCTGCTGCTCCCGCAGCCAGTCGGCGAGGCCCTCCGCCCCGCCGAAGCCGCCGACGCGCACCTCTCCCCGTGGCAGCCTCGGCGCCGCGACCCGCCCGGCGAGTGAGGTCGTCACCCGCAGCCCGCGATCGTGCAGGGCCTCCGCGAGTGCGCGTGCCTCCGTCGTACCGCCGAGGATCAGGACATGCATGGGGGACCTTCCATGAGTGGGCCCGGCGCCGGGGGCGGCGGGCGCAGCGCCCAACTCAAGCACACCGGCCTGCGGCCCGGCTGGACCACCGGTGCCTGTGCCACCGCGGCCACGACCGCCGCGTACACCGCGCTGCTGACCGGGGACTTCCCCGATCCGGTGACGATCACCCTGCCGAAGGGGCAGACCCCGGCGTTCGCCCTCGCCGTCGAGGAACTGCAGGGTGATCGCGCGGTGGCGGGCGTGGTGAAGGACGCGGGCGACGACCCGGACGTCACGCACGGCGCCCTGGTCCGGGCGACGGCACGGATCCTGCCGCCCGGCTCCGGAGTGGTCTTCCGCGCCGGGCCCGGCGTGGGCACCGTGACCCGTCCCGGGCTGCCGCTCGAGGTCGGGGAGCCTGCGATCAATCCCGTGCCGCGCCAGATGATGCGCGACCACATCGCGCTCGTCGCCGGCCGGCACGGCGGCACCGGTGATGTCGAGATCACCGTCTCCGTGGACCACGGCGAGGAGATCGCCCGCTCGACCTGGAACCCGCGCCTGGGCATCCTGGGCGGGCTGTCGATCCTGGGCACGACGGGGATCGTCGTCCCGTACTCCTGCTCGGCGTGGATCGACTCGATCCGCAGGGGCGTGGACGTGGCCCGGGCGGCGGGCCGCACCCACCTGGCGGGCTGCACGGGCTCCACGTCCGAGAAGACCGTCGTCTCGCTGTACGACCTCCCCGAGGACGCTCTGCTCGACATGGGCGACTTCGCGGGCGCCGTCCTGAAGTACGTCCGCCGTCACCCGGTCGACCGGCTCACCGTCTGCGGCGGCTTCGCCAAGCTGTCCAAGCTGGCGGCGGGCCATCTGGATCTGCACTCCGCCCGCTCCCAGGTCGACAAGGGCTTCCTGGCCGAGCTGGCCCGGGCAGGTGGCGCCGACGAGGGCCTCGCGGCCCAGGTGGCGTCCGCCAACACCGGTCTTGCCGCCCTCCAGCTGTGCGCGGCCGGGGGGGTGCCACTGGGCGACCTGGTGGCCGTGACGGCCCGCGACCAGGCCCTCGGGGTGCTGCGGGGCGCCCCGGTCACGGTCGACGTGGTGTGCATCGACCGAGCCGGGACGGTGGTGGGGCGTTCGTCGCCGAAGGGCCCGCGGGACGACTGACCTGCTCAGCGGCGAACTCCGCGGCGAGACCTATCGGCAGAGCGCGTCGAGGTCGTCGGAGAAGGCCGCGAACTCGGCCCTGGCCTCCGCGACGATCTCCAGGGCGGGCCGTCGGCGCGTGGTCGCGTGCCGCTCGGCGAGCGCGGTGAGGTCCGCGTCCGGGTTGGGCTCCCGCTCCTCCTGCAGGGCGGCCTCCATCGGCCCGAAGCCGTCGGCCAGGACCCAGAGGAAGTCCGAGAGATTCCCCGCGACCACACCCCGCTCACCCTCCGAGCCCAGGAACACCACGGGCTGCTCGGTCAGCGGCCGGCCCGCACGGGCGTACCAGACCGCGGCGTAGCCACCGGTGCCGTCCTGCCCGAAGACGCGGTAGGCGTCGCCCTCGAGCTGGTGGTTGCCGGTCCAGTGGCGCAGCCAGTCCGTGGTGTCCTCGGCGGTGAGGAAGCCGTCGTACGGCTCGAAGTCGACTCCCTCGCCCTCCTCGCCGTAGTCGAACTCGGCCTTGGCCACATCCGCCAGAGCACGCGGGAAGCGCCGGTCGTGGTCTATCCGCTCGCTCACCCGGCCGGTCAGCCCTGCTGCTCGGTGATGTTGACCATCCACGGGATGCCGAACCGGTCCGTGCACATGCCGAACACATCCCCCCACACCTGCTTGTCCAGGGGCACCGCCACCGAGCCGCCACCGGACAGCTTCTCCCAGTAGCCGCGCAGCTCGGCGTCGTCGTCGCCGCTGATGCTCACCGAGAAGTTGTTGCCCGCCGTGTGCGGCATTCCGGGCGGTGCGTCGGCGCCCATCAGCGTGAAGCCGCTCGGGGTCTCCAGCATGGCGTGCATGATCTTGTCGCCTTGCGGTGTGCCGGGCTCGCCGCCGCCCGACTCACCGTAGGTGTGCATCGCCAGCGTGCCGCCGAGCACCTCCTCGTAGAACTCCATCGCCTGCCGGGCGTCGCCGTTGAAGCTGAGATACGGGTTGAGGCGCGAGGCCATGAGAACCACCCTCCAGAAGTGGAGCACCAGTCGATGTCCGCAGACTAACCGCGGGCACTGACAACGCCCCGGACCCCGCGCCGCACCCCTGCTGGGTGGTCGCTACCCGGGGTAGGTGCGCGGGGTCCAGACGATCCGCTCGCCCGAGCCCTGCGCCCCACGCTGGACCGTCCGCGTCTGCGACGAACCCACCAGCAGCAGCGTCCGCATGTCGACCGCCGCCGGATCCAGGTCCTCGAGCCGCACGATCGTCACGCTCTCCCCCGATCCGCCCACATCGCGCGCGACGACCACCGGAGTGTCCGGCGCCCGGTGTTCCAGCAGTAGTTCGCGGGCCTTCGCCACCTGCCACGTACGGCTGCGCGAGCCGGGGTTGTACAGGGCGAGTACGAGATCCGCGCCCGCGGCGGCCCGGAGCCGCTCCGCGATGACCTCCCAGGGCTTGAGCCGGTCGGACAGCGAGATGGTCGCGTAGTCGTGGCCGAGCGGCGCACCCGCCCGGGCTGCCGCAGCGTTCGCCGCCGTCACCCCGGGCAGCACCCTGACGGGCACGTCCGCGTACGCCTCCTGGGATGCCGCGTCCAGCACCGCCGTGGCCATCGCGAACACCCCCGGGTCGCCGCCCGAGACCACGGCGACCCGGCGCCCGCGTCGTGCCAGGTCCAGGGCGAACTCGGCGCGTTCGGCCTCCACCTTGTTGTCGGAGCCGTGCCGGAGCTGGCCCGGGCGCACCGGCACCCGGTCCAGATAGGTCGTGTAGCCCACCAGGTCATCGGCCGAGGCGAGGGCGCCCCGGGTCTCCGGGGTCAGCCACAGCGGTCCCGCGGGACCCGTGCCCACCACCACGACCTCGCCCTGCGACCGGGCTTCCGGGGGCCGCTGGTCGATACGGCTCGGCAGCACCGCCACCGAGAAGTACGGCACCGTCTCCGGATCCACATCGGCCAGGCGCTCCGTGCGCTCGCCCTCCATCGTGGCCCGTTCGACGTACCGCGCGTCGTCGAGCCGCCCCGCGCGCCGCAGCGCGCGCCGCACCGCCGGGAAGGTACGCCCCAGCTTCATCACGACCGCCGAGTCGGTCGCGGCGAGCCGGGCCGTCAGCTCCTCCTCGGGCAGCGTGCCCGGGATGATCGTCAGGACTTCCTCCGCCTCGCACAGCGGCTCCCCGAGACGTGCCGCCGCCGCGCTCACGGATGTGATGCCGGGGATCACCTCGGTCGGGTAGCGGTGCGCGAGCCGCTTGTGCATGTGCTGGTACGAGCCGTAGAAGAGCGGGTCGCCCTCGGCCAGCACGGCGACCGTGCGGCCGGCGTCGAGGTGGGCGGCGAGCCGGGCCGCGGCCTCCTCGTAGAAGTCGTCGAGCGCGCCCCGGTAGCCCCCGGGGTGGTCGGTGGTCTCGGTGGTGACCGGGTACATCAGGCGCTCCTCGACATGGTCGGAGCGCAGGTGCTTCGCCACGATCGAGCGGGCGATGGAGCGGCCGTGCCGGGCGCAGTGGTATGCCACGACGTCCGCCTCCGCGATGACCTCGACGGCCCGGAGGGTCATCAGGGACGGATCGCCGGGACCGAGCCCGACCCCGTACAGCCGCCCGACCTGCTGGGTGCCCATCCGCGTGCTCACTCTGCCTCACTCGCTATCGCGTTGATCGCCGCCGCCGCCATGGCGCTGCCGCCGCGCCGCCCGCGTACCACCAGGTGTTCCAGGCCCGAGGAGTGCGCGGCGAGCGCCTCCTTGGACTCGGCGGCGCCTATGAAGCCGACCGGGATGCCGATGACGGCGGCCGGGCGGGGCGCCCCCTCCTCGATCATCTCGAGGAGGCGGAAGAGAGCGGTGGGCGCGTTGCCCACGGCGACGACGGCGCCGTCGAGCCGATCGCGCCACAGCTCCAGCGCCGCTGCGCTGCGGGTGGTGCCGAGTTCGGCGGCGAGTGCCGGGACCTTCGGGTCGGAGAGCGTGCAGATCACGTCGTTGTCCGCGGGCAGCCGCTTGCGCGTGACCCCGCTGGCGACCATCTGCGCGTCGCACAGGATCGGCGCGCCGGCGCGCAGGGCCTCACGGGCACCGGCCACCACACCGGGCGAGTACGCGAGATCGCGGACGAGGTCGACCATGCCGCAGGCGTGGATCATCCGCACCGCGACCTGGCTGACGTCGGCGGGGAGCGCGGCGAGGTCCGCCTCGGCGCGGATGGTGGCAAAGGACTGGCGGTAGATCTCCGCCCCGTCCTTCTCGTAGTCGAACACGGTCTTCTTCTCGCTCATCTCGGTGTGTGGGTACGGGAATCGGTACGGGCTCCGGCGACGGTGCCGGCGAGTCGGTCGCGGGACGGTACGGGTACGGAGTGGCCGCGGACGCGTACCCGGTACGTGCCGTCCGTGGTGGCCACCACATCCACGTGGTCCCCCTGCGGGTGGCCGCAGCGCCGCTCGCAACCGGACCAGTACACGGGGAGGCCGGGGCCGTCGACCGGCGTGGCGTCGGCGCGTACGTCGGCGAGTGACTTGGCGCACCCGGGCCGCCCGGTGCACGCCCCGACGCCGAACCAGGGCGAGTCGGTCCCGGTGACGAACCCGGCCCGCCTGAGCGCGTCCAGCCGCGCCCGCGCCGCGCCGTCGTCCGCGAAGCCGGGGACGACGACCCCGCGCCACGGTGTGAGCCGGATCTCGTCGGCGGGGGCGGGCAGCAGCGCGCGTGCCTGGGCGGCGGTGAGGCGACCGAGCGGCGCGACGGCGGACACCGCCCGGCCGCGCGGGCCCGCCACGATCCCGGGCAGTGGCCCCGCGGGGCCGGACCGCCCTGTTCCGTCAGGGCCGGCGCCGGGCAGTGGTGGCAGCGGCACCGCCGCCACCCCCGCTCTCTCCAGTCCGGCGCCCACCGCGATGTGCTGCCCGTCCGGGAGCTCACGTACGCGCCAGGCGCCGGTATCCGCATCGGCCGCCGCCGCCAGGAACGCCTCCGCCGCTGCGAGCGCGGCGCGCGGCGCGTCGGCGGCTCGGGCGACACGGAAGGCGAGGCGGCGGCCCATCCGCAGCACCGCCGTGCCGTCCCGCTCTGCGAGCAACGTCACATCCGCGCCGAGCCCCGCGACATCGCCGCGCCCGTCGTCCAGGGCGAACAGGAAGCGGCCGGAAAGACCCGACGGGCCGGCCGCCCACCGCGCACCGCACAGCAGTCCGTCCAGCTCACGGGCCCACAACTGCACGTCAGCGCAGCCGAGCCCGTCCAGTCCGGCGAGCGGCGATGCCACCACGTTCCGTACCCGCTCATGGGTGTCCGACGGCAGCAGCGCGGCCTCCCGCAGCAGTGCCGCGAGCGGCGCCCCGCAGGCGTCCCCGAGGCCGCGCAGCTCCACATTGCCCCGGGAGGTGATGCTGAGCGATCCGTCCCCCAGCTCATCGGCCGCCGTGGCCAGCGCATCGAGTTGACGTCCCGTCAGAAACCCACCGGGGAGCCGGAGTCGGGCCAATCGCCCGTCGTCCGCCGCATGCAGCCGCAGAGCCCCCGGGCAGGCGTCGCCCCGGTCCCGTATGCGAGGTTCGCCCGGGTCTGCGGGGCTTGTGGGTGTGGGCGGCATGGCGGCGAGCATACCCACGTCCTTCCAGGTGGCCGCCGTGCGATCCCGGGCCAGCATCTACTATTCAGGCGGCATGGGGTCCCAGGGCCCCGGGGAGGAAGCCCGGTGTAAATCCGGCGCGGTCCCGCCACTGTGAGCCAGGCCCGGGAAACACCAGCAACACAGCACCCGCGGCCCGGCGAGTCAGGAACTCCCGCCGACCACGACCACCCGGGGCGCGGAAACCCCGAGGAAGGCCTGCGCACGCGATGACGCACGCGAAGACCACGCCCGCGACGATCCTGCTGCTGTCGACCTCCGACACCGACCTGCTCAGCGCCCGCGCCTCCGGTGGCCCGGTCGCGTACCGCTTCGCGAACCCCGCCCGGCTCCCGGTCGATGACCTCCCGGGTCTGCTGGAGGGCACCGACCTGGTCGTCGTACGGCTGCTCGGCGGCATCCGTGCCTGGCAGGAGGGTCTTGACGTGCTGCTGGCGCAGGACCGGCCCGTGGTCGTCCTCAGCGGTGAACAGGCCCCCGACGCCCAGCTGATGGAGGCGTCCACCGTCCCGATCGGCATCGCGGCCGAGGCCCACGCCTACCTCGCCCACGGCGGCCCGGACAACCTGGAGCAGCTCGCCCGCTTCCTGTCCGACACCGTGCTGCTCACGGGACACGGCTTCGAGTCCCCGGCGACCGCGCCCACCTGGGGCCCCCTGGAGCGGACGAAGCGCACGGACCACGGCCCGACCGTCGCCGTGCTCTACTACCGCGCCCACCACATGAGCGGCAACACCGCCTTCGTCGGCACCCTCTGCGATGCCATCGAGGACGCGGGCGGCCAGGCCCTGCCCCTGTACGTCGCCTCGCTGCGCGCCCCCGAGCCCGAGCTGCTCGACCAACTGCGCGGCGCCGAGGCCGTCGTCACCACCGTCCTCGCCGCGGGGGGCACCAGGCCCGCCGAGGCCCAGGCCGGGGGAGACGACGAGGCCTGGGACGCGGGCGCGCTCGCCGCGCTCGACGTACCGGTGCTCCAGGCGCTGTGCCTGACCGGTTCGCGCAGCGCCTGGGAGGAGAGCGACGAGGGGCTCTCCCCGCTGGACGCCGCCAGCCAGGTCGCCGTCCCCGAGTTCGACGGTCGCCTCATCACCGTCCCGTTCTCCTTCAAGGAGATCGACGAGGACGGACTGCCCGCCTATGTCGCCGACCCCGAGCGCGCCGCCCGCGTCGCCGGGATCGCCGTCCGCCACGCACGGCTGCGCCACATCCCCAACGCGGACAAGCGCCTCGCGCTCGTGCTCTCCGCCTACCCGACCAAGCACTCCCGCATCGGCAACGCGGTCGGCCTCGACACCCCCGCCTCCGCTGTCGCCCTGCTGCGCCGACTCGCCGCCGAGGGCTACGACTTCGGTGCGGAGGAGATACCGGGCCTCGCGTCCGGCGACGGCGACGAGCTGATCCGCGCGCTGATCGAGGCCGGCGGCCACGACCAGGACTGGCTCACCGAGGAGCAGCTCGCCCGCAACCCGGTCCGTATCCCCGCCGCCGACTACAAGCGCTGGTACGCCACCCTGCCCGCCGGACTGCGCGAGCAGGTCGAGCGGCACTGGGGCCCGGCGCCCGGCGAGATGTTCCTGGACCGCAGCCGCAACCCCGAGGGCGACATCGTGCTCGCCGCCCTGCGCCGCGGGAACCTGCTGATCGTCATCCAGCCCCCGCGCGGCTTCGGCGAGAACCCGATCGCGATCTACCACGACCCCGATCTGCCGCCCTCGCACCACTACCTGGCCGCCTATCGCTGGATCGCGGCCCGCCACGACGACGGCGGCTTCGGCGCCGACGCGATGATCCACCTCGGCAAGCACGGCAACCTGGAGTGGCTGCCCGGCAAGAACGCGGGCCTGTCCGCGGCCTGCGCCCCCGACGCCGCACTCGGCGATCTGCCGCTGGTCTACCCCTTCCTGGTGAACGACCCGGGCGAGGGCACCCAGGCCAAGCGCCGCGTCCACGCCACCCTGATCGACCACCTCGTGCCGCCGATGGCCCGCGCCGACTCGTACGGCGACATCGCGCGCCTGGAACAGCTGCTCGACGAGTACGCGCAGATCTCCTCCATGGACCCGGCGAAGCTTCCGGCGATCCGTGCCCAGATCTGGACCCTGATCCAGGCCGCCAAGCTCGACCACGACCTCGGCATGGAGGACCGGCCGGACGACGACGGCTTCGACGACTTCCTGCTTCATGTCGACGGCTGGCTGTGCGAGGTCAAGGACGCCCAGATCCGCGACGGTCTGCATGTCCTGGGCGGGGCACCCACCGGCGCCGAGCGGGTCAACCTGGTGCTGTCGATCCTGCGCGCCCGGCAGATCTGGGGCGGTACGACCGCGCTGCCCGGGCTGCGTGAGGCCCTGGGCCTCGACGAGTCCGCCGCGACGCGTACGACCGCCGACGAGGCGGAGGCCGCGGCCCGTACCCTGGTCGAGGCGATGGAGGAGGCCGGCTGGGACCCTGCCGCCGTCGCCACCGTCGCCGAGGGGCACGGAACGGCCGTGGCGGACATCCTCGGCTTCGCCGCCCGCGAGGTCGTCCCGCGCCTCGCCGCCACCACCGACGAACTCGACCACGCCGTCCACGCGTTGAACGGCGGGTTCGTCCCGGCCGGCCCGTCCGGCTCCCCGCTGCGCGGCCTCGTCAACGTGCTGCCGACCGGTCGTAACTTCTACTCCGTCGACCCCAAGGCCGTGCCCTCCCGCCTCGCCTGGGAGACCGGCCAGGCCCTCGCCGACTCGCTGCTCACCCGCTACCGCACCGACAACGGCGAATGGCCCACCTCCGTCGGCCTCTCTCTCTGGGGTACGAGCGCGATGCGCACCGCGGGCGACGATGTCGCCGAGGCCCTGGCGCTGCTCGGTGTCCGCCCGGTCTGGGACGACGCCTCGCGCCGGGTCAACGGCATCGAGCCGATCCCGGCCGATGAGCTGGGCCGCCCCCGCGTCGATGTCACCCTGCGCATCTCCGGCTTCTTCCGGGACGCCTTCCCGCATGTCATCGGGCTGCTCGACGACGCGGTACGGCTGGTCGCCTCGCTGGACGAGCCCGCCGACGTCAACTTCGTACGGGCGCACGCCCAGGCTGACCTGGCCGAGCACGGCGACGAGCGCCGCGCCACCACCCGTATCTTCGGCTCCCGGCCCGGCACTTATGGCGCCGGCCTGCTCCAGCTCATCGACTCCCGCGACTGGCGCACCGACGCCGACCTCGCCGAGGTGTACACGGTGTGGGGCGGCTACGCGTACGGCCGCGGGCTCGAAGGCCGCGCGGCGCGCGAGGAGATGGAGACGGCGTACAAGCGGATCGCGGTCGCGGCCAAGAACACCGACACACGCGAGCACGACATCGCCGACTCCGACGACTACTTCCAGTACCACGGCGGCATGGTGGCCACCGTCCGCGCCCTGCGCGGCACGGCCCCCGAGGCGTACATCGGCGACTCGACCCGCCCCGAGACGGTCCGCACCCGCACCCTGGTCGAGGAGACCTCGCGGGTGTTCCGCGCCCGGGTCGTCAACCCCAAGTGGATCGAGGCGATGCGACGCCACGGCTACAAGGGCGCCTTCGAGCTGGCCGCGACGGTGGACTACCTGTTCGGCTACGACGCCACGACCGGGGTCGTCGCGGACTGGATGTACGACAAGCTGACCGAGGCGTACGTCCTGGACCCGGAGAACCGGGAGTTCCTCCAGCAGGCCAACCCCTGGGCGCTGCACGGAATCGCCGAGCGGCTGCTCGAGGCGGAGTCCCGGGGCATGTGGGAGAAGCCCGACCCGGCTGTCATCGAGGCGCTGCGCCAGGTGCTCCTGGAGACCGAGAGCGATCTGGAGGGCGACGAGTAGCGCCTCGCGCTCCCGGCGGCACGTAAGGATTCCGTCATCGGCCGAAGCCCCCGTTGCAATCCCTTCCCGGGCTTCAATGGGGGCATGAGAACGTCTGTGCTGAAGAAGCCGGTGGTCAGGGTGGTTCTGGCGGTTGTCGCCGTGGCCCTGGCCGTCGGGGTGTACTGGTTCGAGCCGTGGAAGCTGTTCGTCGACCAGACCGTGCGCGAGGAGCTCCCGCAGGCCGCCGTGCCGACGGCGCCGGTGGACGGATCAGGCGCGCCCTCCGCGCCCGCAGGACCCGAAGTGCTCGCCACCGGCACATTCATCAGCCATGAGCACGACACCGAGGGCACGGTCAAGGTCATCAAGTTCTCCGACGGCGGCCGGGTGCTCCGGCTCGAGGGCCTGAACACCAGCAACGGCCCCGATCTGCGGGTCTGGCTGACCGATGCCCCGGTCAAGGAGGGCACGGCTGGCTGGCGGGTCTTCGACGACGGCGCGCATGTCAGCCTCGGCAAGCTCAAGGGCAACAAGGGCGACCAGAACTACACCCTGCCCGCCGATGTCGATCTGTCGAAGTACACGAGCGTCAGCATCTGGTGCGATCGTTTCGACGTCTCCTTCGGTGCCGCGGAGCTGTCCCGGTAGGGCTGGTTTCGCCCCCTGGCCTCCGGCCGGGGGACTCCCGTCGGCTGACCCGGCCGCCCGACGGGCCGCGTAGCCTGGGAGGACGATGAACACGTTCACCACGTCATGGGGCGATCTGGGGCTCACCCGCTATCCCGAGGACCCCCGTGACCAGCTCCGCGCCTGGGACGCCGCCGACGAGTATCTGCTGCGCCACCTCGAATCACTCGAGGACCCCGCGGCCCTCGGCGGCACCGTGGTCGTCCTGGGCGACCGCTGGGGCGCCCTGACCACCGCGCTCGCCGCGCACGGCCCGGCGCAGATCACCGACTCGTATCTCACCCAGCAGGCCACCCGCGCCAATCTCGCCCGCAACCGGCCCGCCGAGCAGCTCGCCGGCGTACGGCTGCTGTCGACGCAGGAGCCGCCCCCGGACCGTGTCGACGTCCTGCTGGTACGCGTGCCGAAGAGCCTCGCCCTCCTCGAGGACCAGCTCCAGCGGCTCGCCCCGCGCCTGCACGCGGACACCCTCGTGGTCGGTACGGGCATGGTGACCGAGATCCACACCTCCACGCTGAAGCTGTTCGAGCGGATCGTCGGCCCGACCAGGACCTCGCTCGCGGTGAAGAAGGCGCGGCTGGTCTTCTGCACCCCCGACCCGGCCCTGCTCGCCTCCGGCAGCCCGGCCGGCGAGCCCTGGCCGCGCGGCTACGAGCTGCCCGGGGACATCGGCGTGATGTCCGGCCGTCCCGTCACCAACCACGCAGGCATCTTCTGCGCCGACCGCCTCGACATCGGCACCCGCTTCCTCCTCCAGCACCTGCCCGAGCCCCGGGGTCCGGTCCGCGTGGTCGACCTGGGCTGCGGAAACGGCGTGGTCGGTACGGCGGCGGCGGTCGCCAACCCCGAGGCCCATGTGGTCTTCACGGACGAGTCGTTCCAGGCCGTGGCATCGGCCGAGGCCACCTTCCGAGCGAACACGGACCCCGGTGCCAAGGCCGAGTTCCTCGTGGGCGACGGGCTCGCGGGCATCGAGCGCGCCTCGGCGGACCTGGTGCTGAACAACCCGCCCTTCCACACCCATCGGGCCCTCACCGACAGCACCTCCTGGCGCATGTTCACCGGTGCCCGTGCCGTGCTGCGCCCCGGTGGTGAGCTGTGGGTGGTGGGCAACCGCCACCTCGGTTACCACATCAGGCTGCGCCGTCTCTTCGGCAACTGCGAGACCGTGGCCGGGAATCCCAAGTTCGTCGTACTGCGCGCGGTGAAACGCCGCTGATTGCGCTCCATCGAATGCCCCTGTACGGGATATTGGGTGCATGACGGATCACAAGGGTCGTTGGGAACGGCAGGGGCTGATTCCGGCGAGCCGGCGGGAACCGGCAGAGCGGACCGCGGAGCCCATCTACGCGTCACTGCTCGCCCAGTGGTCGGCCCAGGGCAAGACCGTCCCCGGGCCGGACCGTGAATGGACCGCGATCGTCTCGCGCTCCTGCTGGCCGCGCTGGTAGCCCCCGGGGTTCTTCAGCCTGTCCGCCTGCCTGTCCGCTGTCCACGCGTCGTGTCCACGCGTCCACGCGCCCGGCCATTCGGGTGAATTCGGGAAACCAGAACCCGAATGCGCGCGTTGAACCGGCGCGCGGACAAGTTCATGAGCACCGGAGGCGGGACTCCTGAGGTCATTCGGCAGGCGGAAATATGACCGCCGGGCAGACGTGTGGAATTGATGGCTCGAGGGTTTCTTCGCCGGTAGCCGCTCGTTGGAAGTGCGTCGATGGCCTGTGTCGTGGGTCTTGTGAGTCTGCCCGCGGCACTCATCGGCGTTCACTGATCCAAGGGCTAGGAATCCAAAGGAATCCACATGAAGTACAGGAAGACGGCCACACTTTTCGCCGGGGCTGTGCTGGCCATGGGAATCGCTTCTCCCGCCATCGCCGACTCGGGTGCCACCGGAGTCACCTCCGCCTCCCCGGGCGTGCTGTCCGGGAACCTGCTCCAGGTGCCCGTGCACGTGCCGGCAAGCGTGTGCGGCAACTCCGTGGGCGTCATCGCCCTGATGAACCCGGCCTCGGGCAACGCCTGCATGAACGGCTGACGAAGAGCTCGTCACGCGGACCAGTGGCCCTGAAGGGCCGTGATCCGCCGGTCCCGGGACGTGCCCGCCGGTGCGTCCCAGGACCGGCCTTCGAAACCAACAGCGGGAAAGACAACGAGATGCGACAGCGACAGGTCATCACCAAGGGAATCCTGACGGCCGCGGCGGCCACCAGCATTCTGTCCCTGAACAGTGCTTACGCCAGCGCCGCTTCCCAGGCCGACGGGGAGGCCCAGGGCTCCCCGGGTGTGCTGTCGGGCAACAGCGTCCAGGTGCCCGTGGACGTTCCGGTCAATGTGTGCGGCAACTCCGTGAGCGTCGTGGGAGCCCTCAACCCGGCGTTCGGCAGCGTCTGCGCCAACGCCTCGGCCCGGGGCCTGTCCGGCTCCGAGGCATCGGGTGACACGGTGGGCTCCCCGGGTGTGCTGTCGGGCAACAACGTCAAGGTCCCGGTGCACGCCCCGGTCAACGTCTGCGGCAACACCCTCGATGTCGTCGGGCTTCTGAACCCGGTGACGGGCGGATCCTGCGTGAACGGTGAGGCGCCGGGCACCACGGTGCCTCCGGGCGAGGTCCCGCCGAACACGCCCCTGACGCCGGTGGCCGAGGTCCTGCCGGGTCCCGGTGGGCCGGTGGACGACAGCGAGGTGGCGGGCGCCGTCCACTCCCCGCAGCTGGCCGAGACCGGCATGGGCGCCGGTTCGGTGGCCGCCGCGGCAGCGGCCATGGCCCTGCTGGTCGGCGGGGGCGTGCTGTACCGGCGTGGGACGGTCGGCGCGCGGCGCTGAGCCCCCTCGAAACCCGCACCACCCCCGCCCGCACGTGTGCGGCTCCCGGCCGGGAGAGTCCCCCCTCGACTCTCCCGGCCGGTGCACGTTCACGACACCAGCTCGCGGTAGATGTCCGCGACCGCCTCCGCCGTGATCCTGGCGTTGTGGCTGGACAGCACGTGCAGATGCCCCTGACGTCCCAGGGTGGCCCGCAGCGGCGCGTTCAGCAGGAGGTCCGCCACGGCCGTGGCCAGCGCGTAAGGGTCCTGCGGGGGCGTCAGACAGAACAGCGCGTGGCCGGGCGGGAGGCTCTCGCGGGCTCCGCCGACATCCGTGACCACCACCGGGCGCCCACAGGACATCGCCTCCAGCGGCGCCAGGGCCATGCCCTCCCAGCGGGACGGCACCACGACCAGGTCGGCGGCCCGGTACCAGGGCGCCGGGTCGGCCACGGCGCCGGCGAAACGCACCGAGACGGGGGCGGAGAGGCGCAGCCACTCGGCCTCCGGGCCGTCGCCGACCAGCACCAGGCAGGCGTTGGGAATCCGGCGCAGCACCTGCTGCCAGGCGGTGAGCAGCACATCCTGGCCCTTCTGGCGGCACAGCCTGCCCACGCACACCACCAGCGGTGCGGACTCCGGCAGATCCCCGACGAGCGGCGGCCGGACCCGCGGCCGGTCATCGGGGGCGGGCCGGAAGTGCTCGGTGTCCACCCCGTTGGGGATGACGGTCCAGCGGGCCCGTACACCGGCACGCTCCGCGGTACGCAGCTCCGCCTCACTGACGCACACCACACGGTCCGTCCAGCGGGTCCCGTAGCGCTCCCAGCGCCGGGCCAGCCCCGCCGTGACACCGCCGGCCGCCTCGAACGACCAGGCGTGCGGCTGGAACACGGTCGGGATCCGGCCCCGTACGGCGAGCCGTGCGGCCAGTCCCGCCTTCCCGCTGTGCGCGTGCACGATCTGCGGGCGCACCCGGGCCACCAGCCGCGCCAGCCGGCCGACCTCGGGCAGCAGCAGCGGTCCCGGCCCGCTGCCCGCACGCCAGCGATGGACCTCGGCGCCGAGCCCGCGTGCGCAGCGGGCGAGGCCGCCGCCGTCGGGGCAGGCCACGGCCACCCGCAGTCCGCTGCGGATCTGATCGGTCACCAGATCCGCGACCACCCGTGCCGCTCCTCCGTCGGCGGATTGCACGACATGGAGCACAGCCGGCCTGCGGCCGGGCGGGCCGGGTGGACCCGGCGGAAGGGATGGTGGCGGCAGCACGTGCAGATCTCCGATCCGAGCATATGACCAATGTCGGATGGTGAATGCCGGATGTCCCGCATGGGCGGCCCGGTATTTCACGTATTTACGTATTCTTGCTCGGGCCGGTTGTCGGGCAGTGCGGGGATTCTAACGGAATTCTCAGGCTGAATCGCGCAGATGGCCCTGTGATGCATGGGCCAGGTTCGGCGAGTTAACCCATTCGAGGTTCTCCCGTATCCGCCGAGAGGTGTCCTCGTTGAGCGAATTGCCCTCATCGGTTACCCCGAAAGGAAATCAGGAAGATGAAGCGAATCGCCACGTCGGTCATGCTCGCAGGCACCGGAGCCGCTCTGGTCTTCGGTGGTGCGGGGGTTGCCTCCGCCGACAGCGGTGCGACCGGCGCTGCCGAGGGTTCGCCCGGTGTCCTGTCCGGCAACACCGCCCAGGTCCCGGTGCACGTCCCGGTTGGCGTCTGCGGCAACACCGTGAGCGTTGTCGGTCTGCTCAACCCCGCCTCCGGCGTGGGCTGCCAGAACGCCTGACACGGTCTCAGCGGTCCCGGCAGCAGCTTCGCTGCCGGGCGCTGACACTCGTGTCGGCCGACCGGTTTTCACTCTCTTGGCCGCACAACCTGGCGGCCGCCGCTTCCGTTGAAGCATCTGGTCGGGCAGTCGCGTCCGGCCACTGAAACACCTTGATCAAGGAGTGCCTCTCCATGTCGCGTACCGCGAAGGCTCTTGTCCTTTCCACCGTTGCTGCCGCCGCCGTTGCGGGCTCCGCCGGTATCGCCACCGCCGACAGCGGTGCGCAGGGTGCCGCCGCCGGTTCGCCCGGTGTGCTCTCGGGCAACGTGGCCCAGGTCCCGGTCCACGTTCCGGTTGGCGTCTGTGGCAACACCGTGAGCGTCGTCGGCCTGCTGAACCCGTCGATGGGCAGCGCCTGCGTGAACGGCTGATTGCCTTTCACCGACTTCCCCTGGGACCGCCCTTCCTGCCATGGCGTCACATCGCCATGGCGGGGAGGGCGGTCGCTTCGTTTCGCTTCCGCGGATCCCGTGCATGCGTTCTCGCGCATTCGCGTTCCGAGAATTCCCCGGCTTCGGAGTTTCCCGGGCCGCGGGGGCTCGTTACACATCACGGAGCAGCAACAAGCAGCACCATGCAGTACGGCAGGCATACGGGCGGTCGGCCGCAAACAACCGCAATATGCCCGACCCGCATGACACTTGCGCCGCGACACGCGTGGCCGAAGGAGAGATTCACTGATGAAGCCCATGAAGGTTGCCGCCATCGTCGCCGGATCCCTGGTGGCCGCGGGGGCCGCCTCGCCGGCGTTCGCTGTCGACTACCCGCCCACCACCCTCGGTGGCGGTATCAACACCCTCACGACCCAGTCCAAGTCGGCCACGCAGCCGCTGACGGGCGAGGCCCTGGACTCGGAGAAGAAGGGGTCGCTGCTCAACGAGGTCAAGGACGCGACCACCGAGCTGAACCAGGCCAAGCACGCCGCCCCGGCCAAGCTGATCGGCGGGCTTCCGGTCAGCGGCTCCTGATCCTCCGGGCCGCACAGGCACCCCGACCCCCGGCACCTCGCCACGCCTCCTGACACCTTCGGAGTAATCGGTGTCGGGGGTCGCCCGCGAAGGTGAGGCGACTGACCGGAAAATCCCGGTACGTCGCTAAGGTCCCGAGAGTGACCTCAACCTTCAGCGCCGTAAGCGCCCTCTGTCCGGCCCAGTTGGGCACGCTCGTCGTCATCGCCTGGAAGGGCGAGCATCCCGACGACGAGCGGGACATGCCGTTTCTGCTGGCGTACTCGCTCGGGGACGGTGAAGGCGGCCCCGACGCGGTGACGGCCGCCGCCCGGCAGCTCCTCGACGAGGTGGGTCTGCCGGTCGGCAGTGAGTATGTGGACGTGGTGCAGGAGGGCGGCCCGCCCATCACGCTGGCGGTCGAGGACGGCCAGCCGGGTCAGGGTGTCGTGCTGACGATGCCTCATCTCAGTGCCCGGTGTGCGGTGTCACCTGAGTGGCTGACCGCGGCACGAGGACACGGGCACGTCTACTTCCTCTTCGCCACCCGGCCCTGGCCCAAGGCGGCTCCGGGGGTACCGGTCAGTGAGGGGGAGCTGCGGGACTTCGTGGGCGACGAGGCGGTGCTGGCTTCGGCGGCTCACTGTTTGCTGCCGGTGCGTCAGCTCCAGGGGTGACGCGGGAGGGCGCAGCGGGCCGCAAGGGCACGTCAAAGGGCCCGGCGGCGGTGGTATGACCGCCTGCCGGGCCGGGATTACGCCATGCGGATTACAGGTGACCGGTCTCGCTCGCCGGGCGGGTGGCTGTGCGGGGCACGAGCCCCCGGGTGGTCCCGGCGAGCGTGAGTGGTATTCCACTGGCGGGGGCGGCTGGGGCCGCCAGGTGGCGAAGCGTCAGCTTCATGATCGAGCTCCTCGATACAAGGGTCAGGACACTTAAGACGCTAATCGGAATCTGACGTTCCGTCGCGTCGGGCGCGGCAGTGACTACTGCGTGCGCGCATCGGCCCAGGTGAGGAACACAGGACTCAGGACTTCGGACAATGGACACACAAGTACGCACACACAGGCGCGTCCCGCGCCCCGCCACCACCTCCGGCGACGCCCCGTCAGATGCCGTGGACTGCCTGGGTGCCTCCCGCGGCCTTGCCTGGCTGCTGGTGGTCACCGGCGCGGCGGGGCTGCTGGCGTCCTGGGTCATCACGATCGACAAGTTCCTGCTGCTCGAGGACCCCGGCTTCACACCCGGGTGCAGTCTCAACCCGGTCGTCTCCTGCGGCAGCGTCATGAAGAGCGACCAGGCGGCGGTGTTCGGCTTCCCCAACCCGATGCTGGGCCTTGTGACCTACGCCGTCGTGATGGCGGTCGGCGCCGGACTGCTGGCCGGTGCCCGCTACCACCGCTGGTTCTGGCTGGGGCTCAACGGCGGCGCCCTGTTCGGTGTGGGGTTCTGCACCTGGCTCCAGTTCCAGTCGCTGTACCGGATCAGCGCCCTGTGCCTGTGGTGCTCGCTGGCCTGGGTCGCGACCATCGTCCTGTTCTGCGCGGTGACCCGGCACACCGTCGTCCACCGGATGCTCCCGGCCCCGGCGGGAGTGCGGACCGTGCTGCGCGAGTTCGGCTGGATGCCCCCGGTGCTGTGGACGGGTGTGATCGGGATGCTGATCCTGACCCGCTGGTGGACCTTCTGGATCAGCTGACCGCACGTCATGCGGGCGTCACCGTTCACGCGGCCGGTGAGGTGCCCGGCGGGGTGCGGTACAGCGGTCGGGCAGGGCGTTGACATGGGTGTCGGGTACACGCAGACTCATGACGCGCTGCCGGGACGCACGCGGACACGGCCACGGACGCGGCCACCGCCACGAAGGAGCTGACATGACCGATCGCCTGCGTGACGTGTACATCGTCGATGCCGTCCGCACGCCCCTCGGCAAGTACGGCGGCGCGCTCTCCGGCGTGCGCCCCGACGATCTTGCCGCCGGGGTCCTGAGCTCCCTTGTGTCCCGTACACCCGAGCTCGACCCGGCCCTTATCGACGATGTCTTCTTCGGCGACACCAACGGTGCCGGCGAGGACAACCGCGATGTCGCGCGCATGGCCGTGCTGCTCGCGGGTCTGCCGGTCACGGTGCCCGGCACGACCGTGAACCGGCTCTGCGGCTCCGGTATGGAGGCGGTCATCCAGGCGGCCCGGGCCATCGCCGTCGGTGACGCCTCGATCGCTGTCGCGGGCGGCGTCGAGTCGATGAGCCGCGCGCCCTGGGTGATGAACAAGCCGGAGCGCGGCTTCCCCGCGGGCCACCAGCAGATGTACTCGACCACGCTGGGCTGGCGGATGGTCAATCCACGGATGCCCGACGAGTGGACCGTCGGCCTGGGCGAGGGCGCGGAGCTGCTCGCCGAGAAGTACGGCATCGGGCGCGACGAGCAGGACGCGTTCGCGCTCACAAGCCACCGCAACGCCGCCCGGGCCTGGGCGGAGGGGCTGTACGACGGCGAGGTCGTGCCCGTCGACGGCGTCGAGCTCAGCCGTGACGAGTGCATTCGCGACAGCACCTCGGTGGAGGCCCTGGCCAAGCTCAAGCCGGTCTTCCGCACGGACGGGAACGGCACCGTCACCGCGGGCAACTCGTCGCCGCTCAACGACGGCGCCGCGGCGCTGCTGCTGGTGGACGAGGACGGACTGCGCGCCACCGGGCGTGAGCCGCTCGCCCGCGTCGGGGCGTCCGCCGTCACCGGGATCGAGCCCCAGTACTTCGGGTCGGGACCGGTCGAGGCTGTCCGCCGTGCCCTGAAGAAGGCGGGCCGGGAGCTCGGCGATCTGCGCACCGTCGAGCTCAACGAGGCCTTCGCCGCGCAGTCGCTGGCCTGTCTGCGGCAGTGGCCCGGCCTGGACCCGTCGCTCGTCAATCCGCGCGGCGGCGCCATCGCCATCGGCCATCCCCTGGGTGCGTCCGGCGCCCGGCTCACCGGCGCGGTCGCCCATCAGCTCGCGGCCGCCGGCTCGGGTACGGGCCTCGCCACGCTGTGCATCGGTGTGGGACAGGGGCTGGCCCTCGTCCTGGAGCGCTGAGGCGCCGGGAATCAGCGGGCGCGTCGGGTCAGGTGCCGGGTGAACCATTGCTCGGCGAGTACGGCGACCTCGTCCAGCGTGCCCGGCTCCTCGAAGAGGTGCGTCGCGCCTGGTACGAGCTCCAGCCGGTTCTCGCAGCGCAGGGCGGTCTGGGCCTGCCGGTTGAGCTCGATCACGGTGGTGTCCAGACCTCCGACGATCAGCAGCGTCGGTGCGCGGACGCCCGGCAGCCGGGCCCCGGCCAGGTCGGGACGCCCGCCGCGGGACACCACGGCGCCGACGTCCGTGCCCGCCACCGCCGCGGCCCACAGCGCCGCCGCGGCCCCGGTGGACGCGCCGAAGTAGCCGATCGGCACCGGGGTGCGGGTGCGCAGCCAGTGGGTGGCCCCTCCGAGCCTGCGGGCGAGGATCTCGATGTCGAAGACGTTGGCGCGGTCGTCCGCCTCGGACTCGGTGAGCAGGTCGAAGAGCAGGGTGCCGAGGCCCGCCCGGTTCAGCGCCTGCGCCACGGAGCGGTTGCGGGGGCTGTGCCGGCTGCTGCCCGAACCATGGGCGAACATCACGGCAGCCGCGGTGTCGCCCGGCAGGGTCAGCTCACCGGCCAGTCGTACGGGGCCCGCGTCGACCTCCACCTCCTCGGTCTGCGTGGCCCCCGCCCTTTTCAGCAGGGCGACGACCTCCTCGTCAGGGGTCTGGGAGAAGTCCTCGTACCACTCGCCGACCGCCGAGAAGGCGCGCGGCGTCGACAGGCACACCACCTCGTCCGCCGCGCTCCGCAGCCATGCCACCGCGTCCGGGGGCGCCACCGGTGCGGCCAGCACCACCCGAGCCGCCCCCTGCGCCCTGACGACCTCGACCGCCGCCGCTGCCGTGGCCCCGGTGGCGATGCCGTCGTCCACGAGCACCACGGTCCGGCCGGTGATGTCAACGCGCTCGCGGTCTGCCCTGAACGTGCGGGCCTGCCGGGTCAGTTCGGCCTCCTCGGCATGCTCGACCGACTCGACCTCCTCACGGGACACATGGCCGCGGCTCACGATGTCGTCACTGATGACCCGTACCCCGCCCTCACCGATCGCCCCGAACCCGAGCTCCCGGTGGTACGGCACCCCCAGCTTCCGCACCACGATCACGTCCAGCGGCGCCCCGAGCGCCCGCGCCACCTCGTACGCCACCGGCACCCCGCCCCGAGGCAGCCCGAGGACGACGGGATCCGCCTCCCGCAGGTGTCTCAGCGCTTCGGCGAGGTGCCGCCCCGCGTCGACGCGGTCGGTGAAGTGCACGCTGGCTCACCCCCTGGACAGGGAACGGGGGCACACGGGCTCTCCTTCGAACCAACCCCATGCCGGGTGTCTCCGCAACTTGGGGAGCCCGGGGATCAGCGGTGCTCGGGGTTCGGGTAGTCGAAGCGGCAGCCCGCGTCCCATTCGGAGCGCTGGTTGCCGTGCGCCGGGATACCGCCCGCCTGCCGCAGCAGAGCGGCGAGGTGCATCAGGTTCCAGGTCATGAAGGTGGTGTTGCGGTTGGTGAAGTCGTTGTCGGGACCGCCGGACTCGGGGTCCAGATACGAGGGCCCCGGTCCCGCCTCACCGATCCAACCCGCGTCGGCCTGCGGCGGGATGGTGTAGCCGAGGTGCTGGAGGCTGTAGAGGACGTTCATCGCGCAGTGCTTCACGCCGTCCTCGTTCCCGGTGATCAGACAGCCTCCGACCCGCCCGTAGTACGCGTACTGTCCGCGGTCGTTGAGCAACGACGAGCATGCGTAGAGCCGCTCGATGACCCGCTTCATCACGGAGCTGTTGTCGCCGAGCCAGATGGGCCCGGCGAGCACCAGGATGTCGGACGCCATCACCCGCTCGTACAGCGCGGGCCACTCGTCGGTGGCCCAGCCGTGTTCGGTCATGTCCGGCCATACGCCGGTCGCGATGTCGTGGTCGACGGCCCGGATCAGCTCGGTGGCGACCCCGTTGGCCTCCATCACGGCTCGGCTCCTGTCGATCAGGCCCTCGGTGTTGCTGATGTCGGGGGAGCGCTTCAGCGTGCAGTTGACGAACATCGCATGGAGACCGTCGTACGAGGGTGTGGCGGCCATGGACACCTCATGGGGGGGGAAGGGGCGGATTCCCGACGGACGCTACCGACGCCCAGGCCGCCGCTCACGGAAGCTCTCCGGTCACTCGCCGATACGGATCAGCGCCAGCGTGATGTTGTCGGGCCCGCCGGACTCGATCGCTGCCTTCCAGAGCTCGTAGGCGGCCCGGCCGCCGTCGTGCACCCGCAGCAGGTCGTCGAGCTCCTCGTCGGGCACCGGGTCGGTCAGCCCGTCCGAGCAGATCAGCCAGCGGTCCCCCACGGCCAGCGGGGAGTGGGACACATGCGCGCTGATCGGGGTGCGGTTGAAGGAGCCGCCGAGGGTCTGGGTCACGGCCGACGTGGTGCGCCTGCCGGGTGCGGGCGGCGGGCTGTCGTCCACGCTCACCTGCCGCAGATGGTCCTCACCCACCTCGTAGACCTTGCTGTCGCCGACGTTGAAGACCAGAACGGAGTCCGGCAGCACGACCGCACCCGCGACCGTCGTCCCCATCGCGGTCAGCCCCGGATCGCGGTCGGCCGCCGCGTACACCGAGTGGTTGCACAGGTCCAGCGCGTCACGCACGGCCTGCTCCCCGTCGAGGGACGGGCCGAGCCCCGCGAGCCGGCGTACCACCAGCGCGCTCGCCACCTCACCGGCGGGCTGTCCGCCGAGACCGTCGGCGACCGCGACGACCAGCGGGGTGCCGAGGGGGAACAGCAGGGTCTGGGGATTCTCCGTCATGGTCGCGCACAGGGTCCACGGTCCGGCGACAAAGCTGTCCTCGTTGTGCTCGCGGACCAGGCCGGTATCGCTCAGGGCGGTCACCGCTATGTACGGCACGCCTCCATTGTCACGCGTGGAGCGGGCTTGTGCCTGCGTTCAGAGAATGAACGAACAACTTCCCAAGGCACCAGCCGACTTGGCCGTTTCCCGGGTTTGGTGTGAAGTCTTGACGACAAGGGCCTCCGGCAGTTGACTCACGCCCGGTTGAACCACAGCCGGCGCCGTCGTCAGCGGAGGAAGCCTTATGCACCAGGCAAGATCCCGGCTCAGAAGACTCACAGGAATCACCGGACTCACCAGCCGTGCGGGACTCGGAAGAACCGCCGCGCTCGTGTCCGCGTGTCTGCTCAGCGCCCTGCTCCCCCTCACCTCCGCCGCCACCGTCGCGGCGGACGACTTCCCACCCGTCCCGGTCGACCGCTTCGAGGGCGAGGTCCCTTTCGCGAGCCCGCCCGCCGACGGCATCTTCGCCTGGGGAAGCGACGCCGACGACCATCCGCCGCTCAGCCTCGTGGCGCGCTCCGACGCCCCCGAGGGCGGCAAGGTGCTCCAGGGTTCGTACGACATCAGCGGCTGGGGCGGCTTCACCCACGATTTCGCCTTCGACAAGCCGGCCCGGGACTGGACCGCACACCGGGGCGTCCGCTTCTGGTGGTACGGCCAGAACGCGGCGCCTCTGCCGCCTGGTTCGGGCAGGCAGGTGCACTTCGAGATCAAGGACGGCGGGGCCAACGGCGAGGCGTCGGAGCTCTGGACGATGTCGTTCACCGATGACTGGCAGGGCTGGCACCTGGTCGAAATCCCCTTCTCCCAGCTGGAGTACCGCACCGACTACCAACCCGTCGGCGGTATCGACCAGATACTCGGGCTGACGGAGATCTGGGGCTACGCCTTCACCTTCCCGGTCGGTGTGCGGGGCGAATTCGCCATCGACAACGTGGAGTTGTACGGCAGCCCGGACCCGTCGCGTACGGCGCAGATCGTCACGGACGGCTCCCTGGTGCGGGCGCAGGAAGGCGCTTCGGCCGGTGTCCGGGTCACGCTGGGGACCTTGGGCGGTGTGCCGACCGAGAAGGCGGTGACCGTCGCCTACGCCACCGAGGGCGGCGACGCGACCGCCGGCCGGGACTACACGCCGGTGTCCGGCACGGTGACGTTCCCCGCGGGCACGGCGTCCGGTGCGTCCCGCACGATCGCGGTGCCCGTCCTGGCGGACGGTGTGGCCGAGACCGCCGAGACGGTGCGGCTGAAGCTGACCGTGACGGGAGCGAGGGCGCCCGCCGAGGACCCGAAGATCGTGATCAACGCGCACGGTATGCCGTACCTCGACACAACGCTGCCCGTGCGCACGCGGGTCGCCGATCTGGTGTCGCGTATGACCCTGGAGGAGAAGGCCGGGCAGATGACCCAGGCCGAGCGGGGCGCGCTCGCGACGCAGGACGACATCGTGACGTACGGTCTCGGCTCGCTGCTCTCCGGCGGCGGCTCGGGTCCCACCCCCAACACCCCCGAGGCCTGGGCGAAGATGGTCGATTCGTACCAGTCACGCGCCCTGACCAGCCGCTTCCAGATCCCCCTGATCTATGGCGCCGACGCCGTGCACGGGCACAACAACGTCTCCGGCTCCACGATCATGCCGCACAACATCGGCATCGGCGCCGGGCGTGACTCCGCACTCGCGGAGCGTACGGGCGCGGTCACCGCCGCCGAGGTGCGTGCCACCGGGATCCCGTGGGACTTCGCGCCGTGTCTGTGTGTCACCCGCGATGAGCGCTGGGGCCGTTCGTACGAGTCGTTCGGCGAGGATCCCGCGCTGGTCACGGCCATGGAGACGGTGATCCGCGGGATGCAGGGCACAGCGGACGGAAGTGACCTCGACCGCTCGGACAAGGTGCTGGCCACCGCCAAGCACTTCGCGGGCGACGGCGGCACCGGGTACGGCACGTCCACCACGGGCACGTACACCATCGACCAGGGCGTCACCAGGGTCACCCGCGCGGAGCTGGAGGCCGTGCATCTCGCCCCGTTCACGGACGCGGTGCGCCACGGGGTGGGCACGGTCATGCCGTCGTACTCGTCCGTCGACTACATCGGTGACGGCCTCGGCCCGGTGAAGATGCACGCGAACGCCGAGCTGATCAACGGCGTGCTGAAGGGCCGGATGGGCTTCAAGGGCTTGGTGATCAGCGACTGGCAGGCCATCGACCAGATCCCGGGCGACTACGCGAGTGATGTGCGTACCTCGGTCAACGCCGGACTTGACATGATCATGGTGCCCTATGCCTACCAGGACTTCCGGCGCACCCTGATCCAGGAGGTCCAGGCCGGCCGGATCGCCCGGTCCCGGGTGGACGACGCCGTCTCGCGCATCCTGGAGCAGAAGTTCCGGCTCGGGCTGTTCGAAAAGCCGTACGCCGACACCTCGGGCCTCGCGCGGGTCGGATCGGCGGAGCACCGGGCGGTGGCCAGGGAGGCGGCGGCCACGTCGCAGGTGCTGCTGAAGAACTCGGGCGGGGTGCTGCCGCTGCGCACCTCACAGAAGGTGTATCTGGCCGGGTCCAACGCCGACGACCTGGGCAACCAGGCGGGCGGCTGGACGATCAGCTGGCAGGGGGCGTCGGGCGCGATCACCCAGGGCACCACGATCCGCCGGGCGATGGAGAAGGCGGCGCCGGGCACCCTCACCTACTCCAAGGACGCCTCCGCCCCGCTCGGGGGCCATGACGCCGGTGTCGTGGTGGTCGGCGAGACCCCGTACGCGGAGGGTGTCGGCGATGTCGGCAACGGCCACGACCTGGAGCTCTCGGCCGCCGACAAGGCCGCGGTGGACCGGGTGTGCGGGGCGATGCGGTGTGCGGTGCTGGTCGTGTCGGGCCGCCCCCAGCTCATCGGTGACCGGCTCGGCGGCATCGACGCGCTGGTGGCCTCGTGGCTGCCGGGCACGGAGGGCGACGGGGTGGCGGACGTGCTCTACGGAAAGCGCGCGTTCAGCGGGCAACTGCCGGTCACCTGGCCGAAGTCGCAGTCGCAGCTCCCCATCAACGTCGGCGACACGACCTACGATCCGCAGTTCCCGTACGGCTGGGGTCTGACGACGCTCACCGCCGTGCCCACGGGTGGTGAGGACACGCTCAGGGCGCTGGCGGTCTCGGCGCGGATCGTGCAGGGGCTGGGCGCCGCGAAGAGCGAGGCGGGCCGGGCCATCGCGGCCAAGGCCCGGGCGATCGTCCAGCAGCGGATCGGGCAGAAGATGACCGCGGCGGTGGCGAAGCCTTTCGCCGAGGCCGACCATCTGCTGCTGACCGGGGATCTGAAGGGCGCGGTGGCGGCACTGACCACGTCCTACCGGGCGGTGCCCGCGACGCGCTGAGGCCCGTCCACAGCAGAACCGCGGGTATGACAGGCCCGGGTGTGCTTCGGCGACGCCCGGGCCTGTGGCGTGCGGGTCGCCCGGGAGCGGCTCGGCCTCGGGCCACGGGTTCGGTGCCCTGGCTGTTCGTCAGGAGCCGTCACACCGGGCTGCCCTTGAGCGCGAGCACGATCGCGGCCCCGACGCCCCCCGCGATCAGGGCGAAGGCGAAGGCTCCCCAGCCGCCGTTGCGCCAGGGGAAGAACCGGTCGACCGCGAGGCTGCCGGGGCCGACGGCGGCCACGGTGAGCGCGGACACGGCCAGCATCAGGGGGAAGCCGAGGCCCGTGGCCGCCCACAGGTCCAGTTTCTCGGCGACGGACATGGCGTTGATCATCACCCCGACGATGGCGGCCGCGGCGAGCGGGGTGAGCAAGCCGATCGCGAGGCCGATGCCGCCGAGGAACTCGGAGGCTCCAGCCAGACCCGCGTAGAGGGAGCCGGGCCGGTAGCCGATATCGGCGAACCACTTCCCGGTGCCGTCGAGGCCCGGTCCGCCCAGCACCCCGAACAGCTTCTGGGCGCCGTAGCCGGCCAGGATCACGCCGGTGGCCAGTCTCAGGAGCAGCAGCCCGGCGTCGGCGGCGCCGACGGCGTACGGGGCCGGTCCTGCACCATGGGCAGGGGAGTGCCGGGCACTCTCGGTGGACGTGTTCATCGTGGAGTCACCTCCGGTGGAATCAACTGCCGCACCGGTCACCATCGATAGTGCGCCCTTGCCGACGGGACAGTCCAGGACGGGTGAGTTCATGACGTGCACATGCGAACACCGTGCGGAGGTCGCCGGGACGTCATCTCCCACTCCCACCCTCGGCGGGTATCCGTCCAGTCACTGAGACCGAGGAGTGCCACGTGAGCTTGAGGACGACCGGCGTCGCCGCCCTGGGCACGCTCCTTGCGGTGCTCACCGCGGGCGTGCCCGCCGAGGCCCGCACCTGGGACCCCACGCCCGCGCTGCCCGCCGTCACCCCGCGTGCCGAGGCGCCCACCCTGTACGACGACGAGGCGGGCGGCAACGCCAACGCGGACGACCCGGCGATCTGGCGGAACCCCGCAGATCCGGACCGCAGCCTGGTGATCGCCACGGCCAAGGAGGGCGGGCTGCGGGTCTACGACCTCGACGCACGGCAGATCCAGTCCATCGCGGCACCCCGGCCGGGGCGCCCGGACGACGCCCCCGGCCGGTTCAACAACGTGGACCTGGTCCAGGGCCTGCGGCTGCCGGGCGCCCGGGCCCAGGGCGCCCGGGCCGATCTCGCCGTGACCACGGACCGGGGCAACGACCGGCTGCGCTTCTACCGCATCGACGGCGACCGCCACCGGTCCGGCCGCGGCGCCGGCCCGCTGACCGATGTCACCGACCCCGCCGCGCCCCCGGTCTTCTCCCGGGACCAGGACGAGATCAACGACCAGAAGACCGCGTACGGCCTCGCCACCTGGACCGACAGGGCCAGCGGCCGTTCCTGGGCCCTCGTGAGCCGACGCAACCGTACCACCGTGGCCCTCATCGAAATCACCCCCACCCGGACCGGCACGGTCACCTACCGCACCGTCCGCACGCTCGACCTCCCGTCCGCCTTCCGTCTTCCGAACGGCACCTCCTGGACCCCGTGCGCCGAGCCGGACGAGCTGCCCCAGGTCGAGGGCATGGTGGTGGACCCCGCCACCGGGATGCTCTACGCGGGCCAGGAGGACGTGGGCATCTGGCGGGTCAGGGCCGACCTCAAGGGCACTCCCGAGCTCGTCGACAAGGTCCGCGAGTACGGCGTTCCCGGTGTGTACGACGAGCAGACCGAGGAGTGCGCCCCGGGCACCGACCCGGGCTACGGCGGCTCCCGCCTCGCCGCCGACGTGGAGGGCCTGACGCTGCTGACCGAGCCGGACGGCGACGGATACCTGCTGGCCTCCAGCCAGGGCGACAACACCTTCGCCCTCTACGACAGGGAGTTGGGCGACCACAACGAGTACGAGGGCGGCTTCCGCATCACCGCCGCGTCGGCGGCCCTGGACGGCTCCGAGGAGTGCGACGGCGCTGCCGTGCTCAACGCGCCCCTCGGCAGGAGGTATCCGCACGGGCTGCTCGTCGTCCAGGACGGCCATGACACCCCGGTGCAGGGTGACCGTGAGGCGACCGGCTTCAAGTTCGTCGACCTGGGCGAGGTGATGGAGCGCATCGACGACTGACTCCGGTCAGTCACGGTCGGTAACGCCTTGGGTGGCGCCCCCTTTCGGCCTGATGGATCCTGAGGGGTACGGGATGTTCGGGGGAAGCCGAGAGGGAGGCGCCATGACCCGTACGACCGAGGCACCCCGCCACATCAGTGGTCTGCGGGGCACGCGTTACGGCGAGATCCTGCTGATCTCCCCCAGCGGCAACGGGTCCGACGGGCTCAAGGCGGCCGTCTACAACACGCTCGGACTCAACGACTGCCCGCAGGACTGGTGGAACGGGCTCGACCCCGGGGCGCTGGCCGAACAGTTCAAGGTGCCCATGGTGCTGCTGAACGGGCCGCGCTACTGGGCCATCGACGAGCTCACGGCGTACGCGGTGGGCGGGGTGACCACCTTCGACGGTGTCGACGCCCGGCTGGTGGCCGAGGTCAACATCCCCGCGGAGACGGATCCCACGGGCGCCACGCCCAGGAAGCCCTACGTCGACATCATGGTCAAACGGGACACGGAGTACCTCCTGACCGCGGGCAAGCCGATCTACGCGCTGAACGCCTCCGACGGCCGCACGTACGTCCTTCAGGCCTACGCCCACATCGTGGACGACAGCCTGACCCTCGACTCCCTGGCCACGCTCCGCGATCGCCTGAGCCTCCCGGACGGTTGGCGGTTCGAGGTGCGGACCCCGGAGGAGGACCTGCGCGTGCGGACGGTGGACGGCGAGGCGCACGTCGTCCAGGACGAACTCCAGAACACCTATATGTTCCTCGCCCGCTGACGGGTGCACCCGTCAGCGGGCGCCCGAGGTCCCGTCCGGGCGCTGCCGGCCCCGGCTGACATGCTGGCGCCATGGCGGAACTCAACGGACGGCCCGTGGAGCACGAGGCCCTCCTGACCCTCGGGCTCACGAACTACGGGCACTTCACGAGCATGCGCGTCGACGACCAGCGTGTGCGCGGCCTCGATCTGCATCTGGCGCGGCTGGCCCGGGACTGCCGGACCGTCTTCGGTACCGAGCTCGACCTCGACCGGGTCCGCCATCACGTGCGCCACGCCGCCGGGGACAAGGCAGGCTCCTTCGTCGTCCGGGTCACCGTCTTCGATCCCGGAATCGACATCGGTCACCCTTCCGGCGCGGACAGCCCGGACATCCTCGTCACCACCCGACCCGCGGCGGCGCTCCCCCTGGCACCGCTGCGAGCGAAGACGGTCCGCTATGAACGCGACGTACCGACGGTCAAGCACCTCGGTCTGTTCGGCTCACTGCACGCCCGCCGCTCCGCACAGCTCGACGGCTTCGACGACGCCCTCTTCACCAGCCGGGGCGGCGTCGTCAGCGAAGGCGGCACCTGGAACGTCGGTTTCCTCACCGGGGCGGGCATCGTGTGGCCCGATGCCGATGTGCTGCCCGGGGTCACCATGGCGCTCCTCCAGCGACTCGCCGAGCACACCGTCGCACCGGTCACCGTCGCCGAAGCCCAGGGCGCGCAGGCGGCGTTCGCCACGAACGCGGCCGTCGGCGTCCGGCCGCTGTCCCGCATCGACGGTGCCCGGATGGCCGACCGCCATCCCCGGCTCATCGCACTGCGCGATGCGTACCGCGCGCTGCCCGGCGATCGCCTCTGAGCCTGGACAAGGGTCTACGGGACAGCCCTTGGTTCCGGTCGCGGCAGCAGGTGAGCTTCCGGACCGAGCAAACCACTCGGACCGTGCCCGACCTCAACTCCTCTGACAGGGAGGGGCGATGAAGGGCGTCGCCGCTCAGGGCGCCGTGAACAGCAGGGGAAATCGAGGTGCGAGCCACGGCTTCCGGCCCCAGGCGAGGACCCCTCCGCGGGCCATGGCGCCCCAAGGGCCCCGGCGGCCGAGGGCCATCAGGAGGAAGGCGACCGGCTCGGTGAGGATCGTGCAGTCGGGGTGCTGCGGGGGCTGCGGGGACACGGTCACCGCGCCGTCGGCGAACGTGGCGCCGAAGGTGGCGCCGCCGCGCAGGCGGATGGTGTAGCGGGCGGAAAGTCCTGCCGCGGCAGGGGTGTTGACGACACGGGGCATGGCCGTGATCAGGAAGGGCAGGGCCAGCTCGACGCGGGTGCGGTCGATCATGTGCGGGCGGCTCACGGCGCGGGCGATGTCGTAGCCGTGGCCCAGCATGTGCGTCAGCAGATACGCGCCCAGGTCGGCGGGGCTCATCGGGCCCAGGGGGGTGACCAGGGTCCGGTCCGCCGGGAGCTCTTCCACGGCGGTGAGGAAGGCCTCGGCCTGGTCCACGATCATCCGGGCCAGCGGTTCGGCCCCGCGCTCACCGAACGCGGCGAGCGCACGCTCATTGGCCTCGGCCAGGCTCTGCGGGGTGCCGTCGCCATGGCTGCGGTCGTGGCCGGCCGCCACATCGGCCATCAGCTCGTTGGCCTGCGCCAGATGCGCCGCCGCCTCCCCGAGGGTCCACTCGGAGCCGGGCACGGGGCCGCTGGTGTCGGCGGCGCCGCGCAGGAGCGCCGCGATGTCCTCGGCGGTGCCGCGTATCGCCGTGTCGAGGCCGCTGGGCAGCGTGCCTCGTATGTGCTGCCCGGCCGTCGGTTCCATGCCGTCGTCTCCCCTGGCCCGCCTTGTCCCCCGCGTGTCCGCGTACCCAATCAGGCAACGGCGCCGGCGGCAAGGGGTGGCCCGGGTCCGGCCGCACCCCGGGGACTGGCCGGACCCTGGTGGGCTTCAGCCCTGGCCGGAGGCCTGCTCCAGGCGGTCCAGATGGGGCAGCAGGTGACCCATCCGCTCGCGCTTGGTCCGCAGATAGGCGATGTTCTCCTCGCGTGGGGCGGTCAGCAGCGGCACCTGTTCGGCGATCTCGATGCCGTGCTTGAGGAGCGCTTCGCGCTTTCTCGGGTTGTTCGACATGAGCCGTACGGACCGCACTCCGAGGTCGTGCAGCATGTCCGCCGCGACCTGGAAGTCGCGGGCGTCGGCGGGGAGCCCGAGCGCGAGGTTCGCCTCGACGGTGTCCAGGCCCTCGGCCTGGAGCTGCATCGCCTGGAGTTTGGCCAGCAGGCCGATACCGCGGCCCTCGTGACCCTGGAGGTACAGGAGCACCCCGCGGCCCTCACGCACGATCGCGCGCAGGGCGGCGTCCAGTTGGTCACCGCACTCGCAGTGCTTGGAGCCGAAGGCGTCTCCGGTCAGGCACTCCGAATGGACACGGGTGAGCGCGCCCTCTCCCTCGATGTCGCCGTAAACCAAAGCGATTTGTTCGTCGCCGCGAATGCGGTCCAGGTAGCCGACGGCGAGAAAATCACCGTGTACGGTGGACAGTCGGACATTTGCCCTGCGTTCCACGCAGGATGCACCTACCGTGTCCACGTTTGAGCCATCGGTATCTATCATGGCCAGATCATATCGGGTAACCTCTGCTGCGGGGCCAGGAATCGGCGAGAAGTTTCCAACTGATCTCCCAATCACCTGGCATGAAGAGGAAGAGTGAAAGGGTCGGGAAAGATGGGTGGCCCGCATGTGCGACTCCCTGCATTGGGTCTGCTGCCGTTGGAGACGACGACGGACGATGTGAGGGACGGGCGGGCTTCCGTGGCCATCCTGCCCATCGGCAGTTTCGAGCAACACGGGTCGTTCCTCCCGCTGATGACGGACACGGTGGTGGCCTGTGCCATCGCCCGTGAGATCGCCGCCGCCTACCCGGTGCACTGCCTCCCACCTGTGACGATCTCCTGCTCACACGAGCACGCCGGCTGGCCGGGAACCGTCAGCATCTCCGCCGCCACGCTGTTCGCCGTCGTACGGGACATCGCCGAATCGCTGCGCCGATCCGGTATCGACGATCTCGTACTGATCAACGGTCATGGCGGAAACTACGTGCTGCGCAACGTGGTTCAGGAGTCGGCCGGCACCGGTACGCGCATGGCGCTGTTCCCTGGGTCCGGCGACTGGAGTGCGGCGCGGGAGCGTGCGGGGGTGCGGACTTCGTCGCACAGCGATATGCACGCGGGTGAGGTCGAGACGTCGATCCTGTTGCACGACCATCCCGAACTGGTCCGCCCCGGCTATGAGGCATCCGACTTTCTCGCCGACGACCGGCAGCATCTGCTCACTCTCGGCATGAATGCCTACACGGAATCCGGTGTCGTGGGCCGGCCTTCAATGGCTTCCGCGGAAAAGGGAAAGCAATTGCTCGCCGGTCTCGTTGAATCGTTCGGTGATTACTTTTCACTTCTCACCGGTCCTGCTGGTCCTGCTGTTCCTGCGAAATCGACCGATGTTCTGCGGGAGGCGCGATGAACGGCCCGCTCGACACGGCCGGGGCCTGGCGGCGGCTGCTCACCGTGCGCACGGAGGCGGACGCATCCGGCGCCGGGCTCCGCACCGGCGAGGACGGACGGTGGCACTGGCCCAACGCCCTGCCGGAGGCGGATGACCTCGCCGACCGCTATCTGTCGCTGTGTCTGGCCGGCCCCCGCTTCACCTTCGCGCAACTCGGGCAGAGCCTGGACGGGTTCATCGCCAGCCGCACGGGGGACGCCGACTACGTCACCGGCGAGGAGGACCGCTGCCATCTGCACCGGCTGCGCGCACTCGCCGACGCGGTGCTGGTCGGAGCCGGGACCGCGGTCGCCGACAACCCTCAGCTCACGGTGCGCGCTTGTGCCGGGACCAACCCGGTGCGTGTCGTCCTCGACCCGCAGGGCCGGGTGCCGCTGGAGCACAAGGTGTTCACCGACGGCGCCGCCCCGACCCTGTGGGTGCTGGGCGCCGACGGCGAGCGCGGTGCCTCCGGCGTGGGCGCGGGAGTGGACGTACTCGTCCTGCCGGACCGCGCGGCCTTCGGCCCGCGCCGCCTGGTGCACGAGCTCGCCCGCCGCGGCCTCGGCCGGCTGCTCGTCGAGGGCGGCGGCGTGACGGTGTCCCGCTTCCTGCACACGGGCGCGCTCGACCGGCTCTACGTGACCGTGGCTCCCGTCCTGCTCGGAGACGGGGTCCCCGGGCTGGCCTTCCCCGGGCCCGCACGGATGCGTGACGCCCTGCGGCCCCCGGTGCGACGGGCCGTCCTCGGCGAGGACACCCTCTTCGAACTCGACCTGCGTGCGGCGAGGTCCGGTCAGGACGGGGCCCAGCCACTGGGCGACGAGGACGGCGATACCGGGCAGGCTGGCGACGAAGGCGAGCAGCCCGTAGACCACGGCCACGCTCAGGCCCTGTGAGGTGCTGAGGCCGGCGGCTCCGAAGGCCCAGGCGGTGACGCCCTCCCTGGGCCCCCAGCCGCCGACGTTCAGCGGGAGGGCCATCGCCAGCAGCGCCAGCACCATCAGCGGCAGCAGTTCGGAGGCCGGGGCGGTCGCCCCGGCGGCCCTGGCGGCGACCAGGAACAAGCCGAGATGTCCGGCCAGTACGGCCACCGACGAGACCAGCACACCCGGCCAGCTGCCACGGGCGAAAAGACCGCCGCGGGCCTCGGCCAGCGTGGCTCGGAGAGCCCGTCCCCAGCGCGACTTCGCGGGCCTGCGCCGCAGTAGGCGTACGGCGAGGGCCACGGACCCGCACCCCAGGGCGAGTACGGCCAGCACACCGGGCGAGGTGGCCAGGTCACCGACGGCCCGGCCCGTGTCGCCCGGCGCGAGCGTGGGGCGCCCGACCAGCAGCAGCAGTCCGACCGCGATCAGCACCGCCTGGCCGGCGACCCGTTCCAGGACCACCGCCCGTACGCCCCGGCCGACATCGCCTTCGCTGCGCCCGTGCCGCACGGCACGGTGCACGTCGCCGAGCACGCCACCGGGCAGCGCGGCGTTCAGGAACAGCGCGCGGTAGTAGTCGGCGACCGCCTGCCCCAGGGGCAGCCGGATGCCCAGGCTGCGGGCCACCAGGCACCAGCGCCAGGCACTCAGCACGGTGGTGAGCAGCCCGAGTCCGAGGGCGGCCAGGACGACAGGGAGGTCGATCCCGCGCAGACCGGCGACGAAGGCGCCGGTGCCCTGCCACCACAGCATCCCCACCAGGATGGCCGCCCCGGCGAGCATCCCGAGGCGTCCCCTGACCGCCCGCAGAGTCATGAGACCCCGCCCGCCGCCGTTCCGGGCAGCGCCAGTACGTCGCTGTGGTGGAGCGCGACCCGCAGCTCGCCCGCGGCACAGGCTTCCAGGCGGCGGTGCAGATACGCCTCCGCGTCCGCGGCGAGGTCCGGTCGCTGCTCACAGGCGGCGCCGACCCAGCCGCGCAGCCACTCGGCAGTGAGCTGCCGATGCGCCGGGTCGGCCGCGGTTCCGGTCACCGGGGCGACGTCCAGCCGCCAGGGGCTCGGCTGCACCCGTACGGTCATCCCGTAGCGGGCGAAGGCGACCGAGGCCGCGGCGACGGCATCCGGGCCGAGCAGCCGGCGTCCCTGGTCGACCCGGCGCTGGTGCGCGTTGAACGCCTCGGTGATCTCGGTGTCCAGCGGGTCGGCGGGTTCGAGGTCGACCCGGCCCACCACCGACAGCGCCAGCAGCGCCGGGCAGCGGGCCCCGGCGCAGGCCGCCGCGAGGGCGTCCAACTCGTCGCGGGTGAGCAGGTCGAGCAGGGCGGACGCCGTCACCAGCGAGGTGCCGGCGAGGGCCGCGGTGTCCAGCAGGGCGATGTCACCGCGCTGGGTCGCGACCGTGATGGGGCTGCCGTCGGCGGCCGTACGCGGCAGTTGCGCCGCGGCGAGCTCCAGCAGTTCGGGGTCGTGGTCGTGCAGGATCCAGTGCTGCGGGCCGCTGAGCCGGGGAGCCAGCCAGCGCCCCATCGAGCCGGTGCCGCAGCCGAGATCCCGGATCACCAGTGGGGTGTCCGTCCGCGTGGCCATGTGCTGCCGCAGCGGGTCGAGGAGTTCGGGCGCGCGGGCGGCGGAGTCGGCGCTCTCGCGCAGCGTCAGCCACTCGGGGGCGAAGCGGGGCCTCGTGCCTGCCATATCGGTGGTGTCCATCGTGGTCATGCGGCCTCCCGGGAGTCTTCGCGGAGTCGGTCCAGCGCCGCGGCCACTCCGCGCGCCGTGGAGTCCCAGCCGGTCAGCGCGGTGCGCCGACCGTGTGCGGCGGCCCGGGATCGGCGGCGTTCGCCGGGGTCGCCGATCCAGTGGCGCAGTGCCGCGGTGAGGGCCGGCCGGTCGGCCGGCGGTACGAGCGCGCCCGGCACGCTCCCGTCGGGTGCCAGCCCGACGGCTTCCGGAAGTCCGCCGACGGCGGTGGCCAGCACGGGGACCCCCCGGGCCAGCGCCTCGGTCACGACCATGCCGTAGGTCTCCGCGTGCGAGGCGAGCACCAGCAGATCCGCGTTGTCGTAGTACGCGTCCAGCTCGGGTCCGGGGGCCTGCGGGCCCGCGAGCCGTACCCGGTCGCCGAGCCCGCGCTCCGCGATCAGCGCCCGCAGCCGGGACACGTACTCCGGGTCCTGGCCCAGTCCGCCGACGCACACGCAGCTCCACGGCAGTTCGGCGACCGCCGAGAGGGCTTCCACCAGCTCGTACTGCCCCTTGCGCGGGGTCACCGACGCGACGCACAGCAGGCGGGGGGACGCGTCGCTGCCGTCGCCCGCCGTGCCGGGTGCTGGTGCCAGGGGGGCCGGATCGGCTCCGGGGGCGGCGACATGGACCCGCCGCCGGTCGAGTCCGTGGTGGTGCACCAGGCGTGCCGCCGCCCAGTCGCTGGTGGCCACCACCGCGGGGACCGCCCGCAGTGTGCGGCGTTCCGCGGTGTCCAGGGCGGCGGCCTCGGCCGGGTCGAGTCCCGTCTCGTCGGCCAGCGGAAGGTGCACCAGCACTGCCAGGCGCAGCCGTACGGCCTCCGGGACGACCACGTCGGGTGCGGCGCAGGCCACCAGGCCGTCCAGCAGCACGAGGCTCCCGTCCGGCGACTCCCGAAGGATCCGGGCCAGTGCCGTCCGCGCGGCGGCGTCCGGCCGGGGCCAGTCACCGGGCACGGTCTGCTCGTCCACCTGCCAGCCGATCCGGGGCAGGTCCGCGCACACCCTGCGGTCGTACGCGTTGCCGCCGCTCGGCGTGGCGGGGTCGTGGACGCCGGCCGGCATCACGATCCGCACCAGTGAAGCGTGAGCGCTGGTCACAGGGCCCGCTCGTAGCTCGCCCACGCGATGTGCGACTCGTGCAGCGTGACGCTGATCCCGGTCAGCCCGCGGGCGCCCTCACCGAGGGCCCCGGCGTGCACCAGGCCGGCCAGCCGGTCGGCGATCACCTTGGCGAGGAACTCGGTCGAGGTGTTGATCCCGGCGAATTCGGACTCGTCGTCCAGATTGCGGTAGTTGAACTCGCCCACGATCTTGCCCAGCTCGGTGGTGGCGAGGCCGATGTCCACGACGATGTTGTCGTCGTCCAGCTCGGGCCTGCGGAAGGTGGCGTCGACCAGGAAGGTCGCTCCGTGCAGACGCTGCGCTGGTCCGAAGACCTCCCCGCGGAAACTGTGGGCGATCATGAGGTGTTCGCGGACGGTGACGCTGAACAACGGCTGTGTCCTCCGGTCGGTACTCCTGGCCGCTAGGGCCCGTGTCATTCAGTACGGCCGGAGCGTACGCCGCGTTCAGAGGCCCGGTTCGTACCGGTCCCGCCGGTCGCACCGGTCGTACTCATACGCATCATTCGTAGCGCACCCGGTGGCACATTCCGGGCAGTTCCCCGGATGCGATACGGGCCAGCACCGACGGCAGTTCGGTGAAGGCGCACTCGCCGGTGATGAGCGCGTCGAAGGCCGGGTCGGCGAGCAGCTCAAGCGAGAGCGCGAGCCGGTCGGCGTAGGTGCGGCTGGAGCGCCGCACCGGGGACACCCGCCCCACCTGGCTGCCCCGCAGCACGAGACGTCCGGAGTGGAAGGCCTCCCCGAGCGGCAGGCTGATGCGCCGGTCGCCGTACCAGCTCAGTTCCAGGACCGTGCCCTCCGGGGCGAGCAGCTCCAGCGAGCGGGTCAGTCCTGCTTCCGTGGCGCTGGCGTGTACGGCGAGGTCGCAGCCGCCCAGGGCGTCGGCGGGGAGCGCGAAGTCGACGCCGAGCGCCTCGGCGACGGCGGCACGCGCCGGGTCGGCGTCGACCAGCTGGACCCGGACCCCGGGGTAGCGGGCCAGCAGCCGGGCCACGGAGCAGCCGATCATGCCCGCGCCGACGACGGCGATCCGGTCGCCGACCAGGGGCGCCGCGTCCCACAGGGCGTTGACGGCGGTCTCCACCGCCCCGGCCAGGATCGCCCGTTCGGCGGGCACGGTGTCCGGCACCGGGGTCACGGCGCTCGCCGGGACCACGAAGCGGGTCTGGTGCGGAAAGAGCGAGAAGACCGTGCGGCCGACGAGTTCCCGCGGCCCCTCCTCGACCAGTCCGACGTTCAGATAGCCGTACTTGACCGGCCCCGGGAACTGCCCCTCCTGGAACGGCGCCCGCATCTCGGCGTACTGGCTCTCGGGCACACCACCGCGGAACACCAGGCTCTCGGTGCCGCGGCTGATCCCTGAGTACAGCGTCCGGACCAGGACCTCGTCGCCCGACGGGGCCGCCAGAACCACCTGGCGTAGGTCGCCGCTGCCGGGGGAGTCGAGCCAGAAAGCACGCGCCGCGCGTTCGTTCGACGGCTCGGCCGACGGCGCGTGCGACGACCCGCTCGGTGACGCTGCGGACTCCATTGGGTGCCTCCCGCTGAACACTCCGGTTCCGGTTTACGTTCTGAAAATCATGAGGGCCGCGATACGGAACGCGGCGTTCATCGACTCTGCCACACAGCCGGAGGGTGGTTACGCAGTGGCCCTGAGCGGCACTTTCGACGCCAGACTGGTGCGCCCCGAGACGACCGCGGGGGCGGGCGCGCAGACACTCCTGCTCGTCCTGCTCGGCACCGTGATCGGCTTGGGGCCGGCGGGCTGGCTGGCGGGCCTGACCTTCACGTTCGCCACCTGGGCGGTACTCACACGGGCGCTGCGCCGGTCATGGCCCCGGCGGGTCTCCTTCGGGCCCGCCAACGGCGTCACGCTGGCGCGGACGGTGCTGGTGGGGGGCGTGACCGCGCTTGTCGCGGACTCCTTCGTGAGCGGATCCCCCCTCACGGGCCCCTTCGTCAGTCATCCGTCGCTCGCGGTCATGGTGGCCCTGACGGCGGTGGCACTGGTTCTCGACTGCGTCGACGGGCAGGTGGCCCGGCGTACCGGCTCGGAGTCCTCCCTGGGGGCGCGCTTCGACATGGAGGTCGACGCCTTCCTCATCCTGGTGCTCAGCGTCCATGTCGCGATGTCGCTGGGGCCCTGGGTGCTGCTGATCGGTGCGATGCGGTACGTCTTCGTCGCGGCGGCCCGGTTCCTGCCGTGGCTGAACGGCCCGCTGCCGCCGAGCATGGCCCGTAAGACGGTCGCCGCGCTCCAGGGCATCGTGCTTCTCGTGGCGGGCTCCGGGATCGTGCCGGTCGAGGTCTCGGCCGTCATGGTGCTGATGGCGCTGGCGGCGCTGGCCTGGTCGTTCGCGCGGGACATCCGGTGGCTGTGGCGGGTGCGCGAGAGCGGCAGCGAGACGGTGGTGCTCCGCGAGCCCACGCACGCGGGGGTATGAGGGCCCTGGAAGCCCCTGAAGCCCCTGAAGCCCCTGAAGCCCCCGAACCCGAAGCCCTGGAAGCACGGACCGCGGCGCCCCGCACGACAGGC